>NZ_JBNJQR010000001.1:0-491021 GCF_050113715.1 Brevibacillus ginsengisoli
CTAAGCGTGAAGCCCCCTTCAAGATGAGACTTCCCATAGCGCAAGCTAGTAAGACCCCTCATAGACGATGAGGTTGATAGGTTCGGTGTGGAAGTGCGGCAACGCATGGAGCTGACGAATACTAATCGGTCGAGGACTTATCCACGTCCATTATCCTTAAAATACTTGCGTATCCAGTTTTCAGGGAGCAAAAAAAGCTCATGAGTCTATCTATTAAGATAGACTCATGAGCTTTTTTTACCGGTATTATCTATTAACTTAAAGGGCAGTTACGACCATTTTCGGTATTTTGCTAATAAATCAAGTGTTTTATAGCATTAACGTACAAAAATTTCCTTACCGCTGATGATACCCCATAAAAGACATCGATCTATTCTTTGTTTGCGGAATTAAAAAAAATAATTAGGGATTTCAAGTGTACTATGTTATACTCAGTCTACCATTTACTGTACTGTTCCATAACCCTACTCATTTTCTTCTTGAGTAGGGTTTTTAATTGATTTTTTTTGGACAATAAAAAAAACAGACTCTTAAAATAGAGCCTGTCTATATTTGTTGTCATTATTAAGCTTTTTGAACATTAGTAGCTTGGGGTCCACGTTGGCCTTTTTCTACTTCAAAAGTAACTTTTTGACCTTCGTCAAGTGATTTAAAACCTTCGCCTTGGATAGCTGAGAAATGAACGAATACGTCTTCTGCGCCTTCACGTTCGATAAATCCAAAACCTTTTTCTGCGTTAAACCATTTTACTGTACCTTGTTCCATTGTTGTTGCCTCCTAGTGTGATAACCACACATGTATTACTATCCTTGCTCTTAGGATCATCAAGACGAAAAATAAACCCTATGTTATCCTTTGCTCTGAACAAAAATAATTCTTTATTAGAATAACAGGAAATTGAGAGGATAGCAATTTATTTGAATTATTTGGTCAAATAGTGTTAGGTTAAGCAGTTTCTGTATACTTCGAGGGACTGGAGCTTGACGTCAAGTATATTGAGCGGACCTTGCCGTATGTTCATCAGATTTGGGGCAAATCCATTCATTTAGAATCGGTCCTGGATGATCGAGCCGTGTTGTTTACTTACGATGGGAAGAAAGTGAATCGGCGGTTTTTGTAGTGTTCAATTGGATTAAACAAAGATCCACTGATGTAATCCTCATCAGTGGATCTTTCTATTAGCTCAAAGGAAACGCAAGAGGAAGGAGACTCCCGGTTTTCTTGCTGTTTTTTCACAGAACTCGATTAAGAAATTCCCGAGTCCGTTCTTCTTTTGGGCTGTTAAAAATCTCTGATGGCGGGGCCAATTCAATGATCTTCCCGTGGTGCATGAAAGCCACCCAGTCGGCCACTTCCTTGGCAAACCCCATTTCATGCGTAACAATGATCATCGTCATCCCTTCGCGGGCAAGCTGCTTCATCGTTTCCAGCACCTCGCCAACCAGTTCTGGATCGAGGGCGGAGGTCGGCTCATCAAACAGCATGATATCTGGCTTCATCGCTAGCGAACGGGCGATTGCCACGCGCTGCTTTTGTCCGCCAGAGAGGCTCGAGGGGTAAACACTTGCTTTTTCTTCGAGCCCTACTTTTTTCAACAGCTTCATGCCTTCTTCGCGGGCTTCTGTCCGACTGACCTTTTTGGCGATCATCGGTGCCTCCATGACATTTTCGATAACCGTCTTGTGCGGAAAAAGGTTGAAATGCTGGAACACCATGCCCACTGTCTGCCGCACCTTGGTCAAATCGTCTTTCTTGGGGTCAATGTTTTTTCCCTCGATAATGACATCTCCGCCGTTTTTCATCTCCAGAAAGTTGATGCAGCGGATCAATGTGCTTTTTCCCGAACCGCTGGCTCCGATTAGCACAACGACCTCGCCCTTTTTCACTGTCAGGTTGATGTCCTTTAACACTTCAACGTCGCCAAAGCTCTTTTTCAAATTTTGTACACGGATCATTTCCTGCTTTTCACTCATTTTCTCTCCCCCTTTCTACGAATCACCTTTGGCCAACCGCTGCTCCATTCTGTTCACCACATAGGTGAAAAGCATGACGATGACTAGATAGTACAGGGCAACGATCAAGAAGTAGGTCATTTCGTCAAATGTTTCAGCTGACATACGTCGTGCCAGCGAGAACAGCTCATCCATCGCGATAAAGGCAGCCAATGACGATTCTTTGAGGGACAGGATAAACTGGTTGCCGAGCGGAGGAATCGAACGTTTCAGCGCCTGCGGCAAAATGATCCGGCGCATCGTCTCGGCGCGAGTCATACCAAGGGATAGGCCTGCTTCCATCTGTCCTTTGTCGATCGATTGTATGGCGCCGCGGAAAATCTCGGCGATATAAGCACCACTATGGATGGCTAGAGCTAGCGCAGCCGACCAGAATTGGCCTAGGTCAATGACTTTGTAGAACCCAAAATAGAGGACGAAGATTTGCACAATCAGTGGTGTGCCGCGAATCAGGGTGATGTAAATGTTGGCTAAAAGCTGACCGCCAGGAATATTGGAAACCTTAAGCAATGCAATGAACAACCCGATGATGATCCCTACGATGATAGATGCGATCGTCAATTCAAACGTAAGCAGCAGCGGTTTGATAAAAAAAGGGTAAGTTCGGATCAGTTCTTCTAACAAATGGGAAATGCTGGGCATTCACGCCACTCCTCGCTGAAATGGAATGTACCTACCAAACCTTTGCAAACAATCAAAGGCTTGGTAGGCAGGAAGTTCAACTATTCTTTTTTGCTGATGTCGCGCTTGAAGTATTTCTCGCTCAATTTGAGGTAGGTGCCGTCTTCGTGCATCGATTTTAGGGCTTCATTGATTTTTTTCAAAAGTTCGGTGTTGCCTTTGCGAACAGCGATACCATGCTGTACTTCCGACAGGGGAAGACCACTTTTCTTAATTTTCAGACCGCCGTCATTAATCGCGATCTCGCCTACGACGCTGTCAGTAATCACTACGTCATGTTTGCCTTGCTCCAATGCGCGTAGAGCGGTTATGTCGCTGTCATAGGTTTTGATGTTGTCGGTATATTGGCGGGCCATTTTTTCGTGGGTTGTGCCTAGTGCAACAGCTACTTCCTTGCCTTTCAAATCATCAAGCTTGGTGAGGTTGCTGTCTGGACGGGTAAACAGCTGACCGCCGGAGAGGTAGTACGAGTCGGCGAAGTCCACTTGCTGCTTGCGTTCTTCCGTGATGGCGTGGCTGGCAATCGCAGCATCATAACGACCTTCCTTAACGCCCGCGATGATGCCAGAGAATGGGGAGGTAACGGCTTTTGGCTTCATTCCAATCCGCTTCGCGATCTCCTCGCCGATTTCGATATCAAACCCGGTCAGCTGACCGTCTTTAAAGTAGCTGAATGGCTGGTATTCGCCGGATGCCGCATAGGTAAACACGCCGGCTTCTTTCGTCATGCTAGATGCTGCCGGTTGGGCTGAATTGGAAGCAGATTGGCTACAGCCTGTTGCGAAAAGTGAAAGGGACAGCAGCAGTGACACTGCAAATCCTAAAGATTTCGTCATTTTTTTCATCGTTTTATTCCCCCTATTTTTGTAATGCTGAAAAGTTTTCGGTGATAGGCTGCGAGGATCAAGCTTCGCAGCACCACCTCCTTTCTCAAGAATCTGGTTATTCCGCTACAAGTAAATTCTCTGATATTCGAAGTGGGGCATCGGTACTGCCGAGCACATCCAGCAGTGTGTAGGGATACTGAACCTCCCGTAGGAGCAGACCCGCCTGTGTCACCTCAATAACCGCCCGCTCGGTAATGATTAGATGTACGCACGCTTTTGCGGTCAGCGGATAGGTGCAGCGCTTCACGATTTTGGATTTACCCTGTGGGTCCAGATGTTTCATCAGTACGATCACTTTTTTTGCCCGTTGCGCCAGCTCCATACCCCCGCCGATCCCATGGACACGTTCTCCTGGGATAATCCAGTTGGCCAAATTCCCCGTGACATCCACCTGATGTCCGCCGAGAATCGCGATGTCCAGCATTCGCCGTCGAACCATCGCATAGGCCATGGTCGTGTCAAAAATCGAAGCGCCAGGCACAAGGGTGACCGGCGTGCCTCCTGCATTGAATAGGTAAGGATCCTCATGTCCCTTGATCGGGGTGGAGCCGATGCCCAATATTCCGTTTACTGAATGAAACATGATCTGCCAATCTCGCGGGATGAAATGGGCAACCAATTCAGGAATGCCAATGCCTAGGTTGACCACCATGCCAGGCTCGATCTCTTTTGCGGCACGGCGCGCAATGATATTGCGTTCTTCTATCTCCGTATCCATGATCCGCCCCTCCCCACGATATAGTCCACATAGATACCGGGAGTTGCAATCAGTTCTGGGTCAAGCTCTCCAACGGGTACGATTTCCTCCACCTCGGCAATCGTAATATCTGCGGCCATGGCTACGAGCGGATTATTGTTGCGAGCGCTCTTATCGTAAATCAGATTTCCGTACGTATCCGCTGTCTTGGCATACACAATCCCCACATCAGCGGTGATGGCCGGTTCAATCAGGCAGCTTATACCATTGAAGCGAATGATCTGCTTGCCTTCTTCCATGATCGTACCCAGTCCGATATCGACTACCAGAGCGGGAATGCCTACGCCTCCTGCTCGAATTTTTTCAGCTAAGATCCCTTGCGGAACGAAGATGACCTCCAGTAGTCCCTCTGTCATGAGTTGACCAGCGTACGGGTTGGAGCCGATGTGGGAGGTTACCAGTGTTTTGACAAGTCCGGCGGAAATGAGCCGACCGATTCCGCTATTCGGATATGCCGCATCGTTACTCGTGATTTTCAGATGCTTGACGTCCTTTTGCAGAATGCCTTCGATTAGCGAATGGGGTGAACCGATCCCGCCAAAACCGCCACAGATTAGATGGGTTCCATTTTTTACGGACTCAAGGGCTTGTTCCAGCGATACAAATTTGGTGTATAAGGAATGCAATTTGATCTCACTCATTTTTAAAATTGATAGGATTAACCTTATGAATAAGCAATTGTCGTGCCAGTGCTGAAATCGTTTACAATTTACAATTTTCGAACAATTCCATATAATTGAGTGAATCGAAGTCGATTCGTTAAAATTGAGTCGAAAGAGAAACAACGCCATTTTTTCGTTGAATCGATTTCAATTCACTCTTTTTCAAAAGCGATTCAGTCCGTACCTATAGAAAAACTCATCAGGGGAGTGGATAACCGGTGAAACACGAAGCTGATATACTGTCACATTTCAAAACAAGACAGTTCATCGATATCTTCAATGCGCTTGCTGATGGAATCTACATTTCCGATGCGCAAGGAACGACGCTCTGGCTGAACAATGCGAGTGAAAATCTATGTGGTGTCCCCAAAGAGCAACTCATCGGTCGTGACGTGGCGGAATTGGAAGCGATGGGTATCTTCAACCCGTCCGTCACGCGAATGGTGATAGAAACTGGGAAAACGACGACAACGGTACAATTAGTCAACAACAAGAGCAGGTTTCTGGTCACAGGTCACCTCATTACGGACGAGCTGGGATTACCCGAGCTGATTGTCGCCCATTCCCGCGACATTACAGAAGCGGCCAGGACCAGCTCTAAGCTGGAGGAGACCGTTGCGCTGTTGAAAAGGTACAGCGAAGAGGTTCATTTAATGAAGCGGGAGGTACAGAGCAGCCACAAGGAGACCCTGATTGGCACCAGCCGTTCTTATCTCTCACTATTAGAGCTGCTAAAAAAGGTAGCGGTCGTGGATACCACTGTTCTGATCACGGGTGAAACCGGGGTAGGCAAAACATTCCTTGCCGAGCATATCCACCAGCTGAGCGATCGATGTGGTCAACCGTTCGTTCATGTCAACTGCAGCTCTATCCCCGAGTCGCTGATCGAATCGGAGCTTTTTGGCTATCACAAAGGGGCGTTTACCGGGGCCAATCAAACGGGGAAAATTGGTCTGGTCAAAATGGCGGACAATGGCACGCTATTTCTCGATGAGATCAGTGAGCTTCCCTTCCACCTGCAGTCAAAGCTCCTGCTTTTATTGCAAAACAAGACGTTTATGCCGATCGGCGACACAAAAACGTATACCGCCAATGTTCGGATTATTGCCGCGACGAACGCCAACCTGCTGGAGCAAGTCAAGCTGGGTAAATTCCGACATGATCTTTACTATCGACTCAACATCCTGCCGATTAATGTCCCCCCGTTGCGTGAGCGTAAGGAAGATATTTTTCCATTGCTCTATTTTTATCTGAAAAAGTTCAATACGAAGCACAACGGCCAGCGTCGCTTCACGGCAGAGGTACTGGATGTGCTGCATCTGTATGACTGGCCGGGGAACGTACGGGAGTTGGAAAATCTGGTGGAGCGGATTGTCATTACCGCCAAGCAGGATGAGCTTAAGGTATCTGATCTGCCCGAAGAGTTTCGTCAGATGGGTGCAATCGATGACAGCCTGATGAACTTGGGCGGCAATCTCTCTTTGACAGAGCGGATCGAAAAAATAGAAGAGGAACTGATCGCACAGTCACTCAAACAGCATAAAAGCACGCGAAAAGCCGCAGCAGCGTTGAACATTACACAGTCCCTGTTGATGCGGCGGATTAAGAAGTATGGGATTACGGTCGGGGAAGAAGAGGAACAAGTCATTTAGCAATGGGGGCTCTTAATGATCAAGCAGGCCTTAGTCAAAATTCCGTTGGTTTATAAATTCAGAATCTTTCAACTGCGAATGAAGAGATATTTTCGTAATTTCTTTATGAAATTTGCGAATGAGAGAAGGCTGGATCCTTTCCCTTTTACAATAAAACGACACCAGTCGCTGTTACGAAGAAAACTGGGTTCATCAGACCCGCAATTACAAGAAAATAAAATTACGAATCTTGCTATTGCTATAAAAAGTCTGGATGGAATTGTAATTAAACCAGGCGAAGTTTTTTCCTTTTGGAATTTAATTGGCAAACCAGCAGCCAGCAAAGGGTATATTGAGGGATTGTTATTATCGCAGGGAGAAGTAAAGACTGGTGTTGGGGGTGGTTTATGTCAGTTAGCGAATTTGCTTTTTTGGCTGGCTTTGCATACACCGCTAGAAATTAAGGAAAGACACCATCATAGTTTTGATCCTTTTCCTGACGATCAAAGAGTACTGCCATTTGGAAGCGGGGCTAGTGTTTTTTACAATTATATTGATCTCCAATTCTATAACCCAACCAATCATCCGTTTCAAATTCGGGTTTGGTTAACAGAGCAGCATCTTAAGGGAGCGATCTATTGTGAAAGTGAATGGCCTACTTCCTATCATGTTGAAGAAAGAAATCATCAATTTCATTGCATAGAAGGCAAAAATTACAGAAAAAATGAGATCTGGAGAAGAGTCGTGGATAAACGAACAGGGAAAACGATGCAGGATGAGTTGATGATTAAAAACCATTCGGAAGTAAAATATTCAATATGAATTTGTGCGAATGACAGTAAAACCCGGTCCATAACAGGCCGGGTTTGTATGTTTGTTCTCTCTTGTTCGAATGCGTGGTTTACATGGTAAACTTGCTTACCTCTCGTTGCAGACGATTGGAGACTTGGGAGAATTCCATCGCGGTATGGTAGATTCCGCTCATATTGTGAGCTTGTTCTTCTGCGGTGGCCGCTACTTGTTGTGTTCCCGCTGCTGATTGCTCGATAATCGTCGACATCTCTTCAATTTGTTGGAGTACGGACATCGATTCTTTACTCAAGACGGTGAATATTTCTTGCAGATCCCGAGCATCTCTCTCCGTTTGTTCCACGTGGTGGACGATTTTGGTGAGGGACTCTCCGCCCTTTTGAATCATCTCAATCTGGTTATGTAAAGAAGTGAGATTGTCTTCCATCATATAGACTGTCGTGTTTGTCTCATCCTGCATGGCACGAATCAGCACGATGATTTGTTCTGCGGCTTGTTTGGTTTGATCCGCAAGCTTACGCACTTCTTCGGCGACGACGGCAAATCCTTTACCTTGTGCACCCGCTCGGGCCGCCTCAATGGCTGCGTTCAATGCCAGCAGATTGGTTTGACTGGATATTTCGGTGATAGTCGTAACGATTCCGCCGATCTTGTTGGAACGCTCGGTTAATTGATGGATGGAATGCGTCGATTTTGCAAAAATCTCATTCATGGTTTGCAAATGTTCAATGGCTTCATTCATAAATTTTCTGCCTTCCACCGCAACCCTCGTAGAATCTTGGGCACTTGTCGCTGTATCCAGCGATTTAGAAAAGCCGGTCTGAACCTGACACTGTGTGCCCTCCATCTTCCGAAAGATTTGGGTTGCATATTCCGCTTGTTTGTTGGCTCCTTCCGCCAATTCATGGAAGGTCGTCGCCATCTGTTTCGAGCTTTCATTAGACAGATGGGCCGTATGTGTAAGGGAAGAGGCAAGCTGTGTCACTTCTTCTGACTCCTTCAGGGTATTGGCGACAATCGTCCGGACATTGGCCAGAAAGAGATTGACCGTTCGTGCCAGCTCGCCTACTTCATCTTTTCGCACGATTTTGATCTCCTGCGTCAAATCTCCACCCTTTTCTGTCAATAGACCCAATTCTTTTCGCAACAATGCAAGCGGGCGAATGATTTGACGGGAGAGGAGAAACGCCGACATAATCCCGACGACTATCGCGATGCATGAGAAAATGGTGATCCAATCCATTGCTTTTTGGAACGATTCGACGGATGTTTTGGTCGATTGCTTAGCCGCTTTCTCGCACAATTCAACAATTTGCTGTAGGCTATGATTGGCGCTTTCCCATTTTGGGCGCACAGTTTGATACTCCAGATTCGCGAAGTAGCCGTCTCCCTCATTTACTTTGGCAAGGATATCGGGTATTTTCTTCTCAACATCCTTCCAGTCGGCACTGAAAGCGTTGTATAGTTTCTGATGCTCAGAGTTTGTCAACAATGCCTCGATTTCCTTGCGATTAGCGGCTAATTGCTTCAATGTGCTTTCGAGCTGAGCCTTTAATTCCACAACATGGTCCGGTTGCGTTTCTTGCGGAAGCTCGAGCAGAATCCGTGAAACATCCCCAACATCTTTTTGAATTTTGCTCAAGTTGGTGACACTGGGCATCCACCGCTTTTCAATCTCCTCTGTCTGGTTACCAACTGACATCATGATTAAACAAGAGATGGTGCTAATGAAAGCAAGGAGTACTAAAACGATTGTAAAACCAAAAAAAAGCTTCAAACGAATGCTCAAGCAGGTTACCCCCATCCCGATTCAATCATTGAACTCTAGCAATCCACTTCTCATTCTAGTACTCAAATATTATTCCAATATTAACCTTTTATTTGATAAATGTAATATTGAGATGTGACCATAACCTATAAAATCGAGGACATATGTCCTACCTCAGTTCCTTCCATTTGTCATTTAATAATGAAAAGTCCGTATTGGGGAGGGAACAGTGTGAGAGGGATTTTCTTCGCATTTTTAGGCGGGGCCTTTATTACCTTGCAGGGAGTGGCCAATTCTCGGATTAGTCATGATATTGGCACTTGGCAAACAGCGACGATCACCCAGTTGACGGGATTCCTTACAGCCTTGATTATCCTGTTGTTCGTCCGTGACGGAGGATGGCAAGAGTTTAAGCAAGTGAAGCCGTTGTATTTGACTAGTGGTGCTTTAGGGGCGATTATTGTTTTTAGTAATGTGACAGCTATGCATCACATCGGTGTAACCCTTACGATGGCTACTTTATTGATTGCTCAATTGAGCCTGACCTTTATCATTGACGGTAACGGCTGGTTCGGTGTCGTGAAGCAGAAGATGAAGCTGCCACAGTTTATTGGCATCGCCTTGATGATCACTGGTGTATTGGTTCTCAGGCTTTAAATGCAGACAATATTTCGAACGACTATAGCCGAATGACTGGTGGTGAAACCGGATTGTGAAAGAAATCAAAGATCGCGAGCAACTGCAATCCTATCTGCAAGTCCATCAAATCGAATCGATTTTTAATGAGCAATTATTACCGCACTTATCGCTGTACTCATTTGATCAAGGGGAACTCATCTGTAGCCAAGGAGAGTCTTCGCAGTATCTGTACGTACTGGTTAAGGGGAAGGTAAAAATCTATACCACCTCGGCGGAAGGCAAAACACTCATTCTTTCTTTTAAGACACCGCTTGAAGTGATCGGGGATGTTGAATACTTGCGTGGGATTCACATTATCAATACGGTTAAGGCCGTATCACCTGTTTGTATGATCGGTATTCATCACCGTTGGTTAAAAAAATACGGAAGCGATTATGCGCCGCTGCTGCAATTTATGTTGGATATCATTACCCGTAAGTTTACGATTAAATCCAATTCATTAAGTTTCAACTTGTTGTATCCGGTGGAAGTGCGGTTGGCGAGCTATTTGTTGTCAGCCTCTTGTGATGAATCGGATTCGCTATTAGAAGGGCAACTGAGCGCCGTCAGTCTAAAGGATACAGCGAATCTAATTGGAACCAGCTATCGACACCTGAACCGGGTCATCAAACAATTCTGTACAGAGGGTCTGGTTGAGCGGAACAAAGGGCTTATCCTTGTGAAGGACAGAGAAGGACTGCGTGCGATTGCAAGTGATAATCTCTACGAATAACGATTAAAATTCAGCCATTGGGAGAGAAAAGCTTATGGTTCTAGGACTATTTTTGGCGCTCGTCGCCGGTTCGCTGGTCAGTGTGCAAAGTATTTTCAACAGCAAGGTGAATGAACGCGCAGGATCCTGGGCAACGACAACATTGGTATTAGGCATGGGATTCCTCGCCTCACTGACGATAGGGTTGATCTTCGAGGGAAAACATCTATTTTTATTGCAAAATATGAAGCTCTGGTACGCCTTCAGCGGTATGATTGGGGTAGGAGTAGTGATCTGTGTGGTTCAAGGGATCAGGCAACTTGGCCCTTCCCTAGCGATCTCTATCACGTTGACCTCACAGCTCGGGTTTGCTTTATTATTTGACTCACTAGGCTGGTTGGGTCTGGAGAGGGTTCCTTTTACATTGAAGCAGCTCATTGGTGTAGTCATTATCGTGAGTGGCATCGCTATCTTCAAATTAGGCGGTGGACGGGAGAGCCAAGTGGCGGCTAAGATGTCGTTAAGCGAGTAAATATGGAGGGGCGACTGTTGAAAAAATACCAAACACTCTTATTCGACGTAGATGATACATTGTTGGATTTTCAGGCGGCAGAAAGCAAAGCGTTGCGCCTGCTTTTTGAGGAGCAGAACATTCCGCTAAGCGCAGAAATAATAGACCGATACAAAAAAATCAATCATGGTCTCTGGAAAGCTTTTGAAGAAGGAAAAATAGATGTTGATGAGGTAGTCAATACGCGCTTTTCATTGCTTTTTCGAGAGTATGGTCAAGAGGTTGACGGAGTCTTGCTGGAAAAGAAATATCGCGTCCACCTAGAAGAAGGACACCAGCTTGTTAACGGAGCTTTGGAGCTGATTACAGCCCTGCATAATAAGTATGACTTATATATCGTTACGAATGGTGTCTCCAGGACTCAGGATAGACGTTTGCGGGATTCAGGCCTGTACCCGCTGTTCAAGGGGATTTTTGTTTCAGAGGAGACGAGCTATCAAAAGCCGATGAAGGAATTTTTTGATTATGTTTTTGCACGGATTCCTCATTTCTCTGTGGAGCAAGCATTAATTATAGGGGACTCCTTAAGCTCCGATATGAAAGGCGGACAGCTAGCTGGGCTGGACACCTGCTGGTTCAACCCCGAACTGAAGTCGAATGACACGAATATTCTCCCAACCTATCAAATCCAAAAGCTTGATGAGTTGTATCGAATTCTAAATGTGAATAGAGAATCGGAAGCTTGTTAGGAACTGCGCATAGAAGTGTTCATTCAGCGAAAAAGTCCTTCTGCTAAATTGGCAGAAGGACTTTTTTGTTTTAATCTTCTCTGAAGGAGTAAAACCTCTAGTTATTGAAAGCGGAGCAACCAGTATAAATTGAGATAAGTACTGCCTAATTATTGATGGCCTCATACAGTAGTAAGGATGCCTGTTCTTTTTCAATCCCTTTAACAAGTGCTAATTCACTAAGTAATATCTCCCTAGCAGAATCGAGCATCATTTTATCTCCAGCTCCAAGCACCTTTTTTTTACCTATACAAACTAAATCGCGGATGACTTCTGCACCTTCATAAATATCACCCCGCTTCAACTTATCCAAATTAATTCGGTGTCTCTGGGTAGAATTAATTGTAAGATCGGGCTCTTCTTCATTAAACATAGCTAAAACGTTATCTAAAGTATCTAATTTGACAACCAGACGTATTCCTAGGTTGGACATTTTCTCTACAGGAACCATAATTTGGAGACCCTTCAGCAGCATATTCAATACATAATATAGATGCTTTTCTCCGAGAAATTCTTTCTCCTCAATAGAATGAATCACACCTGCACCGTGATTCGGATAAAAAATCTTATCGCCTATTTTAAACATAAGTTCACCCCCAATTAGAGTTAACCTATTAAGTATATCACACATTTTCTGTATTAAAATTTTTTATTTTATCATAATGAATTATTTTTTGTCAATATGTCTATTGGTCTGATTTAGAGGTGGAATTGATTTAATAATAAGTGCGAGATGTGACGAAGAGTTTTCATTTGTTTTTCCAAATAATAAAAAAAAGACTCTAAAAATAGAGCCTTTTTTTATGGTCATTTTTAAGCTTTTTGAACGTTTACAGCTTGAAGTCCGCGTTGACCTTTTTCAACTTCAAAAGTAACTTTTTGACCTTCGTCAAGAGATTTGAAACCTTCGCTTTGAATAGCTGAGAAATGAACGAATACGTCTTCTCCGCCTTCACGTTCGATAAATCCAAAACCTTTTTCTGAGTTAAACCATTTTACTGTGCCTTGTTCCATTGTTGTTGCCTCCTAGTGTGATAACCACACATATACTACTATCCTTGCTCTGAGGATCATTAAGACGAAAAAATATTACCTTATACTATCCTTCACTCCGAACAAAAATAATTCTTCATTAGAATAACCGGAAATTGAAAGAATTGCAATTTATTTGAGTTGTTTGTTAACTTTACTCTTCTGTCACTCAGCCGTCTCCGACAAAAAGATGAACAGGAACGCTTTGTATGGGTAGAAAGTGAATCGGCGGTCTTTATAAATTCCTTAGATGTTCTTGATAGGATGGTTGAGCAGTTTAGAAGAACGATTCAACGGACTTAAGAGAGGAGAATGATCACAATGAAAGCAACCAAACGATTGACAGGCGCTATGGCAGTGGGGCTGGCATTTTCTTTATTACTGTCGACGGCTAATGTCTCTGCAACCACGCAGAACAACATAGGATTTAAGGGGAATATTCAAGAAATAAAATCTCTAACGTCAGAGGATTATAAGGATTTAGCGTTTCTAAAACCTTTACTGAAGGATAAAACCGTAGTTTGCCTTGGAGAGAACTTCCATCGCGTCGCAGAATACAGCAGTATGAAAACAAGGCTGATCAAGTATTTGCATGAAGAGCTTGATTTTGATGTCATTGCATTTGAGTCAGGACTTGGCGATTCCTTCGCTGCCTATGAAAACGCCGGGAACTTGACTTCCAAAGAAATGATGCAGCGTTCTATTTTTCCGATCTGGCATTCCCAAGAGACACTTGGTTTGTTCGATTATATTAAGAAACAACGTGGGACGAAAGACCCCTTGTATCTTGCAGGCTATGATATGCAGTTTACGTCTGCGTATTTAACGCAGTTTATCGCGAATTGGATTTCCAAGGTGGATAAGAATCAGGGGCAGGATTACTTCAATTTTGAAATGCAAACGATAACCGATTTCTATGCGGTCCTCAACAAATATGGGCTGGACAGCGATAGTAATCCCCAAGCCAAGAAAGAAATTAAGGTAGTCAAGGATAAATACGAACCGAAATACAAGGCATTGATTCAGTTCATAAAAGATCACAAGGAACAGCTTGCGGCGCAATATCCGACCAATCCGCATATGGTTGAGATTGCAGTAAAAACATTGGAAGATCGCATCAAGTTTATCGAAATGGCGATGTATGGGACGAAAGAAAGTTATGAATTCCGAGATCGTATCATGGCTGACAATGTAGAGTGGTTAATGAAAGTAATGTACCCGGGCAAAAAGGTGATTTTATGGGCACATAACGACCACCTTGCGAAGAACACTTCAAAAATTGCTACCAAAGAGAAGGGGAAATGGATCAACAGCTTTACTAGCATGGGAGAGCTGCTTCAGAAAAAACTTAAAGATAAGGAATATGTAATGGGTCTGTATATGAATAGCGGAAAAGCGAGTACAATCTCAACTCAAAAGCTGTTTGAGATCAAGCCAATGCCAAAGGGAAGCCTAGAGAATCTGATCATGCAAAGCGGCTATAAGATTGCGTTCACCGATTTATCCAAACACAAGTCCCCGAATCCCAATAACGCTTGGATGTTCAAGCCGATCTATGCTGCCGAGGACGGAATGACATCTGAGATCATTGAACCGATGTCGATGAAGTTTGTTCCTAAAGAACAGTTTGACGGAATTATCGTTTTCGATAAAGTAAAAGAGCCGACTACGAAGTACTAACCCTATAGCTTCTAATGACTCCCTGAAGTGGAAAGGAGATGTTCCATTTTAGGGAGATTTTTCACGTACAAGCAGCTAAAATGGGATTTGGAGGAAGAAAGACAAGAAAGGATACAAGCGCAATGAGAGAAAAGATATTGATTGCCGACGATGAGCGGGAAATCGTAGAGTTTATGCGAGATGCGCTGCAGGATGAAGGTTACGATGTGCGAGTTGCTTGTGACGGCAAGGAAGTGTTCGATCGGCTTGAAGATGAGCCCGATTTGATCATTCTTGATATTATGATGCCCTATCTGGATGGACTCGAAGTGTGTCAAAGCATACGGAATCGGGTATCCTGCCCCATTCTGTTCTTAAGCGCGCGGTCTGCTGAAACTGATCGTATCCAGGGACTCGCTGTCGGAGGAGATGATTATATCGTCAAGCCTTTCAGCATACAAGAATTGAAAGCCAGAATTCAAGCCCATCTCCGTCGAGAGCAAAGGAACCATTTCGCCCATCAACCGAAGCTGCTGCATCACGGTGATCTCTCAATCGATTTGGACAGCTTGCAATTATTTTATAGGAACATTCAAATTCCGCTGACCAGTCGGGAATTCGAAGTGTTTCGACTGCTTTTCATGCATCCGAATCAAGTTTTCTCGCGAGAACAAATATACGAGAAAATCTGGGGATACGATGCGGAGGGTGACTCGGCCACTGTCACGGAACATATCAAAAACATTCGGGCAAAACTGGCATGGGCAGCACCTGAGATGACATTTGTTGCGACGGTATGGGGGGTAGGTTACAAATTCGAAAGAAAGTAAAGACAAGTAAAAGGACGCTGCGCAGGCAGTTTATCAGCGCATTTTCCCTTGTGCTATTTTATAGTTTTTTATGTTCAGCGATGGTTTGGGGCAGTTTACTTTATGTTTTGTTAAATCAGATGGACAAGAACATTCTTCCAGCGAATTATTATGAGCAGAAAATCCCACAGATTCTAAAGTTTGTAGATACGCAAAAAGATAACCTGCTGTCCCCACATATGCAGGATGCACTCGAACGGGTTATTCCGACGAAAGGCATTCAATATCAAATCATTAATCTCAAGGGGGAGGTTGTCTACGGTTGGAAGGGGCAATTATTCGTCAACAGCCCGGAGGATGTGCCCAACAAGCTGAACAAACTGGAGAAACAAGGCGGAAAATACATCAAGTACTATCCCATCCTCAATTCGCAAAAACAGCTAAAAGGCATGCTTGTTCTGCGATATAGTTTAAGCGTGTCTGCCAACAACCCTGGAAACTGGTTGCTGGTTGTTCTTATTCTAAGCAGCTTGATTGCGCCATTCTTTTTTATCGTGTTGTTCGCAATCATTTTCGCAAGAAGTTTAGGAAAAAGACTAGAGCCTTCGATTCATCGGATTATCGGAGGAGCCAGACGGATTCAACAAAATGATCTTAATTTCTCCGTAGCGGGAGAGGGCGGTTCGAAGGAGTTAACGGAGCTTTCGGATGCCTTTGAAGAGATGCGAAAAGCGCTGGAGCAATCATTGATGCGGGAGTGGAAGTTGGAGCAGGAAAGACGGGATATGATTGCAGCAATTGCGCATGATCTACGGACGCCGCTTACGATTATTCAAGGACATGCGGATAATTTAATCGAGAGCGGTGCGCGCCATCCAGAACGGCTGGAGAAGTACTTGTTAACCATCCAGAACAGCACGAAGCGTGCCGACAAACTGTTGACGGAACTATTGTTTCTCAATAAAATCGACATGCCCGATTATGTCCTTTGGTATGCTCCAACGGATTTGTTTGCTTTCTGTCAGCGGAAAAAAGAAGAATATGAGCTATTATGCCGTGAAAAGGAGATTGTCCTTTGTTTTTCGTATGAAAGTTGGCATCTTCATCCTGAGCCCAAGTACCTTCTAGATGCTGCCAGGTTGGAACAAGTATTTGATAATATTTTCACGAACAGCTTAAGATTTACACCGACCGAAGGCGTAATCGAGTGGGTGATTCACGTAGAAGAGAAGCAAATTACGTTTGAAATGAAAGATACGGGATCGGGCTTTAGCGAACAAGATCTTCGGCATATGTTCGATAAATTCTACTCTGGTGATCCATCAAGGTCACAGGCAACAGGCCATTCTGGGCTAGGATTATATACAGCGAAGAGGCTGGTAGAGAAACACGGCGGAAGGATCGAAGCGGGAAATCATACCGAAGGCGGGGCGTGGGTGAGGATAACGGTTCCGTATGAATGTGCGTCTATCGCTGTTCATGCTCATGCTATATCCTAATTTGTTATATAACGGTAGATAGGATACGAAAAAGATCGTCGAAATGAACTCGGCGATCTTTTTTATAATATCGGAATGTTTAATTGCTTTACAGAAGTAAAGTGATTGAACATTCCTTCCTTTCGCGTAAGCCCGCTGAAGAAAAGACTTCGTCACTTCAGCTCATTTTAAGCGATACCAAGCGCAGAGAACGTAGGAAGGAAAAGAGTCGGCATTCTTTACATCAGACTGAGACGCTAAGCGATTTTCTTGCCGACTCCCTTCCGTAGTGAACGGAGCGGACAGTATATGCTACACGCGAGCTTAAACAGAGCGAACAGGGACGAAGTCTTTTCTTCTCTTCTCACCCAAATCTACCAGAAATATAATCTTCTGTCCGCTTATCCGCAGGATTTTGAAAAATAGATGAGGTTAAATCATATTCAATTAATTCTCCGTTCAAGAAGAATCCGGTTGAATCGGAGATACGGCCGGCTTGTTGCATGTTGTGGGTCACGATGACAATCGTATACGTCTTTTTCAATTCTTCGATCAGCTCTTCAATCTTGGCCGTTGAGATTGGGTCAAGCGCGGAGGTTGGTTCATCCATTAACAGGATTTGCGGATTGATCGCTAACGCGCGAGCAATACACAAGCGCTGTTGCTGCCCGCCTGACAGGCTATAAGCGGGCTTCTTCAGAATATCCTTCACTTCCTCCCATAAAGCGGCCGCATGCAGGCTTCTTTCCACGATATCGTCCAGAACCGCTCGTTTGGACGTCCCGTGCAGTTTAGGCCCATAAGCTACATTATCGTAGATGCTCTTGGGAAAAGGATTCGGCTGTTGAAATACCATTCCGATATGTTTACGAAGGTATTCGATTCCAATATTGGATTGATAGATGTCAGCATCGGCGATTTTCACTTGCCCTGTAATTTTGACATCGGGGATTAAATCATTCATCCGATTCAACGTTCTTAGATAAGTGGATTTCCCGCATCCAGATGGACCGATAAGCGCTGTGACGCTTTTTTCTTTTACCTTCATGTTGATATTTTTTAGAGCTTGTTGTTTTCCGTAGTATAGATCTAGTTCGGTTACTTCAATAATTGACACGTTCGCTCTCTCCTTAACGAAGTTTAAATTTGCGCTCACTCAGCCAGATCGGTATGCGGAGGAGGAGGTTGAGCATCAAGACAACAAAGACGAGGACAGCGGCAGATTTATTGGCAATTTCCTTGGCGTCAGGAACAATGGCTTCCGATTGTACATACCACAAGTGGACGGCCAGTGTTTCCCCAGGCGAGAAAAGATTGAAATCCCACATCGCACCTGATGTACTGGTTCCCGCTGTCAAAATAATCACGGCGGATTCACCGTATGCGCGTCCTGCCACCAGACTAATGCCCGTAATAATCCCGCTTAACGCGGCTGGAAGGACGACTGTTCGAATACACTGCCATTTGGTTGCTCCTAGAGCGTAGGACGCAGCGCGAAGTTCTTTCGGGACCGCCCGAATGGATTCTTCCGTCACCCTCGTGAGAACGGGGAGGTTAAGCAGGCCCAGACTCACCGCACCGCCGATAATCGTTAAACCGATCTGAAAGTACCCTACGAAAAGGGAGAGTCCGAACAAGCCAAAAACAATAGACGGCACAGATGCCAAGCTTTCCACACACATCCGGATAAAAGCGGTGAAGCCATTGTTGGGAGCGTATTCCGCTAAATAGATCCCGGCTCCGATTCCAATGGGTAACGAAACGATCATCGAGAGAATCAATACGTAGAAGGAATTGAAAAAAACCGGCCCGATTCCTCCACCCGCTTCGATCTCATCCGGCAGCTTATAGAGGAAATCCCACGTGATCGAGGGAAGCCCTCTGCTTAGGATCGTGTAGAGGAGCCAGCCCACCAAAATCACGGAGCCAATCCCCATCAGCCAGAAAAAGAAAGTCCAAGCTTTATTCAGTAAAAGGGGAAGTTTGCGTGGCTTGCCAAACAATCTCTCATTCATGAACGCTCTCTCCTTTGAAGCGAATCAGACGAATAATCACAATGAGTACCAATGATATCAGGAGCAGCATGAAAGCCATGAGGTAAAGCGCATAGTTCCATGTGGAATCAAACGGCACATTGGAAATCTGCATGACGATATTACTAGTCAACACGGAAGTGGGTACAAACAAACCGTTGGCCAACTGAGCGGTATTCCCGATGACCATGACGACCGCCATCGTTTCGCCAAGTGCCCGGGCCATTCCTAAAATGATCGCGGTAACGATTCCTTTACTCGCAGCGGGAACGACAACTCCCCAAATCATCTGATGGCGAGTCGCGCCCAATGCATAAGCGGCTTGGCGGTATTTATGTGGAACGAAGCAAATCGCATCATCGCTAATTCTTGTAATGGTAGGAAGAATCATAATCGTAAGAACGAGTGCTGCGGCAAGCAATCCGTCACCCATATCCTGACCCGTTATTGTGCGAATGTAAGGGATCAGGACGGTTAACCCGAGATATCCGTAAACAACAGAGGGAATACCGACCAACAGATCTAGAATGGGCCGAAGAATTCGTTTTACCCAATTCGGTGCGATTTCCGCAATAAAAATCGCGATTCCGATCGAAATAGGGGTGGCAATCAGCAGTGTAAGAGCTGTCAGCGCCAATGTTCCAAAAATAAAAATATAGGCACCAAACTTATTTTCTTCTGGTACCCACTCGGGGGAAAAGAGGAAGGTTTTAAGAGGGACCTCTTGGAAGGTAAGAAATCCAGTTTTCCCGATGAAATAAACGATCGACAACAGCGTTACACTGAGGATAAACGCACTGCACATACAAAATAGTTGAAAGAACCGATTGGACATTTTTACACGAAAAGCGCGATCAATGAATGAGCTTTTCTTGATGACAAGTTTTGGAGACGATTGTTTTGCTTCAACAGAGCTATTTTCCAACATCAGCTTCTCCATAGCACGACCTCCATGACTTCTCGTAAAAACGACCAGCCCCATCCAACTCCTCTGGGGCTGATCTCATTTACGTATTGTTTTGTAGCTTACTTCATGCTTGTGATCGGGATGAACTTCATTTTCTTAAGGGAACCTTGTTGGAACTGAGCGCTTTGAACATAGTCGATAAATGCCTTGGTTGCACCAGTTGGTTGGCCTTTGGTCATGAAGTACCCGTAGCTCCAAATTGGATATTTCTTCGCGATTACGTTCTCAACAGTTGGTGCGACACCGTTGAAGTTCAGTGCTTTCACGTCGCCTTTTACATAGACCAGGTCAATGAAACCAATGGAGTTTGGAGTGGTGCTTACCGCTGTGTACATGTCACCGCTGGATTTCACTTCTTTGTAGTTCGCTCCGGATTTCATGAACTGCCCTCCGCCAAGAGCTTTCACTTGATAGTTCACTCGTGTACCAGAACCGAACGCGCGGTTAACAACGATGATTGGCGCATCGGATCCGCCCACCTGTTTCCAGTTGGTGATTTTACCAGAGAAGATTTCTTGAAGTTGAGCGCCGGTTAGATTCGATACGGACACGTTTTTGTTTACAATTGTGGCAAAAGGAATAACCGCCACTTTGTGTGCAACCATTCCGTTAAATGCTTTGAATCCAGGCACATCAGTGGAAGCGTCCCAGTCGCAAGCGCCGATTTGAGCAATTCCTTTGCCTACCGATTGAGGGCCAGTTACGGAACCTGCACCGGAAGCGGAGATGGATACCAATGGATTTTTTTGCTTAAATTCCTTAGATGCTTGCAAAGTCAAAGGAAGAAGCGCTGTTGAACCGGCTACAACCACCTTGCCTTGCACACCGGCTGCTTCTGCTTGAGAAGCGTTTCCAGCGAATGCGGAAGTTGCGATTAATGCTGCGGCTACTGCCACCATTGAAAGTCTTTTGAACAATTTCATTTTTCTAATCCCCTTTAGATAAATTATTTGGTTACTGCGCGGAATCCTTGATCAGTGAGAACAGCTAGGGACTCACCGTTTTCTGTAGACAGTGAGACGGCCAATTGTTTACCGTCAGCAGATAGGCTCACAAGCTGGGTATTTTCTGGAACATCCCATTTCTTCTGCTTGGAGCCTGTCGCGGCATCTACTGTGTAAACGGCTTTTTTACCGCTGGCATCAGCAGCCAGAACGTACACGTGACCATCGATTACGGTGCTTTGAAGAACAGACAGATCGGTAATCAAATCTTTTGTTTCTTTTCCGTCCAAACTAACGGATTTCAGGACAGGAGGTTGGTTTTCTTTTTCCGTATCAGCGCTGACATAAACGATGCGACTGTCTTGGAGCAACTTCGTGAAGACTTTGTTGTCGGTTCCTTTGGTCACCTGAACAGCCTTCGCGTCCTTCACTGTAGGATCGAAAACAAAGATCTGCGGTTCTGTTCCTGCAAGATCAAGGGTTACCTTGGCATTATCCACAGATGCTTGATCGTCTTCTTTAACGGAATCGGCGGTAAGTTTGCCGTCTTTGGAAACCACATACACAAACTTCTTGCCATCCGCAGTAACTTGCAGATCAGACTTGTAATTTACTTTATCGTCGACAAGCGGGGTGATTTTGCCGTCAGCGATGGAAATCTCGGCGATTACGGCTGTTTTGTCACCTTGGAGGAAGTAAAGCTTGCTTCCATCGTTGGACCACTGAAGTTCACTTTTAATGCTCTTGTCTTCGCTTACTTTTTTGACTGTTTTGGAAGCGAGATCCGCGATAAACACTTCTCCTGCTTCGTTCAGGGCTACGGCGCTTTTTCCGTCAGGAGAAACGACCATATCCGCAAAAAGCACTTCACCTTCTACCGCAGGTTCATACTTTTTATTGGACGTGTTGATTATGTAATCTTGTTTGGTCTCATCCGTAGCGTGGGCAACTAGGAGGGAAATTCCGTTAACCCAACGAGCGGATTCATTGCTTCCGTCTAACAGTTTCACTAAAGAGAGTTGCAGCTTCTTACCTGAAGCATCCTTGCTAACCTCACCGCCAAGTGATTTCACAATGCTAGCGGCGTCAACAAACATGGCTCCGTTAATCGTACGGGGAGCGATCGCCATGTTCATCGGTTGTCCATTCACAAGCAGCTTGGAAGAGGCACCATTAAAGGAAGCCACCATTCCGTCCTTGGAGAACTCTACCATCTTGCTTTTGTCATTCCAGGTGAGCTTGGCATCCACTGCTAGAGCCAATTCGCGAACGGATACTAATGTTGTTCCATTAAGCGAGATCGTGGAGAAGGAAGTGTCTTTTCCGTTCACATTGATGACTGATTTCAAAACTTGTACAGCAGGTGCTGCTTTCACGGGTGCTGCCGCTGGTTTGTTAACAGCAGCTGCGGCAAACGTCTGACTGTAAGGGGCGGCGGACAAAAGTGCCATAGTAACTGCTGATGTTAGTAGTACACCAGTACCAAAACGCTTCATCTTTTTCTCCTCCATTAGGTAAAAGGATCAATAATTAACAATCATAATGTAATCAATAATTATTAACGCCAACTAGAGATATCGTTAATGATTCGATAGAAAAATGTAAATATTTCCTCTAGTCTGCCTGATATTTCCTTTAACTCGGCTTCATATTTGTCGTGATATAAATACCTCGATTGGTGACTGTATTGATCGTTACTTGCCCTTCTGTCATATTCCATAGCTTCTTTCGGAGATTAAAGATATGCACGTGGATTGCTTTACTATTGGGATCAATCCCTCCTTCCCAGATCCCCTGAACCAGCTGCTCTCTTGTGAGGAGAGAGTTTTTGTTTTGATAGAGGACCTCGAGAATCTTGCATTCCATTTTGGTAAGCTGAAGGGTTTTTCCTCTCCATTCGAACGATCTTGTCTTTACATCAAGATGAGAATAGCTTGGGGAATCCAGAAGATGATGTTGTTTTCGCTTGAGGATGACTCTGATCCGGGTTGCCACTTCCTTGATCGGACAAGGCTTTACCTGGTAATCATCAGCACCGTGGGCAAAGGCATTTAATAGATCATGCTCATTACGCATAGAAGTCAGTACAAAGATGGCGGCATTGGAGTATTTCTTGCTGTAATGAATCACATAAGGAGTCGCCGGTGTATTATCGATATCCAGGATGATGAAGCGAATCTCTTTGATATTTGGGGTTTTCTTTTCTTTTAGCAACTGAATATAATGCCAGCTTAATTGTTTTTGAAGATTCACGTAGCAATCCGCCTGGTGAGGGATATAAATTCCGATGCTCATCTACTTTCCTCCCAATCTTATCGATCAAGAAAAGAGTAATGAGCCAATATTAAGGCTATTTAAAGCTGATATGTAATCTTGTTGTAGAATTGTAAATTTGTATGAAGTAGTAGGAGAATTTCCGGGCCACCGGTTTCCAGAAAGCCCAAAAAAGCTCGTGACCATCAGTTAAGATGGGCTCACGAGCTTTTGGGAGATAGTCTTTTAGTGATGATATTCACGAGTGTTCCCCTTTTTATCGACAAACAACGTTCCGTCTGCTTGAATCTCCGCATAGAAGACCTCGTTTAATGAATGAATACCGTGCTTGCTTAACTCCTGATGGAGCCACTCCTTGCTTAGGTTAAATTCCTGCAGATTCTTCTCGACAATTTGGCTGTCCACGATAATCTCCGAAGGAAAAACTTTGACTGCTGGTTTTTGTATCCCCAGGTCGTCCCTAGTTACACTCTCCGCACCCTTTGTCTTCATGACGCTCAACTGACCATTGGGTTCAAGAATAGCGTAGGCAACATCCCTAAGTGAAAAGACGTCTTCTTTGCGCAACATCATGCTCAAGTCATCCATGTTCAGTCTGCACTGTCTTAACGCGTCTTCCATGATTTCGCCCTTTTTGATCACGATCGTCGGCTGACCATCCAGTAGAACCCTCGCTTTACTGGATTTAAGGCTGATATACTCGACAAGAACGGTTAATAAGGACCACAAGGAAAGTGAAAGGATTCCTTCGATAAAATTAATATTTTCATTGATGATCATAGCGGAGGTAATGGAGCCAATTGTAATTCCTGTCACGTAGGTAAAAAAAGTAACATTGCTCAGTTGCTTTTTTCCAAGCACCCGAGTCAGAAGAAGGATCACCATAAATCCAACACATGTCTTAATAGCTATTTCAAGAAATCGAATATCGTGTCCCATCGAAAATCCCCCAAAAGGAAGTATACAATTAGTATGACCATCTAATGGAGGATGCCCAAATAATGATTGGTTTAGACTTTACGATTACAAAATTTTGGGCAGTGAAGCCAATTAAAGGTCGGCCAATTTCAAGATAATCGGACAATGATCGCTGCCAGTCACGTGTGCGTCTATTTGCGCGTCAAGTAATGAAGGAGCAAGACGCGCAGAGGCGAGGAAGTAATCGATTCGCCATCCGACATTGCGCTCTCTTACTTTTGGCATTTGAGACCACCAGGTGTAAGCGTCCGCCCGGTCCGGATAGAAATAGCGGAAGGTGTCAAGGAATCCAGCACCAAGTAATTGGGTCATCTTGTCACGTTCTTCTGGAGTAAAACCGGAGTTATTCCGGTTGGATTTCGCATTTTTCAAGTCTATTTCTTGATGGGCCACATTCAGATCGCCACAAATAATAACCGGTTTATGGTTGTCTAATTGTAAAAGGTAGTGGCGAAACCGATCCTCCCACTCCAGCCGATAGTCCAGCCTAGACAAATCACGCTTCGCATTGGGAGTGTATACCGTAACAAAATAGAAATGTTCGAATTCCAGCGTAATAATCCGGCCTTCAGGTTCTTCATTCTCTTCCAATCCATAGCGTACCGATAGTGGTTTGATCTTTGTGAAGACAGCCGTTCCGGAATACCCCTTCTTAACAGCGTAATTCCAGTACTGAAAATATTCCGCTCCTATGTCCAGTTGAATTTGTCCTTCCTGCAATTTCGTTTCTTGAACACAGAAAATATCGGCGTCCATCTCGGTGAAATATTCGTTAAACCCTTTATTGACACAGGCTCTAAGTCCGTTTACATTCCATGATACAAACTTCATTGTGGTCATTCTCCTTGCAACGATGGTTGGTTTATGTCTAGTATACTATCATAGTTAGGCCAAAGCTTCGAAAAATAAGATCCAGCGAGTGAATCGTTTATGACGTAGAACTTACAGAATAATACATAGGAAATCGAACAGAAAAGAGGAGGAACAATAATGGTTCAATCGATCGTTCACATTGCTTTAGTAGTAAAAGACTATGATGAGGCAATAGAGTTTTATACAAAGAAGCTAAATTTTACATTAGTCGAAGATACGTATCAGCCGGAGCAAAACAAACGGTGGGTAGTAGTGTCGCCTCCTGGTTCAGTCGGCACAACAATTTTACTAGCGAGAGCGTCTAAACCTGAGCAAGAGCCCTTTATTGGCAATCAGTCAGGCGGTAGAGTATTTCTTTTCTTAAATACCGATGATTTTTGGAGAGATTATAATGAAATGATTTCAAGAGGAATAGAATTTGTGAGGGAACCAAAAGAGCAATCCTATGGAATGGTGGCCGTATTTAAGGATCTTTACGGGAATTTGTGGGACTTGTTGCAATTAAATGATGATCACCCAATCGCCCAAAGAACGAAGCAGAATGAAGTTTAAACAATAAAGCCCGCTACTTTTACAGATAGAAAAGGTAGCGGGCTTATCTATGTAGGTAGTGACTTTGTTGATAATTGCAAATGTTTTAATTAAAACAATGCAATTGGTGGGTCAATCGCTAAAACGGGCTTTCCATCAACAGTTAGCCAAATGTAATAGTGATCAATTTCTTTTCCAGTTTTTGCTTCGCGCTTAGCAATTAAGGCTTCTTGAAATTGAAAAGATCTTTGAGCAGTCTCTTCTCCCAAAGGAAACTTATTAAGTCCCATTGCATCGGCAAAATGTCTAGCTTTGTCGATAGGAATCTCAATGTACTTGTCATATTGCGGCAAATACTCAGCTCCAGCAACTCCCATACCAAGAGACATCACAAGCATTACAGATGTTAAAACGACTCCTAATTTCTTCATCGCATTTCCTCCAAATTAGTTTAATTTTTCCTTTAAAGAGAGAAAAACTTTTACTACTTCAGGGTTGTACATGGTGCCGCTGCAACGTTTGATTTCTTCCAGTGCTGCTTCTTTCGTCCGACCCTTTTGGTAGATTCTATCGGTTGTCATGGCATCATAAGAGTCTACTATGGAAATAATTTCCGCTTCGATAGCTATTTTATCACCAGTTAGGCCTTTGGGATAGCCTTTTCCATCGTATCTTTCATGATGTTGTTCGACAATTTCCCCTGCTTTTTTTAATAATGGAAGATTTGTTTCTTCTAGAATTTCTCTTCCGTAGGTGGTATGCAACTTCATAATCTCCCACTCTTCACTGGTTAACTTGCCGGGTTTCTGGAGAATGGTTAATGGAACTTTTACCTTGCCAACATCATGAAAGAAGGAAGAAAGATTAAGTTTGACCAACTGATTGGGGTCAAGCCCCATTTGTTCGCCTACCATCATAGACATTTGCGCAATTCGGTAGCAATGATCCGCTGTGTATCCATCTTTTTCTTCGATGGCGACGGCAAGATCCATTGTTTTTTTGTTTGCGTGGCTATATATATGAAAAACGGGGCGAGAGGAAATATATAAGAACTCAGTTTCTTCCTCCGCATGAAAAATCAAAGAATTGGTAACAGGGCATTCAAAGTAAGAATCACCAGCAACAAGAATTCTTTCACCTTTCTCAGTCTGGAGTCGAAGTTTACCAGAAAGAAGCGTTATATGCTCCAGGGCATCCCATCCTTCTTGTGGAGTTAACCCCCACTTACCATCTGCTTCTAGTTTATGGTGAATGATTTCCGTTCCATCACCTGAACTGATAAGAGAAACCTCCAGCTTTTTCATCTGGACGGTCTCGATAAATTGGCCTCTGTTTACGATGGACATAACATACACCTCCAGGAAGACACTATGAGTTTTTACTCGGAATTACGATAGAGTCGAATTTTGCAATTAAAAAAATTCTGTCAATAGCTAATATTACCACAGAAAATAGCAATCGGTTTAGATGGATACATACTGAAATAGAAACCGTTCGAAAGGCAGGGGTCTTTCGTATGATTTGGCTTCGTTGGACAAAAAAGAGGTAGTCCTGAACTCCTGTTCTTAGCATTAGAATCATCGCGATAGTAATAATTTTATTACGAAAAATTGCAACAAAATGTTTTATTTGGTATTTTTAGGGTTGGATGATCATGAAATAAATAGGGAAGATTCGTTGGAAAACTGCCGGAGACACCGCAATTGGGGGTTATCCAATCAAGGATTATGATAACTGGCTGAAAAGCAGGTAGGAGAATGCTCATGATGATTGACATTCTAGTAATTAACGAATTGCAGTGGTTTTATGATGGTCAAGTGGTTAGTCCAGCAGTCCAAAATGTGTTTGAAGCCAAGTACTATGAAAACGTAAAAAGAGTTGTCGCTTTAGTTGGCGACAACTGGGATCGTCCAGAATATTTGATCGGCTTTGATTTGGAGGGGAATCAGGTCTTCTCTGCCCAAAGCCCCCAAGGCTTCTTATTCGAATATCTAACTTCGCATCAAGAAGCGGATATCGCCGTGATTTGCGGAGTTGTGGATATTGAACAGGGGAACGAAGCTTGGTCAGATTTTTATTTCGCTGTGAATGATCAAACCGGTGAATTAAACAAAATTAGCCCTGCGAGGTAAGTAACTAGTTTTTACTTGCTGGCTTCCTCGGTCTTCTTACCAACTCTCCCCCGCAATTGGGACAAACGCAATTCATATCTTCCGTACAGGCAGAGCAAAAGGTACATTCGTAGGTACAGATATACGCGAGTGAATTGCCCTCAAGTGGAGAATTACAACGCTCACATTTTTTTCTCATTTCCAACGCCACTATAATCAGCCGCCCTCTCTCTATGTTTTCCGCAGAAATATAACATGTTTACAAGTTTTTTATAAGGGACAGTTTGTTCATACTAACGGGGGACAGTAAAGACTAGCGAATTCGTGTAAAAGTAAGATACAATCATCCCATACACAGAAGACAAAACCTGGTCAATGCGACTAGGTTTTGTTCTGGGAGGATGCGAACGTGATCAAAGCAATTGACGCACACATTCACTTGGATAAATATGATGAACCGTTTCATTTGACGGACATGAATTCTGAGGCTGTGACCCTACAAGCAGCTCAGCTGGTAAAAGGACTGGCCACAAGCCCAATCAAAGCACTGATTGCCGTTTCGATGAATCAGCGTTCTTGCTTGACGGTGCGACGGCTTCAGCAGCAGTTTCCAAAACAAGTTTTTGCGGCTTACGGCTATCATCCGGAACAAGAGCTGCCGAGTGAAGCGGAGTTGAACTGGATCTGTGACTTCATCCGAGCGAATCGGCAGGAGATTGTAGCTATTGGGGAAGTAGGGCTTCCGTATTATAAGCGCACCGAAGCGGAGCAAACCGGACAGGCATTTACAATCGAGCCGTACTGTCAGCTGCTAGAGCAATTCATCCAATTGAGCAAGGAAGTCAATAAACCAATAGTAATGCATGCGGTTTATGAAGACGCCGATATCGCCTGTGACTTGTTGGAGAAGCATCAGGTGTCAGCCGCTCATTTTCACTGGTTTAAAGGGAGCGATTCGACGATTACCCGGATGATCCGTAATGGCTACAGAGTCTCTATCACGCCGGATGTTCTCTATGAAGAAGAGATTCAAGCTCTCGTCAGTAAATATCCGCTAGAATTACTGATGGCTGAGACAGATGGGCCGTGGCCGTTCGAAGGCCCGTTTAGCGGATTGATGACACATCCTCGAATGGTTATCGATGTGATTCAACGAATAGCTGAGCTTAAAGGGCTTTCGATCGATGAAACGGCCAGAACCATTTTTGCCAATACCCAGCAATTTTATCAGCTTCCTTGGGATGGACAAGAATAGTTACATAGGAGTCTCTATGGATTGCAAGCACACCGTTTTATACTCGCGTTTACTATCGTACATGTGAAGGTCCGCCATGTGAATGAGATCATCAAGAGTGCTGGCGTCGCGCGGATAAACGGAGACGCCGATAGAAGCGGTAATATTTATGCGAAATAAGTTGGTAAGCCGCTCTAATTCCTCATGAATCTGTAAGACGGATGCAGCCGTCTCTTCTTCATTCACATCTGGAATGACAATGAGAAACTCGTCACCACCCCATCTGGAGACAAGACTTCCTTTTGGAAGGTTGCAACTCAGGATTGTGGCCACATTTTTTAAAACATGGTCGCCAAAAAGATGACCGTATTCATCGTTGATTAATTTGAAGTCATTGACGTCCACGACGATCATGCTCACTTCTCTGTCTTGCTTTTTCATCGTGTTGAGGAGCTTCATGACCATCTCGGTTAAATAACGTCTGTTATAAACTCCTGTCAGTCCATCATGTTCCGAGTAGTATTTGGCACGATCATACTGTTTGCCTAGAAACCAGGCTACCAGCAAGTAAGTTATGTCGATCAAGTAGATAAACATCCCTACAGCTTGGAAGTCGCTAGAAAAATAGGCAGCTAAAGTAAACAAACAAATGAGTGTTAAAGTGAACCGTCCCGTATATTTCATTTCCACACCTCTTTTCGGCAACCCGGCTGTCGTTGGCTTTTAAAAACCATTAGACCCGCAGCTTTGCGTCCACACCTTTCGATGAGTTTGCTATTTTCGAAGAATATCATTCGATTAGGGACTATATTCCTAATTATACACTGCTTATATGTGTTATAAAATACCTATTAAAATGTTTTTTAATAAAAAAATGCAGAAAAACTCTCAGTGATTCTAATGACCAAAATAGGAATTTAGTATATATTAAAAATGCAGAATATTGCCCCAGTCTTCAGCCTCGGAGGATCCTTACAAGATGGAACAGGACGTACAACTATATAAGAAAGTGCTTAATCATTTAGTGGAAGGCCTTATGATTACGAACCAATCAGGACTCATCACGTATGTCAATCCGGCTTTTACGGATGTTACGGGTTATTCTTTTGATGAAGTGATTGGTCAGAATCCTCGTTTTCTCAAATCGGATTTGCATGATCAAGGTTTTTACAACGAAATGTGGAAGGGTATTGCGAATCTAGATCGCTGGGAAGGTGAGATTTGGAACAAACGCAAGAATGGCGACGTGTATCTTGAGCATCTCATCATAACGGCCCTTCGCGATGAAAGTGGAAATGTTGCCCATTACATAGGATTACTGTCTGATATCACCACCAAACGAAAAGTTGAAAACTCTTTGTGGCAGAGCACGCATGCCTTGAAGGCTGTTATAGAGGCGTCTCCTATCGCGGTCATTACTCTTGATCAGGATCAAAAAGTCACCATTTGGAATCCGGCGGCGGAAGAGATATTTGGTTGGAAGAGAGAAGAAATTGTTCACCAACCGTATCCCCTGATCGCTCAAGAGAATAAGAAGGAATTTGCAAAAATATTCGATGATGTTATGCTCCGAAACAAAAAGTTCACGGGACTTGAAGTGCAAAGGCTGACCAAAGATGGTTTCCTGAAGTGGGTGAGTCTTTCTACAGCTAAGTTGTCTGATAATGAAAACAATACCACTGGATTTATCGCTATGTTTAAAGATATAACGGATAGCAAGCTGGCAGAAGCGCGAATTAATTTTATGGCACTTCACGATGAATTGACGCATTTGCCAAACCGACGGGCGTTAAAAGAACGAATCGATGAAATCGTCATTTCGACAACGGATCAAAACAAGACCTATACGATTTTGTTTATCGACATTGATCACTTCAAAAAGGTAAATGACTCCTTAGGCCATCAATATGGGGATACCCTTCTGATTTCTTTGGCCAATCGGATGAGCCGCTGCCTTGGGATAAATGATCGTTTGTTTCGCATTGGCGGAGATGAGTTTGCCGTGCTTTTATCTGATGTGGAGTCAGAACAGGAGATTGGTGAGATCGCGCAGAAAATCATCAACTGTATTGAAGAGCCTGTGATTGAGCAGGGTTATGAGTTTCATCTCTCCTGCAGCATCGGAATCGCCGTCTATCCGAACGACGGAACCGATACGGAGACGCTATTGGTCAACGCGGATACGGCCTTGTATCGAATTAAGGATAAAGGAAGCCATTATCAATTCTATAAGCCCAATATGAATGAAAAAGCACAAGAGCGAATCGTTATCGAAAACGATTTGTACCGTGCGTTGGAGCGTCATGAATTTGAGCTGTACTATCAGCCGCAAATTCATGTGAAGACCGGTAAAGTCGTCGGAGCGGAAGCTTTGATCCGCTGGAACCATCCCAAATGGGGACTCGTGTCACCCGCGCAGTTTATCCCGTTGGCAGAGGAAACCGGCTTAATTATACCGATTGGCGTTTGGGTGATGCGGACGGCTTGCCGCCAGTTAAAAGAATGGAATGAAGGAAGGATGGAGCCGATCTCGATTGCGGTGAATCTTTCTTCCAAACAGTTCATGAAGCATAACCTCATCTCTACGGTGAAGTTCATTCTGGAGGAGAGCTTGTGCAACCCGAATTATCTGGAGCTGGAGATTACGGAGAGCATGGCGATGGATGTCAGTCATACGATGAATACCCTACAAGAACTAAAACAGCTTGGGGTCCAAATCGGCATGGATGACTTTGGAACGGGCTACAGCTCGCTTCATTATCTCAAACGTTTGCCAATCGACAAATTAAAGATAGACCAATCCTTCCTGAAGGAGATTACGCAGGGAGGCAACGATGCGGCCATTGTCGCAACGATTATCTCTATGGCGCACAACCTGAATCTCAAAGTGACGGCAGAAGGCGTAGAGACCGAGGAACAGCTGCAATTTTTGCGGGAGCATCACTGTGAAGAGGCGCAAGGGTATTTGTTTAGCCGACCGATTCCGGCAATGGAGTTTTCCAACAAGTTCTTATTGATCTAATATCATTCAATGAAAAAAGAGACTCGTTCTTGCTTAGGCAGGAAGCGGGTCTTTTTTGCTTACCTTTGGACAAGTACTTAAATTTTAAAAAGTAGCTTGACAAAAGTAAGTAACATAACTTATTATACTTACATAAAGTAAGTTAAATACTTTTCACTCATTCATAAAGGAGAGGAATTATCATGATGAATCTAGGTCTTTTAATCATTCGTTTGGTTGTAGGTTTAACCTTCGCGGGGCACGGCACACAGAAGTTGTTTGGCTGGTTCGGCGGATATGGCTTGAAAGGAACTGGCGGTTGGTTGGAATCAATCGGCGTCAAACCAGGAGTCCTGATGGCCGCCATTGCCGGATTACTTGAGCTTGCTGGCGGTTTGTTCTTCGCAGCTGGCGTATTTACGTGGGTGGCTGCACTTTTCATTGTCATGACGATGTTGGTCGCAATTGTAAAGGTTCATGGCAAAAACGGTTACTGGGTAACGACGAACGGATTTGAGTACAATCTGATGTTAATCGCCGTTGCTGTGGGTGTCGCCCTCATCGGTCCTGGCGCATACGTTTTGTTTTAATATCTAATCCACAAACAAGAGCCGCTTCGCATGGAGTAGGCTCTTGTTTTTTTGCCATGGTTTGACAAGGGGATCATGCATATTAATAATGGTCTTGTTACATATGAATAGAAACAGTCGATAATCCTCTATGTAAAGGTGGGATACAGATGGATGTTATAGAAGCGATTCGTACAAGAAGATCAATCGGCAAGGTAAAAAGTGATCCCGTAGATCAACAGGTGATCGAAACGTTGCTCGAGGCGGCGACTTGGGCGCCTAATCATCGACATACCGAGCCGTGGAAATTCTTTGTCATGACAGGGGAGGGCAGACGCAAGCTGGGAGAGGGATATGCTGCCGTTACGCGGGATGAGATGGATGACCCGACGAGCGAGGAGAATCAGAAGCGTTTGGAAAAAGAAGTAGAAAAGGCTTTTCGTGCCCCACTCGTCATCACAGTGGCGGTGGTTCCTTCCGATCACCCGGATGTGCTGCTGTTAGAAGAGCGCGCTGCAGTGAATGCCGCCATCCAAAATATGCTGCTGGCTGCTCATGCGCTTGGACTGGGAGCCATTTGGCGGACGGGTAAACCAGCCTACCACCCCATAATGAAGCAGCAATTTGGATTGCGTGACCAAGATGAAATTCTCGGATTCATTTATATTGGCTATCCTGACATGCCGTCGCCGAAAGGGAAACGGAAAGCCTACACGGAAAAAACGGTCTGGATAAACGAATAAACCTTCGAATCAGCTAGTAAAAGCAGCCGAAATGCTTCCACTCCGCAGTTGATGGCAAAGATGGCGTAAAAGTAGTGGTATCCCAACCAGCTGACTTCGATCGCGCAAAAAGTTTGAGTGTAATGGAAAACATCTTCCAAGGCAACAAAGACGCTATACCTAAGAAGTACTTCTGTCCAAAAATGGAAGCACTTCTTTTTTTATGATTAAGTTTTATTTCTTTTTCATTGAAAAAACGTCTTCATCTCGATATGGTAATAGAGTTAAATAGCCCCATTCTTTTTAGGAGGACAGGAGAGATCGCATATGATACACCTACCGATAAATGAGCACTTATCCTTGAAATTACCCGAGCCAGGGGACGCCCCACAACTTTTTGCGCGGATAGACGAATCAAGAGAGCATCTTAGTAAATATCTTCCGTGGGTAGAAATGACCAAGAATCTGCATCATACGGAATCTTATATTGATTACCTTCGCAGCCAATTTGAAGCGAAGCGAGTATGTAAATTCTCTATTTTGTGTGACGAAGAAATCGTTGGCGAAGTAGGATATGGATTTATTAATGCCAAAGACCGCTCAGCAAGTCTGTCGTTCTGGTTGGCTAGCAAGTGGGAAGGGCAAGGGATTGCTACTCAGTCTGCCCGTGCCATGATCCAATATGGCTTTACGGAGCTTGGGCTGAATCGAGTGGAAATCCACTGTGCGATAGACAACGAGCGCGCGCAGCAGGTTGCGAAACGTTTGGGCTTTGTGGAGGAAGGCCGGCTTCGTCAAGGCGAGTGCCGCTATGATGAGTTTGTGGATGTGTTTTTATTCGGAATGCTGAAGGATGAATGGACCTTCAACTCATAATAATGATTCGTTCGATTTGCTATTTTTATCCAAACTGTCAGGGAATCGACATAAAGGATATCAAATCAATCTAGTGAGCATGAACAATGACGATATAATATAGCTTGAGGATTTATATTGAACGATCACGTTAAGATCTTGTAGGAGTGAATAGGAGAGTTGATAATGAACTCTTGGTCTTATCCAATAGATGAACAACCACGAAAACAGGCGGAAAAACATGCGATTTGGATCGCTCTAACGTTCCTTGGAGCGTTTTTGGCTTCGATCTTCCTTTATCCTTATTTTTATTTCGTTCTGACCTCTAATCATTACTTGAGTGTACATACGGTTCTGGAGTTTTTTAGCATAGCTGTCTCTCTCTCCATTGCGATTCAATGCTGGATGATGTTTCCCTACAGCGCAACCAGGCATCGTTTACTGATTGGCGGTATATTTTTTTCGGTGGGTCTGCTCGATCTCATGCACACCCTAACCTATAAAGGAATGCCAACGATCCTGTATATGAATAGCGCTGCGGCTACCTGGTTTTGGATCACCGCGAGAATTACAGAGAGTCTTTCATTATGTATCCTGTTTTGTCTGAAAGATCAATCGATCGATAAAAATAGCCGGTTGCCAATTTTTCTGCTGGCCTGTCTCTATGTTTTTTCACTTGCTTACATTATCTTGACGAAATTCAATCAACTGCCAACGCTTGTCATTCCAACAATTGGTCCAACTCCTCTGAAAAATTCCCTTGAATACCTTGTTTGCGCCATCCATTTAACGACCGCGCTGATCGTTCTAAGATTATATCGTCGCAAGCCCAGACTACCGCTGCTTTCGTTAAGCCTTGCATTCTTTATCTTATTTTTAGGGGAGCTTTTATTTACTCGCTACCATGATGTTTACGATTGGTATAACGTGATTGGACATATCTTCAAGGTTTTTGGCTACTTATTCCTGATGAAGGGAATCTATATTTCGCTGATCGAGGAGCCGTATACGAACCAACGTCTAGCCGAGAAAAAGGCCAAAAAACATCAGAAACAGCTAGAATTGATAACTTCTACAGTGGGGGAAGGATTATTTCTCCTAGATACTCAAGGGAATGTGACTTTCTCGAATCCCGAAGCGGAACGCCTGACAGGCTGGAGCAATGAAGAAATCATCGGCAAGAACATGGATGAACTCATTACATACCTCCATTCTCCCATCTATCAAACGATTCACTCCGGTGTAACGAGTCGGATCGATGATGATTACTTTATGACCAAAGAGAAGGTACTCCTACCAGTCGCCTATGTGGCTGCTCCTATCCATGAAAAGGGAAGTGTAGTCGGAGCGGTGATCTCTTTCAGTGATATAACCGCTCGCCAACAATATGAAGCCCAAATCAAGTATCAGGCTTACTACGACAACTTAACTGGACTGCCGAATCGTCACCAGCTGATGAATCAACTGAACAATGAGTTGGCGAGAGCGAGGGAAGAAAATCGCGTCCTGGCTGTGATGTTTCTGGACCTGGATCGATTCAAGAATGTGAATGATTATTTTGGACATGCCGTAGGAGACATGCTTTTGCAGGCTGTTGCCACACGACTGGTGCAGTGTGTGGACAACTGCGCGAGTGTGTTTCGAATGGGCGGGGATGAATTTGCCATCATCTTGACTGATGTGAAGCATGCCAGTCAGATAACGGAGCTCGCATCTGTCATTATTGATACATTCAGCCAGCCTTTTACGCTTGAGGGACGTGAAGTCTTCATCACGACGAGCATTGGGATCAGCTTGAATACTCGAAAAAGCGAAGACGCAACCACATTAATTAGACATGCCGATATGGCCATGTATTACGCCAAGGAATTAGGCAAGAACAATTACCAATTCTACACAGTTGAGATGAAGGAGAAGGTAATTGATAGTTTGGAGTTGGAAAATCAGTTGCACCAGGCTTTGGAGCGTCAAGAGCTGATCGTCTACTATCAACCGCAGATCGATATCGATTCAGGGAAAATTGTCGGAATGGAGGCTCTCATCAGATGGAAGCATCCTGAGCGAGGATTGGTTCCACCAGGGGAGTTCATTCCACTGGCGGAAGAGACCGGATTGATTGTCCCAATCGGAAAATGGATACTGCGTACGGCGTGCAAGCAAAATGTAGCCTGGCAAAAGCTCAATTATCCGCGCCTTCGCTTATCGGTGAATCTGTCACTAAGACAGTTTCAGCAAGAGGATTTGGTTGAGTCGATCCGAGAAATACTGGAGGAAACCAATCACAATCCAGAGGATCTGGAGCTGGAGATCACGGAAACGATCGCCATGTATAATGAGACGTACGTGATTTCCAAGCTGCAAAAAATCCGGGATCTTGGAATTCACATCGCGATCGACGATTTTGGGACTGGCTATTCGTCTCTTAGCTATCTGCGCAAGTTCCCGATCAATACACTCAAGATCGATCGCTCCTTCGTGAATGATCTATCTGTCGATCAGAGCGCTTCCGCAATTGCCACCTCTACCATCAGCTTGGCTCAGTCCTTGCAGCTCTGCGTTGTCGCCGAAGGGGTTGAAACCAAGGAACAGCTTGATTTTCTACACAAGCATAAGTGTGATCGTGCCCAAGGCTATCTTTTCAGTCGACCTGTCTCGGCAGAGGAGTTTGAGAATCTGTTGGACTCATTCGATTAAATTAACAAACTAGATGAAACAGACAAACCAGTCGCAACCTTATGAGAGTTGCGACTGGTTTTTATTGTTAGCATTTTCTTAAATGTAGCTTTCCAGAGATATGTCATAAAAATTTCTGAAACTGTATACACACAAGTATTCACATTTTTGACCTGTTATAATACAATATAAGCAAGAAACAAAGGAGAAGGGGAGATACGAATGGTTCCAGTTGCTATTTTTTATCGGAATATTCAGAAGAAAGTGTGCGTCTGCTGTGGTCATGAATTTGAAGAACAACATGAATCCTACCTATATGAATGCGAGCGTTGCATGAATGAACGCGACGAATAAATAGAAGAGCTATCGCTGAGAGGTTGAATCCAGTCGATAGCTCTTTTGTTGTTTTATGGCTCGAAACTTAATTCCTCAATAGATTCCACCACGTTACTTAGTTTGTAACAATCGACCCAACAATGAATCCAGTGTTTCAAAAGTAAAGCCAGCCGCTCTCGCTTTCGTCGTATCAATAGAGAGGGATGCGGGAAGGGCGTAGGGTGAGCGATCGGTTGGGTCTGCATTTGTAATAATGGTCGCCTTTTTCCCCAGAGAAGCTTCCATTCGCTTGATCAATTCCGCCATAGAGATATCGGCTTCACAACCAGCATTAAACGGTCCAGTTTGTTTAGTGTCTCCAATCCAGCTTAAGAAACGTCCCGCGTCGGCAGAGGAGATGAAGCTGTAGCGTTCATCAGGCTGATCAATCCCGATCGGCAGCCCTTGCTTAATCCGGTCGGTGTGAAACGTAAACCGATTCGTGTAATCATCCGGGCCAACCACCAGCGGGAAGCGAACGGCAACGACATCAAAAGGAGCTTGTTGGAACAACACAGCTTCAGCGGCCCGCTTGGCTTCCTGATAACCGAGGAGCCCTGGATATTCCTTGCGGGTTTTCAGTGTATAACCGAAGGAGTAAGGATCAAAATCGGTTTCTTTTCGAGCGGGAGCAAAATCATAGACAGCCATCGTGGACGTGAAGATATAACGCTTGATTTTACCGGAGAAAAGCTCCATCACATCTTGTGCCTCTTGAGGAGAATAGCAGGTTTGATCATACAAAACATCCCACTTCCCAGCTTCCGCCGCTTGGGCAATGGTTTCACGTGATTCGCGGTTCAGCCGTAGGCGCTCAACCTGATTGCCAAATGGATCTGGTGTAGTTCCCCGTGTAGCGATGGTTACGTTAACCCCTTTTTCCAAAAGATCCTGAACCAGGTGCTTCCCAAAGAATTGCGTTCCTCCCAAAACAAGCGCTGATTTCATGCGGATTCCCCCTTTTTCAATAGCCGGATGAATACAACTTGAACATCTTATAAAAAAATTTTAATCGAATAAAAAGGATTAATCAAGAAAAGTTAGAAAATTAAATATATATTCAATTCAAAAAGGCAGAACCCTACTTGAGGTAAAGGTTCTGCCTATCGGGAGAAATTCTATTCGTGAAGAAAGAGCGTTTCACAAAAGCGTTTACACAACTACTTTTGGGCAAGTCAAGCGGGTTAATTCAACGAGTTCAGTCACAAGCGAAGCGACACGCTCTTGTCCATCTTTCGCAACGAATTCAGCCTGCTCATTGAAACATTGCGGATCAGCAACGAATTGGCTTGGTAACGCAAGGCCATATACGCCACGAACAACCGTACGAAGGCTGTTTAGCGCGTTAATGCCGCCTTTTCCACCGCCGCATACGGCTGCCAAGGCAACTGGTTTGTTTTTGAACTGTTTGCCCCCCAGGAAATCAAGCGCATTCTTGAGCGCGCCAGTCATCGAATTGTGATACTCGGGAGTTGTGATGAAGAATCCGTTAGCCTGCTCAGCCAATTGGATCAGACGAGCTACTTCCGGATGGCTGTATGATTCATTCGTGCCATTATAGATAGGGAGAAGATGGATCCCGGCGTCAAAAGACAGCACTTCAACCTGATGGTTACTCAATTCATTGGAGATGAAGGTTGAGAGTCCGCGGGTACGAGATTGTAGAGTAGCACTTCCATTAATGACAAGTATTTTCATGATTGAGATCCTCCTCGTAATTCGTTCTGTAGCTAAAGTATGGCACAGAATGAATACATTGTAAACATTTCGATATGTTAAGTATGTAAAATAGGCGAGTAGCCCCATAGAGCTTGTATCTCGTATAAAAGGCTCTTCATTAAAAAGCCAGGGGGTGAAATTTTGTAATATTTTGTACAAGTGGGAATGAATGGTATAAAATGGGTGGAATTACAAGTTTCGAGGGAGGGATTGGCAGGGTGGATTGGGGACATGGATTTCTACTCACTTCTTTACGGATGAACAAGTTGTTTAAGTCGCGCTACGATGAATTTTATTTGGATGCTTATTTTGGACCTGATGAACTTGTCATACGGGTTGATCAAGAAGAGATCAAAAGTCCACTGGAAATGCAAAGGGATGTAGAGGATCTCCGAAATTCACTTGATGAGCAGGGGTATTCAACAAGCCGCAGGAGGTTCCTGGACAAACAACTGAGCGGGATGGAGACGATGCTCAAATGGTTTACGAATGAACCGCTTGCTTTTGAAGAAGAGGTTGAGACGTTTTTTGATGTCAATCTCCATTGGATACCCGATAGCTATTTTGAGCATGGCTTGGAAATCTTTGAGCGTTCGCTGCCTGGAGAAGGAAGTCTTCAAGAACGATTTACCTTTTGGCAAAAGAGAAATACCCAGGAACTCTCTTCTGATAGGCTCTACTCGATCATAGAGGGTGCCACAGCTGAGGCGAGAAGGAGGACGAATGAGCGGTATGCGCTACCAAAGGGTGAGAATGTAGAAATTCAAACAGTAAGGAATAAATCATTTGGGGCAGCTAACTGGTACAAGGGAAACTATCATTCTCTGATGGTGTTTAATCTGGACCGACCGAAGAACCTGTTCACCCTATTACCGCTAATCTGTCATGAAGGGTATCCCGGACACCATACCGAGTCTAGTTTGAAAGAGGAATTCCTTATTCATAAACAGGGGTATATGGAACAGTCAGTGTTGATCACCTTAAGCCCCAAATTGATTCTGACGGAAGGTATTGCCGAAAAAGCGTTTGAGATGATATTTACATATGAAGAGGCAGCAGAGTGGATGGTAGAACATGTATACTCTCCACTGAAGATCGAATATCGGGATGCTGACTTGCCACTACTGCTCCAAGCAGCTACGCGAAATTCACTGGATCAGATTTCTAGCAATCTCGTCTACTTATTTCACACTGGCAAATCTCTTGAAGAAATCATCCGCTACGGAGTTACCTATACGTTAATTGATGAAAGTATCATAAGAGAAACGGTTGAACTGATCAGCCGTTCCCGATTCTATCGGAACTATCTGTTAAGCTACGCCTACGGAAAGAGGATGGTTGATGAGTTTATACAAAAGGGAGATCCGCATCTCCAGTTCTATCGCCTGCTCACCGAACAATTCACACCAGAAGAGGTAAGAGAATCATAGAGAAAAAGGAGACGATCAGAATGAATGGAGTACATTTGTTAACAAGTGATCAATTGGATGAGTTTATCACGATTACTGGAGATGCTTACCCTGCGCTTAATCTCGCATTGCCTGATACCAAAGAAAGAACAATCGCGCGGATGAAACAGCGAATGGAGCAGGAGTCGATCAACTTCTATGGATATTTTCGGGATGGTCAATTATTGGGAGGCATGATCCTGTATGATTACCTGTTGAATTTTCGCTCGATTCAGATACCTGTTGGTGGAGTAGGGATGGTGGCGGTTGATTTTCTTCACAAAAAGGAAAAAGTCGCGAAAGAACTCATCACCTTCTTCATCGATCATTATCGGGAACGTAAGATGCCTCTCGCGTTACTCTATCCATTTCGACCTGATTTTTATAAGCAAATGGGCTTTGGCTTTGGGACTAAGAACAATCAGTACAAAGTGCTTCCCTCCGCTTTTCCATCCAACGGTGAGAAACGTCATCTACAGTATCTGACCAAAGAAGATGTGCAGCTGGTGCGCGAATGCTATGATCGGTTGTTTGCGCATACACATGGGATGATCAAAAAAACGGATCTTGATCTAAGAGCGCTATTCGACAATCCTGAGAATCGATTGGTGGGAGTGAAGAAAGGAGACACGCTTCATGGCTATATCGTCTTCTCTTTTAAACAGGAACATGAGTTGAATTTTGCTCTAAACAATATGATCGTCAAGGAATTCATCTACGAGACGCCAGAAGTGTTGAGCGAAATCTGCACCTTCCTCAATAGTCAGTCTGATCAAATCAATCGCATTGTAATCAATACACAAGATGAGTTCCTCCATCATTTATTCGATGATGCGCGTAATGGTGATGTTAAACTGATCCCACACGTAGCTCACCCTATCAATGTAGCAGCGATCGGTTTGATGTACCGTGTAATCAATCAGGATGCGCTGTGGTCTTATCTGGCTCATCACAATTTTGACGGGGTGAACTGTAAAGTAAAGCTTACCGTGCATGATTCGTTTATAAATGGGTCGGATAACATTACGAATCCGCCACCTCCAAGCACCATCGTTCACTTTGTCGGAGGTTATCCTACACGGATGGAAGAGGGTGAGGAATATGAAGTTGAAGTGAAGATTGGGGTAGCAGATTTCTCCTCCATGCTGATGGGAGTTGTTCCGTTCAGTAAGCTCGTTTCGTATGGGCTTGCGGAAGTTTCAAATACAGAGTATGTAAAGAGATTGGGTCGTATCTTCCAGACATCAGAGAAGCCGATTTGCACCACGATGTTTTAGACAAATAATAAAGAAGAGGTATGATCCCGATGAGAGAGATCATACCTCTTTGATGTTTCTAGGCTAGAAAGTAGAGCCAGCTTCCTGGCGGCGAAGATCGATTCGACGGATTTTACCCGAAGTAGTCTTCGGCAATTCCTGAACAAATTCAACTTTGCGCGGATATTTGTAAGGTGCGGTTAAGCGTTTGGTATGTTCCTGAAGTTCATGGAGAAGCTCTTCGCTTGGCTCGAAGCCTTTTTTCAAGACGATGAAGGCTTTCACGACATGTCCGCGATCTGGATCAGGACTAGCCACAGCAGCACATTCTTGGACGGCTGGGTGTTTGACTAGCGCATCCTCTACTTCAAATGGCCCGATCGTATAGCCAGAAGAGATAATAATATCATCGGAACGGCCTTCAAACCAGATATAGCCGTCTTCATCCATCCGTCCCTGATCACCAGTCACGTACCAGTTTCCGCGGAAGGAGCGGGAAGTTCTTTCTGGATCATTGAGATACCCTTTGAACAAGGCAATCATTCCGCGCTCAATGGCGATATCGCCTACTTCTCCGATTGGCAGCTCATGGCCTTCCTCGTCGACGATGGCTACCTTGACGACAGGGGATGGTTTGCCCATGGAACCCGGACGCGGCTCTACGCCAACAAATGTGCCGATCATAAGCGTATTCTCGGTTTGACCGTAACCGTCACGCACCGTAATATTGAAGGCGCGCATAAAGGTATCAATTACTTCGCGGTTCAGCGGTTCGCCTGCCGAGACAGCAGAGCGCAGGGCGGAGAGGTTGAAGTTTTCAATGCCATTTACTTTGGCCATCATTCGGTATTCGGTAGGAGTCGCGCACAGAACCGAAATCGGGTATTTCTCCATCAGAGAGAGGTAAGCCTCGGCGGAGAATTTTCCTTGGTAAACGAAAGCGGTACCGCCTTTGCCCAGCGCTGATACAAATGGGCTCCAGATCCACTTCGCCCAACCAGGACCTGCTGTCGCCCAGACAAGATCATCTTCACGGGCGTCGAGCCAGAAGGTGGACGCTACCGCCAAATGTGCAAATGGCCAGCCGTGCACGTGCATGACGCCTTTGGGACCGCCAGTCGTTCCGGATGTGTAGGAAAGAAAGGCTAATTCATCTGAGTGTGTACGAGCAGCTTCCAACTCTTCAGATGATTGGGAGATCAATTCCTCAAACGCCAACCAGTCATCATGCTGTTGACCAAGCAGAATATAATGCTCGACACTCGGGCAGTTGGCGCGAATCTCGTCCACTTCATGACGGATTCCGCCAAAGGCGATAATCGCTTTGGCGCCAGCGTGCTTGGCTCGGTATTCAATATCCTTGCCGCGGAGCATTTCTGATCCTGGCATGATAACGCTTCCAATTTTGTTGAGTGCCAGATAGATTCCATAGGATTCCACTCCGCGAGGGACGAGGACGATCACTTTGTCGCCTTGTGCAATTCCAAGAGATTTTAGACTATTGCCGATCCGGTTGGAGTACTTTCTTAGTTCCTGATAAGAAACCCGAAGCTCCTCACCGTCTTCGTTTACGACGAGCACAGCTGGTTTGTCTGGATGGGCCGCGGCGTATTGATCAATCTGATGGGCAAAGTTGTAATACTCCGGGATAGTAACGGTGAAATTTGAATCGAAATGGTTTGCTTGACTCATCAAATAATCCCCTCCACGTCACGATAGAATCCAATATTGGATCTTTTTAGAATAGTACCATAAGTTCTATTTTACGAAATCATCAGACGATTGCTAGTCCTTTTGTTAAGTTTACAATAAAGTTGTTACAATTTAGTGAATTAAATTCTTGTTTATAATAATTATAAAGAAGTATTGACTCTAAGTAGCGTGGGTGCTATAGTAATTTACAGCTAATCAATAATAATTCTAATTGATTCACAACAGATAGTGAAGATAGGAGATCAAATCTGATGAACCAAGCGATTGTCTATTCCAGTATGAATTGTAGTTATTGCAAACAATTGAAAACCTTCTTGGAAGAACAAAATATTCCGTATGAAGAACGTAATATCGATGAGAACGACGCGTATGGCGAGGAATTAAGCAAACTAGGCTATATGTCTGTTCCAGTCACTGTCATCGGGGATAAGCAAGTGCTCGGTTTCAACCCGGCCCGCATTATGAAATTGCACGCAGCCGTTACAAGTGCGTAATGCTCCCTAGACATCCTTTGCGCTTTGCTAAGCAAGGGATGTCCTACATAAACTTCATGTGTTTACAAAAAAGGTGACAGCAGGTAGCCCAAATGCCTGACTGTCACCTTTTTTCGTAGAGGGACGAAGTTTTCTCTAATATTATTGGAAAGATAAATTGCTTTAAGTGGTAAAGTAATTTATCTTTCCTTCCATTCGCGTAAGCCCACTAAGAAAAGATTTCGTCCGCTCGAAGCTCATTTTAAGCGAAACCAAGCGTAGAGAGCGGAGCGGACAGTAGATGCTACAAGCTAGCTTAAACAGAGCATAGAGGGACGAAGTCTTTTCTTTTTTATCACAGAATAGTCAAGGTCGACAGGAGAGTGTACTTGAAAAAACGTGGTATGCTATAAGGATATCGAATCTGAGCTGTTGAGGTGATCAAGATTGCGTGACATTGCCAATCGACATAAAGGGCTTCCAGAAAGAACACCAGAAATGTTGTTTCAAATAGTGGACAAGTTTACACGTGGAGCCCTGCATCATTACGAGGTAATTGAAGAGAAAAAGGACGAGCTCTTGTACGCATATGAAGAAAGAGCAACAGCTGGCGGTGAGGAAGCGTTGCTTGACGCGCTAACCGTGTTGTTCTGGGAATTTCATTTCTATGTGACCTGTTGGCTGCAAGTGGAGCTTGCCTTATACCGTCTGCTGCGAGTTGAAGCTACCCCAGAAATTCAAGCGGGGTTGCGAGAGGTGTTCGGTCAATATCGCACACAGATCGAACGGCATGTCCACGTTAGGCGTGTAATCGATTCAACACGAGAAGCTGTTGAGGCTCAATTTGCCCACTTTGGTCCCGAATTGGATTGTGTTGTGAAGGACCAATATTGGTTTGACGGCGTCTATTTTACGGTGGATGAAGCAAGCGTGGACACATTGCGTCAGTTGCATCAAGCGATTATGCGTTGGAAATTCTGATGATTATGCTTCCTCGTCGGAAAGTTTGATCTCAATAATGCTATCGACAATATGACGATGCAGGGAATTATAGGCTTTGTGTTTGAAATGAAGCTGAATGATATAAATCGCGAACAACGTAAGGGCCAAGATAATGGCGAAGAGCAGTTTCAGGTCTTCCTTCACCAGATTGGAGAGCTTGGCTGAGAAAATGAGAAATACAAAAGGAACCGTGGAAAAACAAAAGGGAATATACCCGAGTTGCGCTTCTGTTTTGCGAATGGCCGCCCCGATCAAGCGAAGTTCCTCAAGGGTCAGTTTCTCATAAAACGACCAGATCTCATGGATTTCTGTTAAATCTTTAATATGCGTCACGGCGGCTTGCTTGGTGTCGTATTGACGGATGGCCTTGTACAGTTTCTCGTAATTACCGTAAGTCTTCACTCGTTCCTCCTTCATTCTCGACATCGATCGAAGACCAAATCACAAAGTATGATAAAAGACCGCCAACAGTCGGCGGTCTTTTTCATTCGTAAATCAGAAGCTCATTATTCTCCGATTTACACAAGCAGTCGATTCTTAGAATGAACGGAACGGGATGTGGCCAGCGTTGTATGGAGCGTAGTGTTGAGATTGTGCATAGTCTTGATGAACTTCATGAACGTTCGTTCCGGCAAATCCAGGGTGGAAGATAGCGTTAGCCGTGGCTGGAAAAGATGGTGCCGCGCTCATCCCCATACCCATCCCCATATTATAGCTTTGTCCGTATGGTTGTTGGTTAACCGAAGGAGCAGGGTAGCCGGAGTTAAGCGCACGGACTTCTTGAACATTGGTGCCTGCGAAGTTAGGCTGGAATACACTGTTTGCTCCGCCAGCACTCATTCCACTCATTCCCGCGTGCATGCCATAGCCTGCAAATGAACCGGCTGATGCGTTGCGAGCGCGAACTTCTTGAATATTGGTGCCTGCAAAGTTAGGTTGGAACACCTCGTTGACAGAAGGCATGCCAACAGAAGAAACTTGAGGGGCATAACCCATAGTCTGGCCCATACCAGCCATGAACGGTTGTTGGTGAACCGCAGGAGAAGAATAACCAGAGTTAAGCGCACGCACTTCTTGGACGTTGGTTCCCGCAAAATTGGGGGAGAAAATGTTGTTTACCGGTGTTCCATACATTCCAGCCGCGTATGTAGAGGTTCCCGCAGGAGTTTGCAAAGATTGTGCATAATCTTGACGAACTTCGTTTGCATTTGTACCCGCAAAGCCAGGTTGGAACATCGTACTAGCAGATCCGCCAACAGGTAATTGCGATTGGAATTGATTCTGCCCATAGAAATTGTTGTAGGTCAATTTGACCACCTCCTGATATCAATTTTTTACCATGGTGGTTTATTCAATGCATGAAGGAGGAAAGAATCAATATTCTAATTTTCAAGACGAAATCAAAGCCAAAAACCCATTCCGCGTTGTCGAATGGGTTTTCTTATGCTCCACGGGGGGGTTATTAGGCCATAAAAGCTGAGACATACTGAGAATAGTAAATGAGGTTTGCCAGCGACGAACGGCGAATCGTGGGCTCATCGAATTTTTCCGGTTTGGCATTGGCTTCAAAAAACCAAAGCTTTCCTTCTTCGGTCAGCCCCAGATCCATCGACATTTCTGCCAGATCCTCAATTTCTTCGTTGAGAAGCCGCGCAATAGACAAAGCGGTTTGTTCAATATGCTGATAGATCTCGTCTGCTTGTTCCTTAAATAACGCTTGCAGTACCTTGGTTGTAGGGAGGATGGAACCGCCGCGAGGCACATGAGTCGTGATGCTGTTGGCGCCAGCCCGCCTGATTCCTATACCAGTTACTCCCCATTCGCCGCTGCCGCCCTTTTGAATTAATACTCTGACGTCAAACGGCCGTTTTTTGTAATGAGCCAGCTGAATGCCTTGTTGGATGATATAGCGATTGCCTCGAGTTCTCAGTATGACATTTCGCCACAAATCTGCCAGTTTGTGAAAATGACGGGTAGTCGAATTCTGCTCATTCACACAACGTAACTTCCAGCCAGATTTGCGCTGTTCGACTCGCATGATTCCTTTGCCCGCTTTACCTCTCGTCGGCTTCAGATAGATGAACGGATGCTGCTTGGCGAACGCTTGGAATTGGGCGTAGGTGCTCAATACCTTGGTGTCTGGTAAATATTCTTGTATTTCAGGCTTTTTCTCAAGGATTTGGAAGAGCGTGCGCTTATTAAAAAAGTGACGGTTGAATAGTGTGACATTCTCTAATTTAGCCAGTTGATTCAAGGTTTGCTTGACTTCATCTTTCGTCTCTAATTTGCGGGTAGGCACACGATTATAAACGACATGTGGAAACGGCATGACGCTCTCAACCCAGCTATCGTATTCTTCGTTGTATAAGAACGCTTGAATTCGTTTCTTTTCCCAGTTAATGCCACTAGGAGTAAACACATAAACCAATGCGCCAAGCCGTTTGCCAGAGTGGATAATGTCCTTGAAGTTATCACGGTTTCCTCTGAAAGAACTACCGTCTCCAACAGTCATAATACCAACGATTGGCCCGATCGTTAGTTGATCGTTGGACACCGCCCAATACACCTTAGTTCGTACACGATGAGGCTGCTGTGGGGGTGCCCCAAGCTGAATTGGTTTTTGAATGGAATCAGGGCCTAGTTTGGCTAAGAGTCGCTTTTGTTTGTTTAATCCTGTAATTATGGCTTTGTTAACTCCTTGCAGATACCAGCGACCTGAGGGGAGAATCGTTAGCCACCCTGATCGTATTTGGGCCATAGGACTGCCTCCTTCCTACTGATACGATTTTCTAGGGGGTTATTAGAAGTTGGCTAGATAGCGGCTGTAATCCACGATGAGATTGCGTGAAAAAGCGTCCGCTTCCTTTAACCGGGAATGCTTGAAGATAGAACGGCCGGGTTTGGAGTTCGCTTCAAACATCCACACCTGCCCATGGGTATCAATGCCCATATCTAAACCAAGTTCACCTAGAGGGGCTCGATTAGCCTCTTCAATAGCAGCCGACAAGCGAATGGCTGCATCCCTGATGCGTCTGGTAATCAAATCTTTTTGCTGGCCAAATAGATGTTGGAGCAAGTCTTCTCCGGGGATTACAACGCCACCAGTTCTGACATGTGTGGTTACGCTTCCCGAGCCAGCCACCTTGGCCGCCATGCAAGAGACGACCCAATTGTTCTCCTGATTCTTGTGAAGATGGACGCGAAAATCAAAAGGGCGATTCTGGTATGTGCATAATTGAATACCTTGTTGGACCAAATAAGAATTTAACCGGCGAGCCCGAGAAATATGAGCGAAGGCGGCGGAGATGGTTTTGAATATTCGCCTGACATTTCCCATACCGGTGTGATAGGAAACCTCATAGGTCTTGTTGGTTTTTTTTGTCAATTTGACAATCCCGTAGCCTAAACTGCCATTTTTGGGTTTAAGGTAGATGATCGGATATTTTCTGACCATGGCTTTAACCTTTTCCAGGGTTGGTTGGATATGCGTTTCCGGAATGTGCTCCTGCACTTCCAGATTGGGATAAAGGAGCCGATAAACATTCCATTTGTCAAAAAATCCGTCATTAAAGATCGGCAACCTTGTTTCTGCCACCCACCTCATCTTGAATTGCTGGACATAATCCAGTTTTTCTGCGGCGCGTGAAGGGATCCGGTCGTAGACGACGTCAGGCAGCGGAGTGGTCAGTTTTTTCCACGTGTACTTTCCTGTATTGGTCGGGCGCAAAAACCAGGCATCCACCACCTGCCGATCCCAATCAATATCATTGGGGGAAAAGGCGAAGTAGAAGACCCCTTTTCCTTTTTGAGCGGTCAGGAGTTTTTGAAAAAAAGAAGTGCGACCTCCGATCGGATTTGGCGTTTGCGGGCGAACTCCTGTTGTCACAATCCCAATGGAAGGGCCGATGCGAATGGTATCTCCATCTCTTTTTAAATGAATAAATCCGGTATGAGGAATATAAAGTTGTTTGCGTAACAGACCGGTAATCTTTACGGTGTTACTGTCAACGTTTTGTTTATCCTGAAAAACGGTAGCTGTTACTTCTTTCTTTCCCAACGAAATAAGAATTTGTTGACGTGGACGAAGCTGCAATTGCTGACATAATGAAAGCGGCAGAATGATTCCGGCAACTTTGGAGTGGTTGAGGAAGCGAAGCCGCACGAGAAGCGATTCCATGCTCAGTAACCCCCTACACGTTCATTCATGAGATATACCGCGTATTTGACAGGCTGTGTCAAGGAGCGGAGTTGAGCGGTTCGATCTTCAATCTGACGGAAAACGGTCCGACCCGGCCTGCTGTTCACCTCAATAATCCATATTTTTCCTGATTGATCGATACCAATATCAATCCCTAATTCCACCAAACGGCCATGATTTGATTCAAGGAACGGCGGTAACAAACGAATGACGTGATCAATCTCTTGCTCGATCAGATCCGGGTTCTTTGCGGCAAAGTTTTGGGAGAGAAACGTGTCGATTGCCACCGCTTTACCTCCACCATGGAGATTAGAAGTGATGCCATTCTTTTCACCTAATCGGACGGCTTTGCCGGTTGTTTCCCATTCGCCGTTCCCGTTTTTTTGGACCAGAACACGGATGTCAAACGGAGTCCCGCTTGGAGTATGGAGGGTTAAATATGGTTGAAGAATAAAGGGGCGAGAGGCGGTAAATGAAGTAAGGAACCGTTGAAAACTGGGTAAGCTGGTAAACCGTTTATGAATCACTTGGTTGGAATGATTTCGACCTAACACCTCATAGTCTTGTTTTGAGTGCCTTGAGAGCCGAATCACACTAAGTCCGTGGGTTCCGGATGCTGGCTTCACAATCACGTCCTGACCTGACATGAGTAGGGAAGTTACATGCTTAAAAGAGTATTGTTGAGTCTCAGGCAAGTATTGCGCCAGCTCCTCAGATTGGAGCAAGGTTTGATAAACCTGCCATTTTCCAGTAAGTCCATGGCCAAGAAATGTGACCTCGGGATCTTCTTGCAGCTTATCGATTAAGGGTTTATAACGGGTACGGATAGAGCTCCCAATAAAACAACGATCATAGACGAGTTTTGGGAACGGAAAGGTCTTTTTGATCCAGCGATTCTGTTCAAATTCATATCCGGAAACTTCTCGATTCTCAAAGTCTAGGGAACGGGGAGAAAAGACGAAGACGCGGATTCTCAGCTTGCGTCCAGCTAATGTCAGCATTTTGTAATAGCCTCTCTCTTTAAAGGAAGGCTCTTCTCCCTTGAACAATGCCATAATTCCTAATGTTCGATATTCAAATGACATAAGTGTCACCTTCGTTGTCCTTTTTGTTTCACCTTTTTCGAACGAACGATTTTGGCTTTTCCTGATTTTAATTTTCTTGATTTAGATTTTATGGAACTCGATTTAGGCAACTTGGAGAATCCCGCAAGGAAGGTTGAATAATCGAATATGCGGCGAGCGGAGGGTCTAATTTTGCGAACGATGCTGATTTCTTTGACGTCCTCACCTTCATCAGGTTCTTTGCGTTGGATGGTATTATCCGCCTTGGAAGGCTTGCTGTTGACTTCCAACAGCCAGATTCGACCAGTTACATCTACCCCTAAGTCAATGCCCATTTCGGCGTAATGACCGGCCAGAGACTGCTCCAGCTCTTGGGCAATCTCCAGTGCAACCGAGCTAAGCGCGTGTGGCGAGGGACGGACTGAAGCGCGCCACGGCCCAGATACACTCAAGGCCCGACTGGCGGAGGTCAACGTTCCACCTCTTGCTACATTGGATACTATGCTGTTTTGACCGATACGTGCTACTAAAGAGGTAACAGACCATTTGCCCCGCCTATTTTTTTGAACAAGGGCCCGAAAGTCAGCTGGTTTACGGTTAACACCGATCAAAAAAAGTCCCTGTTGAATCAGATAACTTTTTCCTCGAATACGCTTGTTCAGGGAAGAATACAGGGAAGCGAACTCTTTATACGTTTTAGTTACACTGCCATTCATGGCGGCGTACTGCAGGTGATAACCTCTGGAGGAGTTATAGATCCGATAAATTCCCCGTCCCATGCTTCCGCTAGTCGGTTTCACGTAGACCATGCGATGATCGGCCAACATTTCTTTGAGATCTTGTGATTGTTGCAAGCGGACGGTTTTGGGAAAATACTGCCCAACCGTTTGGTGATGGGCCAGCGCTTCATAGACATCCCATTTGTTCAGGAATTGCTCATTGAAAAAGGGGATTTGCTGATCCTTAAATCGCTGAATTGATGAACTTACCAGGTTCGTTTGCTCCACTTCACGTGTCGGCAAACGGTTATAGATACACTGAGGCAAAGGTAAGGTGGATTGTCGCCAAGTCCCATTCCGCCTGATCATGGCTCGGATACTCTGGGAATCCCATTGAATATCATTTGGGGTAAATACAGACACGATCCCGCCTTGTTTTCGGCATACATCAGCAATCTCCTCGACAAACGATGTAATCCCGGCAAAAGGTTGTGACGGATTGGAATGATTGATCCGGGAGAGAAGAATGCCCATGTACGGGCCAAAAATCAATTTGCCTGCTGATTCATCGTAACGTAGCTGAATCAGCAATCCAATGGGTATTCGTAGCGTTCTAAGAAGTGGTACCGTCATTTGTGTCACATTTTTTTGTTCTTGTCTGATAATTGTTCCTTGGGCTTGCTGACTACCGAATTCTATAGTCAGGGTAGTTAGAGGGATTTTACATTCACGAATGATTTTGGAGGGAAGATATACACCATATTCTTCTGTTTTTGAATCTACTGCTTGAATCATCGTTGGAACATATGACATGGCTATCCCCTTCCCGCTAGGCGTTAGGTAGTCTATTCTATGACAGGACATACGTATTGGTTCCATGGGTGTGAGTGCGATAATCCGCTCTGGGCGTGGGTCTAGGCAGGATCATAGCTTGTTCAAAAGGGCGTGGATGAAGGCCATTTTAAGAGAATAGAAGAGTAGAGGAAAAAAATGTAAAAGACATTCGTAGAAAAACTGAAAAGAAACTGTAATCCCTTTGTAATATTCCTGTAATAATTGATGGGTAAGATAAAACTACGATGAAAACCCCCTTAATTAATATACCTGTTCGTGTAGCCGATGCTGGCTACACTCTTTTTTTTTATCGGGCAGTACGCTATAGTGGCAGAAGGAGGGAAAAGGCTATGTTACGTTTCTTATTAGTGGCCCTTCTGGCGACACTGCTCCGCTTTTATCTGGGAGAACATTCGATCAGTTTTTTATGGTTTATCATTTTGTATTTGCCCATGATCAACTGGTCCGTCTATTGGATTTTTTTTACTGTACGAGTCGGACTCAACCGATTGCGGGGACATGAATGGATCAGCGTCCCGCAAATTCGAAAAATTTATGTCTGGTACTTATTTTTGCCAGGATCACTTGTGTTAGCTGAGGTAATCTATCAAGGTTATCTATATAATAGATAGAAAAGTTATGAAGAAGCCCAACTTGAGGTTAGACCCGAGAATGGTGGAAGGTGATACGGACAATGGCAACAAAACACGAACAAATTCTAGGATATATTGACAGTCTGCCCGTAGGAACAAAAATCTCCGTTCGACAGATCGCCAAGGATCTGGAGGTTAGTGAAGGAACTGCCTACCGCGCCATCAAGGAAGCGGAGGTACAAGGGTATGTAAGCACGATTGAGCGTGTGGGAACTGTACGGATTGAGAAGAAGCAAAAAGAAAATATTGAACGGCTCACGTTTGCCGAGGTTGTCAATATCGTAGACGGTCATGTGCTGGGCGGTAAAGAAGGTTTGTACAAAACACTGAATAAATTTGTCATCGGCGCAATGAAGCTGGAAGCGATGATGCGTTATATCGATCCGGGAAGCTTGTTAATTGTCGGGAACCGCGATCAAGCCCATAAACTCTCCTTGCAAAACGGAGCGGCGGTACTGATCACCGGTGGATTTGATACAAGCGATGAAGTGAAGGCGTTGGCCGATGAATTGTCTCTCCCGATTATTTCATCTACCTATGATACATTCACCGTGGCCTCTCTAATCAACAGAGCCATATACGACCGCCTGATCAAAAAAGAAATCATGATGGTGGAAGATATTCTAAAACCACTGGAAGAGACCGCCGTGCTCAAATCAACCGATACGGTGGACAAATGGCACGAGTTTACCCAAGCCTACAACGATACTCGATTTCCGGTTGTGGATGACCAAATGCGACTTGCCGGAATTGTTACCTCCCGAGATATTATAGGACACGACCGAAATACGCTAATCGAAAAAGTCATGTCCAAAAATCCAATTACGACAACACCGCGCGTATCGTTAGCCTCCTCTGCCCACTTGATGGTGTGGGAAGGAATCGAGCTGTTGCCGGTCGTAGACAATTATCGAAAGCTCGTTGGTGTCCTCAGTCGTCAGGATGTCTTGAAAGCCATGCAGTACATGCAGAAACAGCCCCAAATGGGGGAGACCTTCTCAAACCAAATTGTCAGTCACTTCCATGAAGAGAAGCAGGGCGATACGATTGTCTGGCATGGAGATATTACACCGCAGATGACGAATCACTTGGGGACAGTTTCAAGTGGCGTCATGACGACTGTCATTGTTGAATCCGCTTGTAACGCGCTCCGTCAACATAAGCGTGGGGATATGGTACCTGAGAATATTACGGTTTACTTCCTCAAGCCGGTTCAGATGGAAAGTGAAATCTCCGTCAAACCGCGTGTGCTCGATATCAGCCGCCGATTCGGAAAAGTGGAGGTATCCGTCTTCCATAATGACCAGCTTGTGGGGCAAGCGATGGTTACCGCACAAATCATTGAACGATAAACGATCCAAACAAACGCTTCCGGACATCGGAGGCGTTTTCCATTTCGCGTAAGCCAACCAAGAAAAGACATCGTCCGCTCGACGCTCATTTTAAGCGAAACAAAGCGCAGAGAACGTAGGAAGGAAATAGAGTCGGCATTCTTTACTTCAGACTGAGAAACTAAGTGATTTTCTTGTCGACTCCCTTCCGTAGTGCTCGGAGCGGACACTAGATGCTACACGCGAGCTTAAATAGAGCACAGAGGGAGGATGTCTTTTCTTATGTTTAACACTATCAATAAGTTGGGTATTGGATAAAGTCACAAAACTCAACGAGGTGATAAGACAACGTGAAGAAATTAAGCCACAAGGTCATACTGCTTATGTTATCTGCCTGTCTGCTTTTAGGAGTGCTCATTAACGGTATGGCCTATTTGTATATGTCATCTGCCAAGGAACGCGCCATCGCTCAGTTAGACGATTCTTTGAGAAAGGGATTTGACCGTAAGATTCAGTCGGAAGTGGAATCGGTCATCAGTCTACTTCACTATTATGACAATCGAGCCAAAAAAGGAGAGATGACCAAAGAGGCCGCCATGAAACAAGCGGCTGACGCTGTGCGTGAGCTTCGGTACAGCGGGGATTCCTACTTCTGGATTGACACCTACGATGGTACGAACGTCGTTTTCTTAGGAAAGAAAGAGTCAGAGGGTAAAAACCGTTATAATCAGGTAGATGCAAAAGGCAATCATTTTATCCAGGAAATTATCGAGAACGGGAAAAAGGGCGGCGGCTTTAGCGATTATTATTTTCCGAGAAATGGCGGAACGGAACCTTTGCCGAAGCGTTCTTACTCGATAGCCTTTGAAGACTTTGGTTGGGTTGTGGGGACAGGTAACTATACGGATGATATTGATCAGGCCGTACGATTGGACACGGAAGAATTGGAGCTGAAATTTAAGCATAACCTACTGACTCTGTTTACCTTATCCTTCAGTGTAATTGTTGTGATTATTGTTTGTGCGGTTCTCTTCAGTTTGAGATTAACTAAACCGTTGGAGTATACAACCGCTTATCTGGCTCGTTTGGCGAAGGGGGATTTTCGCAGTGAGATGGAGAGTAAAGATTCCCGTCTACAAGACGAGATTGGCGTATTGATCCGTTCTTCGTCCAATATGAGAGATTCTATTCGTCAAATTATTACCGGAATCACGCAAGAATCGGAGGAAGTCAATCGTCTTCTGCACCAAACGATGGAACATATGGGGCATCTCAACGGTCAAATTGAAGATATCTCGGCGACTACCGAAGAGATGTCTGCGGGAATGCAGCAAACCGCCGCATCTACCGAAGAGATGAACGCCTCCGCTTCCGGGATTAGACGGGCAGTGGAGAATATTTCGGCAAGGCTTGTTGCAGCCGAAGCGTCAACTCAAGAAATTAACCAAAGAGCCAAAGAATTAAAAGATTCCGCGCTTCACTCACAGGCAGTGGCACAAGAAATGTATTTGCAGACGAATCAAAAACTGAAGGACGCCATCCAGAAGTCAAGCGCTGTTCAACAAATTGGACAGCTTTCCACCGCGATTATGAATATTGCGGCACAGACGAATCTGCTTTCTCTTAATGCTTCGATTGAAGCGGCGCGAGCAGGGGAAGCAGGCAAAGGATTCTCTGTTGTCGCCTTGGAAATTCGCAAGCTGGCTGAACATTCCCGTGATTCGGCTACCGAAATCCAGGAAGTGGTGAATAGTGTGATGGAGGCAGTGCAACACTTGTCCGATAGTTCGTCTGAAGTGATGGGATTTATTGATCAACAGGTGATTCAAGATTATCAGCTTCAAATTGTCACCGCAGAAAAATATAATGAGGACGCGCATATGATCAGCAGGATGATGGCTGATTTCAGTGAAACGACCCACCAATTGTTAACTTCGATTGAGCTCATGACCAATTCATTGAATGAAATTAGTATTGCAACTTCTCAGGGAGCAATTGGAACGACAGATATTGCGGAGAAATCGGGAATCATCGTCTCGGATTCGGATACCATCGTCAATCTCTGTGAAGAAGTAACCCAATGCTCCAAGCGATTGCTGGAGTCGGTCGCTCAGTTTAAGATATAAGATAATTTTATGCTGAACAAAACCCTGCCTGACACAGCTTTCCGTTTGTGTCGAGCAGGGTTTTGTTTCAATACACCTGTGCAGTTTACAAAGGGAGAGTGAATGAAAAACGAATGAAATTGCCTTCTTTATGGGCCCAGATATCTCCACCATGGAGTTCGATAATGCTCTTGGCGATAGCCAGACCAAGTCCTGAACCACCTGAAGCAGAGCGCGACTGATCAGCCCGATAGAACCGCTCAAATAAACGTGGAACGTCTTCATCCGTCAGTGTGTCGCAATAATTGTCGATTTGAACAATGGCCTTCTGTTCAAGAGAGTCTAGTCTAACTCGGATTTCTCTAGGCTTGTTGCTGTAGGTGATCGCATTGGTCAGCAAATTATCAATTACTCGCACAATCTTGTCTGCATCTACATCGACGATGATTCGCTCGTGGGTCATTTCTTTCACAAAGACAAGACCGTTTTCCTCACTCAGCGGAACAGCTTCTTCAACCAGTTGATCGACTAATTCATTCATGCATACTTCTCTTCGGTGCAATCGGACGCCAGGGCTGGTCAGTTTGGTGTACTCAAAGAGGTCATCAATCAACCGTTTCAACTTCTCCGACTTTCCATAGGTAACCTTCACGTATTCCTCCATTTGCTCGTCAGATTCATATTTGTGATCCAGAACCAAGCGTAAATATCCCATGATCGTCGTCAGAGGCGTACGCAAATCATGTGAGACATTGGTGATCAGCTCGTTTTTCACTTTCTCGGCTTGGCGCTCTTCCTCGATTTTAAGTTGCAGCTCTGAAGCCATATGGTTGATGTTGACTGCAAGTGAACCGATTTCATCCTGGCTACCTTCTTTGACGCGATGCTGGAGGTTGCCTGTGGCAATTTCCCGTAAACCAGCAGACAGCTCCCCGATTTGGTTCATCTTTCGTTTGGTCAAGAAGTAGAAAAGGACGAAGAATGTAATCAGACCAGGAAGAATAGGGAGAAGTATAGGGGTAGTCGAGAAATTGTTGTACACGATGTTTGGGCGAGGGGCGCCAGTCACAATTAGGAATACTTTTTGGTTGTTATACAGTTCAATCGGAATAAAGCTTGAATACTCAATCATTGGATGGGAATCCCCAGAGTAGCTGATTCCACTGTAGTGACTTCGAGCCTCCATCGCCTGACCAATCAAGGTACGAATGTCTACCTGAGTTTCAGCTGTATTGCTTGATTTATAGAGGACTTTCCCATCCATATCGATGATCATGATTTTTTTTTCGTAGTTTTTCCCTTGTTGATCAATGAATTCTTGCAAGTTTTTGATGTACTCTTTCTCGTTGTGTATTGATCCATCAATTATTTCTACTTCTTGGGGACTACTTCCAGTAACGGCTCCTTCGCCTGCTTTGGTGGTTTTAGGATTTCCAAGTGCGGTTTTTAAATCTTGATTGTATTGGTTAATCACTGGCATTACTGATTCTCTGGCTACATTATCAATCTCATCCATGCCTCCCTCGTAATGAATCTCAGCAGACATATTCTGAGTTTCAAATATCGGCTTGGTCACAGCGTATACAATCAATCCGGCAACAATACAGACAGCAAATGTCAGTATTAATCGCACGCGTAAGCTTCTGAGTAATGTATGTCGCCAGCTTCTCACCTTTCGTGAAATCATTTGCCACGGTATTCTAATAAATTTCGGTGCGCTAATCTCAATTCTCAATTTTATATCCAACTCCCCAGACTGTTTTAATGTACATCGGCTTGCGCGGGTTGTCTTCAAGCTTCTCACGGATTTTGCGAATATGTACCATCACGGTATTGTCCGATTGCATGAAAGACTCTCCCCAGACCCGTTCATAAATCCGTTCACTGCTGAATACCATGCCGCGATGACGAGCGAGCAGCTCTAAAATGGAGAATTCACGCGGAGTTAATCGCACATCTTTTCCGCCAACCTTGACTTCATGAGTGGACACATTCAAGACGAGGTCATCAATCTCAATTTCGTCTTCTTTGGGAATAGAAGGAACATTCAGCTTCTTGTAGCGTCGAAGCTGGGATTTAACCCGCGCTACCAATTCTAAAGGATGAAACGGCTTTGTCATGTAGTCATCTGCTCCTGTGCTGAGTCCGTGTATTTTATCCATTTCCTGACTTTTAGCGGATAGCATAATGATCGGCATGTTATGAAACTCTCTCATTCTGATACATACATCAATTCCGTCAAGCTTTGGCATCATGATATCGAGGATGACCAGATCAACCGATTGCTTATCAAGCAATTCTAATCCTTCCAGACCATCTGCTGCCAGAATGACGTCATACCCTTCATTTCGAAGATAAATTGCCACTAACTGACGAATATCTGCCTCATCGTCTATTACGAGAATTCTCTCTTTTACCATGAACGTTATCTCCTTGAACCACCGTATCGTAGAATAGAACAGACATGTTTTTTACTATATCACCCCTTGAACAATTGGCAACCTCTTCCAAACAACTGTTCATATACTAACGGATAGATCTTAAGTAAACCATTCCATAATTCTTAAGAAATTCTTAACTCAAGTGGCTTAAGTCTCGAAAACCCTGTACATACAAGGAGAATGTATTTTCATAATTTTCACAATTGGTATATGATGATCTTGGATCATATTGGTCGAATTGCCGATATACCTACTAAGTCAGGGGGATGGAGCTATGGTGAGTCAGCATCACCGATCCTTTTTTCAAATGGGTGCTGCAGAGATGGCAGGGGGAGTTGCATCTGGCTTATTTAGTTCCCAAGAGATTGTCGAAGCGCTCATCGCCAGAATCGAAGAGCGAGACCAACTGATTAAGGCTGTCGCTGTTCCTTTATTTAATCAAGCAAGACGAACTGCTACCAAGCTGGATCGGGAGGTTCGAAGCGGGAGTCGAATCGGTCGTCTGCATGGGGTTCCTGTCACGATAAAAGAGTCTATTGAAGTAGCAGGAACGCCTTGTACATGGGGAGTGCGCAGTCGTCTCGATCACCTAGCGAATCAAAATGATCCTGTTATCGATAAATTGCAAGATCATGGTGCGATTCTATTGGGGAAAACGAATGTCATGGAGCTTTTGATGGGCTGTGAATGTGTTAACCCGGTCTATGGCAGGAGTCTGAATCCCTGGAATCATGCGAAGACACCAGGGGGAAGCTCAGGTGGAGAGGGAGCGATCATTGCGTATGGGGGTTCTCCGCTTGGGATGGGAACTGATATCGGGGGGAGCATTCGAACACCAGCTCATTTTTGCGGGATACACGGGATCAAACCTACCCCCGGACGTATCGCAACAAGACCTCCACAGGGAATCTATCATGTCCAAAAAGCGGGAAATGTCATGTCCTCAATCGGACCAATGGCAAGATTTGTCGATGATTTGACGTTGGCCCTTCAGGTTGTTACGGAACAAACAGAACAAACTGAGCAGTATCCAATTGCTCCTGAGCAGATTGATCTATCCAGATTGAGGGTGGGCTACATCCTCGATGATGGGATACTTCCGGTAGCACCCGCCATCGCACGCACCATTCAGGAAGCGGCAGCGGCACTTAAAGCAAGTGGAGCAGAGGTGGTCGAATTTAAACCTCCGCATATTCGTGAGATGTTCACAGGTTTCTATTCCATCCTGTTGGCTGATGGCGGACAAGGCTTGCGTCGGACACTGCATGAACAGATTGAGAGCCCTCACCTGCAAAAAGTCCACAAAGTACAATCCATCAAACCCAGTCTCCGCCCAATCATTAGTGGTATTCTCCGTCTCCTGGGCCAGCGAACGGTGGGTGAGCTAATCTTTCCGCATGTAGGGGCAAAAACAGAAGAGATGATAGATCGACTGGTACAAGCGAGAGCTCTGCATCAACAGACTTTTATACAAGAATGGAGGAACCAGCAGATTGATGTGCTAATCTGTCCACCATTTATTACGACTGCCTTGGGACATGATGCCTCACTGAATTTATCATTTGAAGGTTCATACGGGTGCTTGTTTAACTATTTGCAGATGCCAGCGGGTGTTGTTTCTCTTTCCCAAGTCCGTACAGAAGAAGCTCGAGAACGTCAGCAGAGTAAGGATCGAGTGATTCAAACACTCTCGCATAATGAGCGGGAGAGTGCAGGTTTGCCAGTTGGCGTGCAAATTGTCGCTCCCCATTATCGTGAAGATCTGGTGCTGGCTGTTATGAAAGCATTAGAAACGGCTTTTCAAGGAAAGGCAGACTATCCGGCTGGTAAACTGTGCTGTCAGTAACCTGGGCATAGACTAAAAAGAACAGGCGCCTACACTCGATAGGTGCCTGTTCTTTGCAAACAACTACAAGCAATTCCTTAAAAGCATTTATTAAGTACTAAGGGTTAGGCGCTTTTCTTATTCCGTGTTGCCGACAACCACTCACGCTTAAAACGAAGATAATTGCGCAAGCCCAGAATGAGGTTGATGCCTCCAACGCCAAGAAATAGACAGGCAACGATGATACGAGTCGCGTCCAAATTGTCGAATGTGAATTGGTTAGCTCCCAAAAAGAGGAGTAAAAGTCCAAGCATGACATTCATTTTTCCAAGGATCATTTTGGATTCCAGCGGGTGAATCCCACGTCGGCGCGCAGAAATACTGTAGTAGACCCAGCCCATCAAAGAACCCGCAAGTCCTGTTACATACGTAGCGAACCACATAAGAGAGGCTCCTTTCCGTACCGAACAATTAAGTACCCTCTCATCCTACTAAAATTAGCCAAAGTGGTCAATTAGAGCGATTATACGTTCGCATGGCAAACATTTGCGCTATAATAGAAAGTATGATTCAAGAACTAACGACGAATAGAAAGGACGAGTTAGGTGAGTACACCATTCGTTCATTTACATGTTCATACTGAATATAGCTTGCTTGACGGCACAGCGCGGATTAATGAATTGATACCAAGAGCGGTAGAGCTGGGAATGAAGGCTCTCGCGATTACGGATCATAACAACCTATATGGAGCCATTCCATTTTATCGGGCGTGTAAAGAAGCCGGTATCCGACCGATTATCGGGCTTGAGGTCAATTTGGTAGATGGTTCATTAGACGAGCGTATTACCCGTAAGTCAGCTCCACCGTTTCACCTGGTGCTTCTGGCAGAGAATCACACAGGCTACCGCAATCTCTTAAAGCTTACGACGATTGCTCAAACGGAAGGCGGACAGATTCTGCCACGAATTAATAGGACCATTCTCGCGAAGCACACAGCCGGTCTGATCGCTATAGCTGACGCCAGAGAAAGTGAGATCGCAAGACTGCTTTTGGCTGGCGATATCACAGCTGCAGCCCAGACAGCCCAGTGGTATCAGAAGCTGTTCGGACCGGAGCATTTTTATCTGGAATTGCAGGATCACGGTCTGGAGATTGAGCGGAGACTGAACCAACGAGTTGTGAAGATGCATCAGGAGCTGGGAATTCCGTTGGTCGTGACCAATAACGTGCACTATGTCAATCAAGAGGACCATGAGCTTCACGACGTCCTCTTGGCGATCAAGGAAGCCAAAACATTGGATGAACCCGAGCGATTTCGCTATGAGACCGATCAATATTATCTCAAAAGCGGAGAAGAAATGGCACGAAACTTCGCTTTTGCGCCCAAAGCGCTGGAGAACACACTTCGCATCGCTGAGCGATGTCAGTTGGAGCTTGTGTTTGATCAGCATATCCTACCGAAATTTCCTTTGCCGGATGACATTGATCCTAATGAATATCTGCGGAAGCTTTGCCTGCAAGGATGCCGGGAACGATATGGTGAGCTGACGCCGAAGATTACCGCCCAATTAGATCACGAACTAACGATTATTACTGGAACAGGCTTTACCGATTATTTTTTGATTGTCTGGGACTTTATGCGATACGCGCATGATCATGGGATTCCGACAGGACCGGGACGTGGTTCAGCAGCTGGAAGTATTGTCAGCTATGCCCTTCATATTACCAATGTTGACCCCTTGGCGTTTAACCTGTTGTTTGAGCGGTTCCTGAATCCCGAGCGGATCACCATGCCAGATATTGATATCGACTTTGCCGTGGAGCGGCGGGATGAAGTAATCCGGTATGTAGCAGACAAATACGGACATGACCGTGTCGCCCAAATCATTACCTTTGGAACATTGGCAGCAAGAGCGGCTGTTCGAGATGTGGGACGGGTGCAAGGCTTGTCACTTGGACTGGTTGATCGTGTCGCGAAAATGATCCCGCAATCCCACTCAATGAATATTGACCGAGCCATGCAGATGAACCCTGATCTGGTGAAGTTGACGCAGGATAACCCGCAAGTGGCCAAGCTGATTCAGGCAGCCAAAGGCTTGGAGGGGCTCCCGCGCCACGCTTCGACACATGCCGCAGGTGTCGTCATCTCCCGTGATCCATTAACGGAGTATGTACCCTTGCAGCTTGGCAGTGAAGGCTTAAGCCTGACGCAATATCCGATGGAAGTGTTGGAACAAGTAGGCTTGTTGAAAATGGACTTCCTGGGACTTCGCAACCTGACCATTATTCAAGAAACATTGAATCATTTGCGTTCCATTGGAATTGAGCTGTCTTTAAACCAGATTCCCATGAATGATGAGGCGAGCTTTCGGATGCTTAGCCGAGGAGAGACCACGGGTGTTTTTCAATTGGAGTCGTCGGGTATGCGCAATGTGCTGCGAGAATTGAAACCGTCCACGATTGACGATATTATCGCCGTTCTTGCCTTGTATCGACCGGGGCCAATGGAGATCATTCCGCAATATATTCAGGCCAAGCATGGTAAGGAAAAGGTACATTATGCCCATCCAGATCTGGAACCGATCCTTTGTGAGACGCATGGCTTTATGATTTATCAGGAGCAAATCATGCAGATTTCCTCCAAGATGGCTGGTTTCTCGTTGGGAGAGTCGGACATTTTGCGAAGGGCAGTAGGGAAGAAGAAGCGTGAATTGCTGGCAGAGCAGCGCGAGCGTTTTGTGGAAGGAAGCATCCGTCAGGGATACGACGAGAAATTGGCGAATGAAATATACGACCTGATTGTTCGCTTTGCCGACTATGGTTATAACAAAGCCCATTCAGTGGCCTACGCTATGATCTCTTACCAGATGGCCTATCTCAAAGCCAACTATCCCGTCGCTTTTATGGCAGCACTCTTGTCACTCTCGATTGGCAGCCAAGGCAAGATAGCCGAGTACGTCGACGAGGCCCGCAGACTGCAGGTGGAGGTTCTTCCGCCCGATGTAAACCACAGTGAAGCGCTGTTTACCGTACAAAACAACAAGATTCGCTTTGGACTAGCGGCCGTTAAAAATGTCGGGTATGGCGCGGTGGAATCCATCGTGCGGGAGCGCCAGAAAGCCGCTTATCGAGATATCGTTGATTTCTGTTCCCGAGTGGACAGCCGACTGGTGAATCGCCGAGTGATTGAATCCTTGATTCTGTGCGGTGCGTTGGACTCGCTGCCGGGTTCACGCGCTCAATTATTGGTCATACTGGATGAAGCGCTCGAGAAAGGCCTTTTGCGTCGACGGGAGCGGGACGAAGCTCAATTGAATCTGTTTGCTCCGTTACAAGCCGATTCGAACACAGACTCAACAACCGATCAGACAGTTATTCCGGTCTCTTCCTATCCTGAGGTACCCGATTTCACCGGAATCCAGCGTCTAAAAGAAGAGCGAGACATGCTTGGCGTCTATGTATCGGGTCATCCGCTAGACGATTATCGCCATCTGAGCAATCATCCTGGGGTCATTCGTATTGCCCGGATTGAAGAGAATCAACGCAATCAGACAGTGAAACTGGTGGGAATGGTTCTGGAGAGCAAGCAGATTCAGACGAAAAAAGGGGAACCCATGGCTTTTCTCGTCGTGGAGGATCGCACGGCTCCCATCGAAGTCGTCGTCTTCCCGCAGGTGTTTCAGAAGCATCAGAGCTTGTTGCAAAAGGAACAGCTGATTGTCGTGGAAGGACGCGTGGATGTGCAGGAGGATATCTGCAAGCTGATCGCCTCACGCTTCTGGGATGTGACGACGCTGCCGCTGCCTCAAGCTCCATCTCAATCACAGATAGAAGCACAGTCACAGATTGAAGTCCAACAGCAGCCTGAAACTCATTCGCAATCAAAGGTTCAGACCGAGACGGTTGCGTTCGTCAAAATCTCTGCCAAGCAAGAACGGGATTCGACATTAACTCGCTTAAAAAAATTGCTTGTCGAAAGAAGAGGAACGATTTCTGTGTTGCTTTATTATGAGGGCAAAAAGCAGACGATCCGCCTTCCTGCCGAATATTGCGTTGACCCAGACGAGTCATTTTTGGAGCAAGCGAGAGAAATAGTGGGAAGAGAGAGCGTAATCCTGAAAGAAATGCCAATAAACTGGGGAGGATAGGAAATGTCCTCCCTTTTTGCGCTTTTTCGCTGACTTTACAGTTGTGACGGTTTTGTTATAATGAGTACATAATTTTTCTTTAGTGGTCAGACCACTTAGCAAGATATACATCCGCAAAAATGAAACGGAGTGGTTATGGTGTCCAATTTAAGAGACGAAGCACTTGAACTTCACAGAAAGCATCAAGGAAAACTGGAATCAGTTTCCAAGATCCCTTTACGCAGTGCATATGATTTGAGCCTCGCCTATTCTCCAGGTGTTGCGGAACCCTGCAAAGAAATCTTTGATGATCCAACCAAAGTATACGAATATACCATTAAAGGTAATCTGGTAGCCGTTGTAAGTGACGGAACAGCTGTACTTGGTCTTGGCAACATTGGGCCAGAAGCGGCGATGCCGGTTATGGAAGGAAAAGCACTTCTGTTCAAAGCGTTTGCAGGTGTAGATGCCTTCCCGATTTGCTTAAATACAACGGATATTGAAAAAATCATCGAGACGGTTAAGCTTCTTGAGCCTACCTTTGGCGGTGTGAATTTAGAGGATATTGCGGCACCGGCTTGCTTCATTATTGAAGAACGCCTGAAAAAAGAAGCCAATATTCCAGTATTTCATGATGATCAGCACGGAACAGCGATTGTTACGGCTGCGGGCTTGATTAATGCCCTGAAAGTAGTCAACAAACAAATCGACCAAATCCGCGTGGTAGTCAATGGTGCAGGCGCTGCCGGGATTGCGATTATCAAATTGCTTCTCAGCATGGGCGTACAAGAGATTCTCATGTGCGATACCAAAGGGATTGTCTATGAAGGTCGTCCTTTCGGTATGAATCCGGTGAAGGAGCGAGTGGCAGAAGTAACAAACCGCTCCAAGATTTCTGGCGAGTTGAAAGACGCGATGGTAGGAGCAGACGTATTCGTTGGTGTATCCGCTGCTGGTGCTGTAACACAAGAAATGGTGAAATCCATGAATCGTGACGCGATTATTTTTGCCATGGCGAACCCGACTCCTGAGATCTTGCCAAACGAAGCGAAGCAAGCGGGTGCGGCTGTCATTGGTACAGGACGTTCCGACTTCCCGAATCAGGTTAATAACGTATTGGCCTTCCCAGGAATTTTCCGTGGTGCGTTGGATACATACTCCACAAGCATCAATGAAGAGATGAAATTGGCCGCCGTACATGCCATTGCAAGCCTGATTTCCGCTGAAGAATTGAATGCGGATAAAGTCATTCCATCTCCATTTGACCCGCGCGTAGCTCCACTTGTTGCGTATGAGGTTGCGAAAGCAGCAATGAAGAGCGGTGTAGCGCGTAAAGAGGTAGACCCTGAAGAGGTACGTGTCAAAACAGAGAAGCTGGCATCTATTGCCTACCAACAATCCTAATAACGGTTCTACTCTCACCAAAAGGCTCGGCAATTACCGAGTGTTCCCAATAGGAGGTGTAGAGTATGCTCGACTCTTCGCAGGAACGGAAAGCATACGAAGGAATTCTGTTACAAATTCACGAGATTATGCAGCGTGAGAACCTGCGACCCGGCGATAAACTCCCTTCCGAGCGCGATTTATCCGAAGCGCTTGGAGCGGGACGTTCATCCGTTCGTGAGGCGCTTCGGGCGCTTGAGCTTTTGGGGCTGATCGAAACACGCCGCGGGGAAGGTACTTTTTTACGAAACTATCGGCAAAATCGATTAATTGATATTTTAGGTTACTTTATTCTGCGGGATGCCAAGACCAAGAAAGATCTGGTCGAAATGCGTAAAATCCTGGAGCTGGAAGCTGTGCGGTTGGCATGCCGGAGGGCTTCGGCCAAGCATTTTGAAGAAATGGAAAGAATTTTGGCAGTGGCGTGGGAAAGAGTGGAACGCGGAGAAATTCCAATGGAGGAAGATTACCAGTTTCATCGCGTCATTTGCCGCTCCAGTCGCAACTCGGTGCTGCACCGGATTTGGGCACCCCTTATCGAATACAGTGAAAGTGTCCGTAACAGTTCATTGTCGCGAGAAGGGCGGGCCCGAGTGGCACTGGAGGAACATCGAGAGATTATGCTTGCGATTCGTGAAGGTGAAGAAGAGAAGGCAGTAGCCCATATGCGCGCCCACCTCGACAATAGCAAACTGTAATTCCCTTTATCGGTTTGCGGCAACAATCGGCACTGTGATATGATGATGCAGATTACAGTGTTTATGGGTTGATATTAAGAGGAGGAAGCATCATGTGGACTGTCATCTACATCGCTCCTAGCGCCAAGATAGCCGAACGAATTCAGCAGCGCTTGACAGATGAAGGATTCCTGGTGAAGGTTCGCGAAGCAAGAGTGTCCAAGCAATACGAGATTCTTGTACCAGGAAGCGAACTTCTTGAAGTCCAAGAGGTACTCAGCACCATCCTTCACTGACCATTATTGTGGGGTGTTTCTGTGCTTAAAGATCTTTTTGGTAAGAAGCGTAAATTCGCTACGATTCCAACTGAAAACATAGGGCGTACGCCTTCTTTAGAACCTAAAGAAAGTAAAGAGTTGAAAGAGCCTAAGGAAGTTCCAGAAGGTCTGATGCATAAATGTTCTCAATGTGGAAACATTCATTATTCCAAAGACCTTGATAAAAACCTGCGAGTATGCCGCGGTTGCAATCATCATTTTGCGATGAGTGCGCCGGAGAGAATACAGGCTTTATTGGATGAGGGCAAGTTGGTAGAAGAATTCGACGCGGATCTGATCTCAACCAATCCGCTCAATTTCCCAGGTTATTCAGAAAAAGCGCAACAGGATCGGGAACTAACCAACTTGAATGAAGCGGTTATTACCGGAGAAGGACTTCTGGATGGCCATCGGGTTGTGCTTGGGGTCATGGATGCCAGATTCCGGATGGGAAGTATGGGATCGGTTGTCGGAGAAAAAATTACCAGAGCCATCGAACAAGCCATTGAACGAAAGCTTCCTTTCATCTTGTTCAGTGCCTCGGGTGGGGCGCGCATGCAAGAAGGTGTGCTCAGTTTGATGCAAATGGCCAAAACAAGCGCCGCGCTTGCCAAATTAAGTGAATCGAAGCTTTTGTTCATTTCCGTGTTGACGAATCCAACAACTGGTGGTGTATCAGCAAGCTTTGCGTCCTTAGGCGATTACAACATTGGCGAGCCGGGAGCGTTGATTGGCTTTGCTGGTCGCCGAATTATTGAACAAACCATTCGCCAGGAGCTGCCAAAGGATTTCCAAACGGCAGAGTTTTTGCTCAAACATGGTCAACTCGATATGGTCGTGCATCGCAAAGAAATGCGTGAAACATTAGCCAAAATTGTAGAGATGCACGCGGATCGGGAGGTAGTGTAACATGGCGGGAGAATTAGCGTTTGAGAAACCGCTAGTCGAACTGCAAGACAAAATTAAAGAACTGCGACGTTTTACCGAAGAGAAAGGGATCGATTTCTCGGATGAAGTGGTTCGATTAGAGCAGAGGGCCAAGGATTTGGCGGATCAGATCTATGGGAATTTAACGCCGTGGCAACGAGTCCAAATCGCTCGTCATCAAGAGAGACCGACTACTCTTGAATATATTGAGAGAATCTTTACTGACTTTTTGGAATTACACGGAGACCGTCTGTATGGTGACGATTCCTCGATTGTCGGTGGTATCGCCAAATTGGACGGGTTACCGGTAACGGTCATTGGGCATCAAAAAGGGAAAGATACCAAGGAAAATATCTCTCGCAACTTCGGAATGCCGCATCCGGAAGGCTACCGCAAAGCCTTGCGCTTGATGGAGCAAGCCAATAAATTTGGTCGTCCGATTATCACCTTCATCAATACGCAAGGAGCCTATCCGGGCAAAGCGGCGGAGGAGCGCGGACAAAGTGAAGCGATCGCGCGCAATCTATTAGAAATGGCAAGCTTCCAAGTTCCGATTCTCTGCGTGGTTATCGGAGAAGGAGGAAGCGGAGGAGCGCTCGCGATCAGCGTAGGTAACCGAATCTATATGTTGGAGAATTCGGTTTACTCCGTAATATCTCCTGAAGGTGCAGCAGCTTTGTTGTGGAAAGACTCGAGCCTTGCGATGCGAGCTGCGGAGACCATGAAAATTACCGCGCCTGATTTGCTGGAATTAGGGGTTATTGATGGCGTTATTGCAGAACCTTTTGGCGGTGCTCATCGTGACGTGAATGAGCAAGCTCACCTCGTGAAAGAGCAGCTTGTACAAGGACTGCGTGAACTGATGACGATGTCGCCTGAAGAATTAGTACAGGATCGGTATGATAAGTTTAAAAAGATGGGTGAATATACTTCTCTGTAATACAGGGGAGTATTTTTTTTGCACTATTTTTCTTACGTGAAATCTGTTACAATCGAGTCGTATCAAGGCTTGGAGGCATTTGTTTAACAGCATGGCACATTATTTGAATAGGTGTAACAGAAATTATTATTAATTATAACAGTATGACACAAGCAAGACGAACAGATTCGGTATATTACATACTGTTCAAGATTCAAGCCATGCTAATTGTAGAAATTAATAATGAGGTGAATTGTAATGAAAAAAATGGCGGTTTTAACGAGTGGAGGAGACGCACCTGGAATGAACGCGGCAGTCCGCGCAGCGGTACGACGCGCTGTTTATCACGGGGTTCAAATGTATGGAGTATATCATGGATACGATGGGCTAATCCGAGGAGACATTAAAGAAATGACCCTCGGTTCCGTAGGGGATATTATTCACCGTGGAGGAACGATTCTGTACACAGCGCGCAGCCAAGAGTTCAGAACAGAAGAAGGTCAGCAAAAAGCGATTGAACAACTCAAGAAGCATGGCATTGAAGGATTAATCGTCATTGGTGGAGATGGATCTTTCCGCGGAGCGCAGAAGCTGACCCAAAAAGGCTTCCCAACCATCGGAATCCCAGGCACAATTGACAACGATATTCCATGCACAGATTTCACGATTGGTTTTGATACAGCGCTCAACACCATCGTGGAAGCAATCGATAAAATCAGGGATACGGCAACTTCACACGAACGTACCTACATTATCGAGGTAATGGGACGTGACGCGGGCGACCTGGCTTTATGGGCAGGACTGGCTGCGGGAGCGGAATCCATCATTATTCCTGAGGCTGATAAGGATATGGATGATATTGTGGAACGCTTGCATGCGGGTCATCGTCGTGGTAAAAAACATTCCATCATCATCGTAGCGGAAGGTGTGGGTAGCGCTACAGAATATGCTGAGATGATTAAATCCCGTACCGGCTGGGAGACCCGGGTAACCGTACTTGGTCATATCCAACGTGGGGGCTCACCTACCGCGAACGACCGAATGCTAGCAAGCCGTATGGGTGCAGCCGCTGTAGATTTGCTCTTGGAAGGTAAAGCTGACCGAATGGTGGGTATCTCCAACAACCAAATCGTTGACGTTGATATTGACGAAGCGCTTGCGAAGAAACACACCTTGGATTTATCTGTTTATCAGCTTGCTCGTACATTGTCCATTTAAAGCAATTCTCCAACAACTTTTTAGACTTACATATACGGGAGGTAATTCAATTGTTACGGAAGGCAAAAATCGTATGTACGATCGGACCAGCAAGTGAATCGGTTGAGATGTTGAAACAAATGATCGAAGCAGGGATGAACGTAGCCCGGCTGAATTTTTCTCACGGATCCCATGAGGAGCACGCGGCTAGAATTGTGAACATTCGTCAAGCGTGTAAAGAGACAGGCAAGCACATTGCCATCTTGTTGGATACCAAAGGCCCAGAGATTCGCACCAGGGATTTAACCACAGATTACGTTGAATTAGTGGAGAACAACACGATCATCCTTACCACTGAAGATGTTCTTGGAACAGTAGAGCGCGTCTCCATTACGTACGAAGATTTGCCGCAGGATGTTGAAGTTGGCAGCACAATCCTCATTGATGACGGCTTAATTGGACTTACCGTTGAAAAGATCGAGGGGACCGAAATCTATTGCCGAATCAAGAATGGCGGGATCCTCAAAAATAAAAAAGGCGTCAACGTTCCAGGGGTTAAAATTAAACTGCCGGGCATAACCGAAAAAGACGCGGCGGATATTGAATTTGGTATTCGTCAAAATGTAGACTTCATTGCCGCGTCTTTTGTGCGCAAGGCCGCGGATATTTTAGAGATCCGTGAAATTTTGGAGCGTCATAATGCCAAGATTGACATCATTCCTAAGATCGAGAATGAAGAAGGCGTACAGAATGTAGACGAGATTCTCGCTGTCTCTGATGGCCTAATGGTAGCGCGTGGAGACTTGGGTGTAGAAATCCCGGTAGAAGAAGTGCCAATGGTTCAGAAGAAATTGATCGAGAAGTGCAATTTGCTGGGTAAACCAGTTATTACGGCGACTCAAATGCTTGATTCCATGCAGCGTAACCCTCGTCCGACTCGTGCGGAAGCAAGCGACGTGGCGAATGCTATTTTTGACGGAACAGACGCGATTATGCTGTCTGGAGAAACAGCTGCCGGTAAATATCCGCTTGAATCTGTAGAAACCATGAACCGCATTGCTATGCGCGCGGAACAGGAACTGAACTATCGTGAAATCCTCGATAGCCATACAATGCGCCAACAAATGACGATTACCGATGCGATCAGTCAAGCTGTAGCCAATTCTGCGCTTGATTTGAAGGCTTCAGCGATTTTAACCGCGACTGAAAGCGGTCATACCGCTCGTATGGTTGCGAAATATCGTCCAAAAGCACCAATCATTGCCGTAACCCCTCACGAGGATGTACTTCGCCGTCTTTCTCTGGTCAACGGCGTATATCCACTGATTGGACCAGTTGCCGAGACAACCGATGAGATGCTGGAAATTTCTGTGCGTGAATCTTTGAACGCAGGATTTGTTCGTCATGGTGATTTGGTAGTGATCACTGCTGGTGTACCTGTTCGTGAAACAGGCACAACCAACCTGATGAAAATTCACGTGATCGGCGATGTGGTTGCCAAAGGACAAGGAATTGGCCGCAAAGTCATAACCGGCAAAGTCATTATTGCCCGCTCCGCATCTGAAGCGATTGAAAAAATGGAGGATGGAGCCGTTTTGGTGACATATGGAACGGACTCCGACACCATCGAGACATTTAAACGCGCAGGTGCCGTCATTACTGAGGAAGGCGGACTCACCTCTCATGCGGCAATCGTTGGGTTGAACCTTAGCGTGCCTGTCATTGTTGGTGTTGAACGGGCAACCAGCAAGCTGAAAGAAGGAACAATTGTCACAGTTGATTCAGAAAGAGGCCACATTTACACGGGAGCTACCCGCGTACTCTAATAGTGTGAAGAACGAACTAGAGCAGACTGTCTGATTGGATCAGACGGCCTGCTCTTATTTCATAATCTGGTGTCGAGGAAGCCTTTTCGTGAATGTGGTAAAATAAATGAATAGGGACAAGAGATTGATTGGGTAAAAGGAGAGATTATGCCATGCGCTTGACTGACTATAAAACCATCCAATTTCGGGTACGTTATTCGGAAACAGACCAGATGGGGGTGGTCTATCATACCAATTATTTGAATTGGTTTGAGATTGGACGAACCTCGTTTATTCGGGATTTGGGATTTTCCTATCGGCAACTGGAGGAACAGGGTGTTTTGTTGCCTGTGACAGATGCTGCGATTTCTTTTAAATCACCTGCTCGTTATGACGATATGGTGGAGGTGCGCACAATCATCGAAGAGTTGACTCCCTTACGTCTTCATTTCCGATATGAGATTGTCAATTTGGACACCGACACACTGCTTGTGCATGGTCAAACCCAGCATGTCTTCACGAACCCGGCATTGAGGCCCATCCGATTGAATCGAAGCCTTCCAGACATGTATGCCATGTTAGAAACCGAATGGAACCTTTCACGTAAGAATAAATAAGTACGTTAGGCAAGAGACAAGTGATAAGGGTGTGATCATCATGTTTCGTATTTTGCTGGTATTATTTATTATCGTTCCTGCTATAGAGCTATGGGGATTAATCTCTGTTGGCAAGGTTATTGGTCCTTGGTGGACGGTTCTTTTGGTCATCTTCACAAGTGTATTGGGGGCCTGGCTTGCCAAGAAGGAAGGCTTACAGGTATTACGCAACTTTCAGATGCAGACATCACGTGGACAAATGCCGACCGATTCCATTATCGATGGGATTTTAGTCATGATCGGTGCCATTCTGTTGATTACTCCAGGATTTGTAACGGATGTGTTTGGAATCTTTTTTCTTATTCCTTACACCCGAATGATCATCCGTTATTTCTTTAAAAAATGGCTGTGGAACATGATGTCAACGGGCAAGATTCAGTTTTTCTTCCGAAGATAAATCCTCCTATGGAAAAACCCCCTTCGCTAAGGCGTAAGGGGGTTTCCTTTGATATAGCGCCACACGTCCTGAAAGATCCTTGCGCGAATCAGCGCGTTGATCAACACAAGCGAGACAGGACCGATGATCAAACCGAGGAATCCGAACAGCTTCAGTCCGGTGAACATGGCAATCAGGGCAAGCAGCGGTTCAAGTCCTACGTTATCGGCAAGTACTTTTGGTTCGATGATCTGGCGAGCGATAATGCCAACCGCATACAGAATGGACAAACCAATCACCAGTGAATAGTTCCCTTTAAAGAACAAGTAGACGATCCACGGTACGAAGACGGTTCCTGTTCCCAGATACGGCAACAGGTCCACGATCCCTGTCAAAAGCCCAATCGTAATCGCGTAATTGACGCGTAAAATAAGAAGTCCAACGATCACAATGGCAGCCGTGATGGAGATGATGGTCATTTGAGCTTTGACGAATCCGAACAACGCATTGCGCAGATCGAGAATGATGGTATCCAACCGACTATTTAGGACGTTGGGTAAAATCCTTCTTACACGGGTGCGCCACAGGTAAAAGTCTTTACTGATGAAGAATGCGGCCAAGAGTGAAATCACCGAAATCGTTGCCAGATTTGGAAGCGAAACCAGCAGATTTTTGATCCCTTGCAAGAAACCGAGGACGATATCTTGTCCGGCCTGCGAGATCGTTTTGAGCGCACTGCCCACATTAGCGTCGATGGTTGATTTATAGCCTGGATCTAGCTGTTGGTAGAAGAATGTCAGCTGATTATAGATCCCCATCAAAAAGTCTTGGCTAATTGTTCGTTGCAGGTAATGCGTAAGCTCATCCGTAAATGTAGGAAGCATTGTGATGAGCTGTCCAATTTCTAAAACTGTTTCCGTAATCACGAGTGTAAGCAAACCGCCGATAATCCCCAATAATAATAGAAGAACAATCAGAACAGATAGCCACCTTGGAATTCGTCCCTTTTTGGAGAGAAAGGTAACGGGCCGATTGACCATGACCGCAATGATTAACCCAATGAGAAATGGGAACAGTAATGGTGTTAGAAAATGGATGAGCTTGAACGAAGCATACGTAATTAGGATGACGAACAACAACCTTGAGATTTGGAAGATACGTTGAAGTAAACGTACCAACATTTCTTGAGCCAGGGTAACCACTCCCATCTTGGTAAAAAACGCCACTTAAGCAAAATTTTTAACGCATAAGTTGTGTAACCTTATTGTAACTATTATGCCGTAAGCTTAGTTGCATAGGCAAGATCAGGTATAAATGTGACAGTTTATACGATTTTTATTCACAAAATCGTAAATATCTTTTATAATTATTGTCGAAATAACGTTTTAATTCTTCTTTTTATCCCATGTGAAAAGAGAATACATTTATCCGATGTATCTTCTCCCTTGCTGCAAGAAAAGGTGTCTCTCGCTTTCATCCCTTCTTCCACCATACAGATGAAATATCGAAAGATGCCTTTATAAAGCGCGTAACATACGAATTGGTGGTAAAAGGAAGATGGCCTCACAACCTACTAGAGAGACCATTTTACGGAAAAGGAGAGAGTTCTTATGACAGCAACTCGAGGACTAGAAGGAGTCGTCGCTGCTCAATCATCTATCTGCGCTATCGTTGACGGTGTATTAAGCTATGGCGGTATCAATGTAGATGAATTAGCTGAAAACGCTACCTTTGAAGAAGTGGTGTATTTACTGTGGCATGGAGCGCTACCGAAGCGCGATCAGCTGGAAAAGCTACAAAAAGAGTTAGGTGCCAACGCCGTTGTTCCACAAGAAGTAATTGATAGCATCCGTTCTTATCCGCATGGAGTGCATCCAATGGCAGCCCTGCGTACAGCTGTCTCTTCGCTAGCTCTCTACGACTCGGAAGCACAAGATATGTCGTCAGAAGCGAACTATCGCAAAGCCATCCGTTTGTTGGCTCAAACCCCAACAATTGTAGCGGCATTTGAGCGTATCCGCAAAGGATTGCAGCCAGTAGCTCCAAATCCTAACTTTACGGTTGCTCAAAATTTCCTTTACATGCTAACAGGCCAAGAGCCAACCGCAACAGCAGTAAAAGCTTTTGACACCGCTCTCATTTTACACGCTGACCATGAATTCAACGCGTCTACCTTCGCTGCCCGCGTAACGGTTGCTACGTTGACTGACATGTACTCTGGTGTTGTATCCGCAATCGGAACGTTGAAAGGTCCACTTCACGGGGGAGCTAACGAAGCGGTTGCCAAAATGCTTACCGAAATCGGTTCTATGGATCGTGTAGAATCTTGGGTTCGTGAAGCGCTTGACAACAAAGTGAAAATCATGGGCTTCGGTCACCGCGTGTATAAAGACGGTGATCCTCGCGCAAAATGGCTTCGTCAAATGTCTAAAGAATTGACTAAGCAAATCGGGCGCGAAGAGCTTTATGAAATGTCCGTTAAAATCGAAGAAATGGTAACAGGTGAAAAAGGTTTGAAACCAAATGTTGATTTCTACTCCGCATCTGTTTACATCTCTCTTGGATTAGAAATTGATTTGTTCACTCCGATTTTCGCCATCAGCCGCATGTCGGGTTGGACAGCTCACATTATGGAACAATATGAAAATAACCGTTTGATCCGTCCACGCGCAGATTATACAGGACCGGTTAATAAACATTATGTTCCAATCGATCAACGATAAACTTCATTGCAGAAAGTAAGGTGAACTACTACTGTAGCGCTGGACTCTTGGCGCTTCATAGTAGTTCTCCTTCTGCTGTTACCGAGGTTATCACTATATACTTAGCAGTAATATACTAACCGTCTGGAGTGATTACTTTGTTTAAGAACTTGTCCTTGCCAACAACTGGCGAAAAAATTACAGTAGATAATGGTAAAATGATCGTACCTAATAACCCGATTATTCCTTTCATTGAAGGAGACGGTACAGGACCAGACATCTGGAACTCATCTGTTCGTGTATTGGACGCTGCTGTAGAAAAAGCTTACAAAGGTGAGAAAAAAATCGCTTGGTTTGAAGTTTTTGCTGGTGAAAAAGCGTTCAACCAATATGGTGAATGGCTTCCTGAAGATACATTAACCGCAATTCGCGAATACCTGATCGCAATCAAAGGTCCTTTGACTACTCCAGTTGGCGGCGGTATCCGTTCCATCAACGTAGCTCTTCGTCAAGAGTTGGACTTGTATGCTTGCGTACGTCCAGTTCAATACTTCGATGGCGTTCCATCTCCTGTTAAACACCCTGAACTGACTGACATGGTTATTTTCCGTGAGAATACTGAAGATATCTATGCGGGTGTTGAGTGGCAAGAAGGTACACCTGAAGTGAAAAAAGTAATCGAGTTCTTGCAAAAAGAAATGGGCGTTAAGAAAATCCGCTTCCCTGAGACTTCCGGTATCGGTATCAAGCCTGTTTCCAAAGATGGTACTGAGCGCCTTGTTCGTGCGGCGATTGAATATGCGATCGACAACAAGCGTAAATCTGTAACCCTTGTACACAAAGGAAACATCATGAAGTTTACTGAAGGTGCGTTCAAAACTTGGGGTTATGCAGTAGCTGAAGCTGAATACGGTGATAAAGTATTCACTTGGGCACAATACGATCGCATTAAAGCTGAAGGCGGCGACGCTGACAAAGCACAAAAAGAAGCGGAAGCAGCAGGCAAAATCATCGTGAAAGATGTCATTGCGGATGCGTTCTTGCAACAAATTTTGACTCGTCCAGCTGAATACGATGTAGTAGCGACACTTAACCTGAACGGTGACTATATCTCCGACGCGCTTGCTGCTCAAGTTGGCGGTATCGGTATCGCTCCAGGAGCAAACATTAACTACTTGACTGGTCACGCAATTTTCGAAGCAACTCATGGTACAGCTCCGAAATATGCTGGTTTGGATAAAGTAAACCCATCTTCTGTGATCCTTTCTGGTGAAATGATGCTTCGTCACCTTGGATGGAATGAAGCGGCTGATTTGTTGATCAACGCAATGGAGAAAACCATCTCCGATAAAACCGTTACTTACGATTTCGCTCGTTTGATGGACGGTGCAACTGAACTCAAATGCTCTGAGTTCGGCGACGCTTTGATCAAAAACCTGTAAGAATCACCTAATTGAATAGAATAAACAAGTAAAAATTGGAGGGGAATTACGATGACAAACGCTCGTAAAAAAATCGCGGTTATCGGTAGTGGATTCACTGGTGCAACAACTGCGTTCATCCTCGGACAAAAAGAGCTTGGCGATGTAGTATTGGTTGATATTCCGCAATTGGAAAACCCAACCAAAGGTAAAGCTCTTGACATGATGGAATCTTCCCCAGTTCTTGGCTTTGACGCGAACATCACAGGTACTGCAAACTACGAGGATATCAAAGATGCTGCCCTTGTTATCATCACAGCAGGTATCGCCCGTAAACCTGGTATGTCCCGCGACGATTTGGTTAACACCAACGCTGGCATCATGCGTTCTGTAGCTGAGCAAGTAAAAACCTATGCGCCAAACTCCATCGTTCTTGTTCTCTCTAACCCAGTAGACGCTATGACCTACACATTCTTCAAAACGTCCGGCTTCCCAAAAGAGCGCGTAATCGGACAATCCGGCGTATTGGATACTGCGCGTTTCCGTACGTTCGTAGCAGAAGAGTTGAAGGTGTCTGTAGAGGACGTAACTGGCTTCGTATTGGGTGGACACGGTGATGACATGGTTCCACTAGTACGCTACTCCTATGCTGGCGGTATTCCTCTCCAAAGCTTGATCCCACAAGATCGTTTGGATGCCATCGTAGAACGTACCCGCAAAGGCGGCGGCGAAATCGTTAACTTGTTGGGTAATGGTTCTGCTTACTACGCTCCAGCGGCTTCTCTCGTTCAAATGGCTGAAGCGATCTTGAAGGACAAGAAACGCATCTTGCCTTCCATCGCTTACCTTGAAGGAGAATACGGCTATAGCGATCTTTACCTTGGCGTTCCAACTTTGTTGGGTGCTAACGGTATCGAGAAAATTATGGAACTTGAATTGCTTCCAGAAGAAAAAGCGGCGCTTGATAAATCCGCTGACTCCGTACGCAACGTCATGAAAGTTTTGGCGTAAGTTAACAACTTCAAAGGTGTTCTGCTTAAAGCAGGACACCTTTTTTTAATATCGGAATGTTTAATGCATTACAGAGATAAAGCAGTTAAACATTCCGTCCACTCGCGTAAGCCCACCGAAGAAAAGACTTCGTCCGCTCGAAGCTCATTTTAAGCGAAACATAGCGAAGTGAACGGAGCGGACAGTAGATACTTCAAGCGAGCTTAAACAGAGCGGGAAGGGACGAAGTCTTTTCTTAACAGAAAAATTACTTGTCACACATATTTGCTTCTGGCAGACTAAAATAGTAGAATTCTGTCAATTGAACAAACTATTGATAGGATGGGGAAAGGGGCCTTTCAATTTGAAGCAGTATATGAAGCTGGGATTATTGCCATTTTTCTTTGCCATTTTGCTTATGGTTGCAAGCGGTTGTAGTTTGCAAGCAAGCTCTGAGGAAGTGGCTCAAGCGAAGAAAGATTTCATCGAAATAGTTGATCAAGTGAACGTAGAAGCTCCTAACGGCATCAAGGTGTTGACAGATGTCCGCGACATGTACAAAAAAGGAGAAGTAAAACGGACGAAGGTACAAAATACCATTTCGAATGGAATGGGTATTAACGATAATATCTATGCCGATGTGGTATCCGCTCATATTCCATCAGAACTCGAACCGTTCCGTGACCGATTAATGAAGGCTTTGGATAAACGGAAAGAGGGTTATCAAGCATTATTTGACGCGTTCGATAAGAACGATCCGAGCAAAGAGCCTGCGGCGGATGCTAAAATAGCGGAGTCTATTGAGGATTTGCGCAAAATTCAAAAAGATATTGATCCATTTCGTAAGTAGGGGGAACCTCTGACGTGACAAAAATTTTAGTGGTTGATGATGAACTGTCTATCTCCAAACTACTCCAGTTTAACTTGGAAAAAGCAGGATATGAGTGTATTGTTGCTCACGATGGACTTCAGGCGCTAGAAATGGCCCATCGGGAAAAGCCCGACTTTATTGTTCTTGATCTGATGCTTCCGAAAATGGATGGCATGGATGTTTGTAAAACCCTTCGACAGGAAAAGGTTCAAACGCCGATTCTCATTCTTACAGCAAAAGATGATGAATTGGACAAGATTTTAGGACTGGAACTGGGAGCCGATGACTATTTGACGAAGCCATTTAGTCCTCGTGAGGTGGTGGCTCGCGTTAAAGCCATTTTACGACGCATTCAGCCGATGCCTCAGAAAAGCGCGGTAGACGAAGAGGTTATGATTTCATTCGGTAAGATTCGTCTGTTCCCAGAGAAATACGAAGTTTACCGCGGCGAGGATAAAGTAGAGCTTACTCCTAAAGAATTTGAACTCCTGCAGCATCTTGCTTCCAATCAAGGAAGAGTCATGACTCGTGACCAATTGCTGAATGCGGTATGGAATTATGACTTCATTGGAGATTCTCGGATTGTGGACGTGCATATCAGTCATCTGCGTGAAAAACTTGAAGAAGACACCAAGAACCCGCATTATATTAAAACGGTACGTGGCTTAGGATACAAATTGGAAGGTTAATTTGTCTGGAGGAGAGATATGTACCGATTTCGGCTAAAGCTTAATTTGACTATTCTCGGTCTAATCTCTGTTGTCCTATTGCTGATGGGCGTCTACTTTGCCAAGATCCTGGAACAATCCTACATGCAAAATCTATCCGATCTGCTTGGCAAGGAAGCTCAAATGGTTTCGGAAGTGGTACATGATCCCGAGATTTTTAACAATCAGGTTGCATTACATGGGAGAGTGCAAAGCATAGCCCAAACCTCCGAATCGAGAATCACGATTATTAATCGACTTGGGGAAGTGAAGCTGGATACGAATAGCGATCCTGGACATATGGAGAACCACCGGAATCGACCGGAGTTTGAGAGTGCGCTTAGCGGACACAAAGGCACGTCTATTCGATTTAGCGAAACATTGGGCTACGATATGATGTATATAGCGGTCCCGGTTCTTTCGAATGGCGAAGTTATCGGTGCTGTACGCTCGGCTATGTCTGTGGAATACATTGTCCAGACGATCCACCATATGTGGTACAGCTTGGCAACCGGACTGTTCATCACGTTGATCCTCGGCACACTGGTAAGTTCTCAAATCGCAAAAAGTATTACAAGGCCGATTGAAGAGATTACACGGGTTGCGCGAAACATTACCCAGCGTCAATACGAGAGCCGTGTGAGACTGAAAGCTAAGGATGAGATCGGCCAATTGGCGGCCGCGATCAATTTTATGGCATCCAGCTTGGAACAGCAAATGTACGAGATTTCGGAGAATCAACAGCGGCTGACTGGGGTTTTAACCAATATGGTGAGCGGTGTACTGGTTGTGACCGAGAACCGGCGAATCATGCTGGTGAATCCGGCAGTGGAGCAGCTGTTAGGTACTCATCAAAGTGAATTGGTAGGTAAACTTCATATTGAAGCGGGGCGCAACTTTGGACTGAGCCAATACATTGATAAATGTATCGATACCGGTCAAAAAGTACGTGAGGAAGTACACATCTATTATCCGCAGGAACGCATACTCGACGTCAATATTGCCCCTTATATCAATATCAAAGGAGAAGCCAAAGGGGTTGTCACGGTCCTTCACGATATCACAGAAATCCGTCGTTTAGAGAAGATGCGAAGTGATTTCGTCGCCAATGTGTCGCACGAGCTGCGAACTCCGATTACATCCATTAAAGGCTTTACAGAGACTTTGTTGGATGGGGCGATGCAGGATGAAGAAGTCTGCCGCAACTTTTTACAAATTATCTATGATGAGAGTGAACGATTGTTCCGCTTAATTGTCGATATTCTGGACTTGTCCAAAATTGAGCAGAAGCGAGTCTCTTTATCTCAGGGCAAGGTAGATGTGACAGAGGTAGCGAGAGAGGTAGTGGCTCTTGTCCAAGAGCAAATTCAGCGAAAAGAACACACCGTAGAGCTTCCGATGAAAGACCCTGTACTCATTACCACAGATAAAGATTGTCTCAGGCAGATTCTATTAAATCTGGTGGCCAATGCGGTCGCCTATACGCCTGAGAATGGTCTGATCGCCATTGAGGTTAACAAGCGTGAGGATGAGGTGGAGATTATCATTCGCGATTCAGGGATTGGGATTCCAGAGAAGGACCTCTCGCGGATTTTTGAGCGATTCTACAGAGTAGACAAGGCAAGGTCCAGAGATTCTGGGGGGACCGGACTGGGTCTTGCGATCGTCAAACATCTATGTGAGCTGCTGCGCGGGCATATCAGCGTGCAAAGCGTCGAGGGAGAGGGAACAACCTTTACCGTACGTCTACCAATGAACTATCTGGATCACCGGTTCTAAGCAAATTTTACAAAAAGATAACATTATATTAAAAATAGGTACATATAAACGATGTAAGATTGTTTGGTGAATTCAAAGTAGCATCGAGAGGAGGCCTTTACATGGCTAGACATGCGTTTGAGGTTCAAGTAGACAGTTTGCATCGTAAGCTTCTTTCGATGGGTACACTCGTGGAAGAAGCGATTCATAAAGCCATAAAGAGCCTTGTTGATCGCGATTTGACGCTTGCGGAAGAAGTTATTAGCCATGATGGCGTAATAAATCAGCTGGAGCAAGAAATTGAAACAGGCTGCATGCAACTAATCGCGCTACAGCAACCAGTCGGTTCTGACTTGCGTCGATTGGGTACCATGCTGAAGTTGGTAACCGATCTGGAGAGAATGGGTGATCACGCCGTCTCTATCGCAAAAACGACTCGTAGACTAATGAATGAAGCCTATCCTAAACCATTGATCGATATTCCTGAGATGGCCAATCACGTAAAAGCGATGGTGCGTGATAGTTTGAATGCTTACATTGCAAAGGACAGGCAATTAGCAGAAGTCGTTGCTCTTCGAGATGACATCGTGGATAAATTTTACTCCAAGATTTTTTCCGATCTAATCTCGGTCATGACCAAACAGCAGCAGACGATTTCGCAAGGAACCCATCTGCTTTTGGTAGCGCAATATCTAGAACGAATCGCTGATCATGTTACCAACATTTGTGAGCGAATAATCTACTTGGACACAGGGAAAATGACAGATCTGAATAAGTAGCGAGCGAAGCAAATAGGCTAACCGTGAATCGGGATGCCTATTTTTGCTTATTTCTCCAATAGCGTGTACGAATTGAGTGAAAAAAGAAGGTGTTTGATCAAAATTCGCAGAAGGGTATTATATATAGTAGGACACATATGGTACGGAAAAAGGGGGAGAACCGGTGGAAGGAAGAGATCTTCTTCATCCGGACTATTTTATTAATCGGGAATTGAGCTGGCTCGCGTTTAATGCTCGCGTGTTGGAGGAAGGCTTAGATGAGTCCAATCCAGTACTGGAGCGATTGAAATTCTTGGCAATCGTCTCCTCTAACCTGGATGAGTTCTTTATGGTTCGTGTCGCTGGTTTGAAGGATCAGGTAAAAGTGAATTTCAACAAGCATGATTCCTCAGGATATACACCGAAAGAACAGCTGCGCATGATCAACTCACGGGGACATCAGATGGTACAAAGACAATATCAATGTTTCAACCGTGAGATTATCCCGCTTCTTTCAGAAAAAGGAATTCATTTCCTAGGTGCTGATCAGCTGACGGCAGAGCAGGAGTTATTTTTAAGCGATTATTTTGATTATCATATTTATCCGGTCCTTACTCCGTTGGCTGTCGATCAAAGCCGACCCTTTCCTTTATTGTTGAACAAAAGCTTGAATCTAGCGGTTATGCTGGAGCGTAAGAAGTCGAAGTCTAGCAAAAAGGTGTTTGCGGTCGTGCAAGTGCCTGCCGTGCTCTCCCGATATATTGAGCTTCCGAGCAAGAACGAAAAAGAATTTATCTTGCTGGAAAATGTCATCAAGATGTACAGCAATCGTCTGTTTAAAGGAAATGATGTTTGTTCCGTCCATCCATTCCGAATTACCCGCAACGCGGATATGACGCTGGATGAAGAAGGGGCAGAAGACCTTCTGAAGGAAATTGAAAAAGAATTGAAGAAACGCAAATGGGGAGCGGCTGTCCGCTTGGAAATCGACGCGCAAATGGATGACGATGTACGGAAGATTCTCCAAGAGGCGATGGAGATTCACCCCCGTGATATTTACCCGATTGATGGCCCGCTAGATTTGACTAAATTCATGAGTTTCACCCAATTAGAAGGCTATGACCATTTGCGTAATGAGACCATGGTGCCGCAGCCTGCCGCCGATTTAATCGGGGAAGAGGATATTTTTGAAGCAATTGCTGAACGGGATATTCTCGTCCATTTGCCGTTCGAATCGTTCGATAGTGTGGTTGATTTTGTTACCAAGGCGGCGGTAGATCCTTCAGTGATGGCCATCAAGCAGACACTGTATCGAGTCAGTGGAGATTCACCAATTGTGAAGGCGCTTGCGACAGCCGCCGAGAACGGCAAACAAGTGACGGTCTTGGTTGAACTGAAGGCTCGATTCGACGAAGAAAATAATATTCATTGGGCCCGTCAACTGGAGAAGTCCGGTTGTCAGGTCATTTACGGTTTAGTTGGGTTGAAAACGCATTGTAAAATTACGCTTGTGGTCCGTAAAGAAGGGGATCACATTCGCCGGTATGTGCATTTAAGCACGGGAAATTACAATAATAGTACCGCTAGATTGTATACCGACCTTGGACTCTTTACGAGCAACCCGCAGATTGGTGTAGATGCGTCGGCGTTATTTAATGACTTGTCCGGCTACTCAGAGCCGCCGGAATGGCATAAGCTGGAGGCTGCGCCTAAAGGGCTTCGCCGCAAGTTCCGCGAAATGATCCGTCGCGAAATCGAGAAGCACACACCAGAGAAACCGGGGCGCATCATCGCCAAGATGAATTCACTGACGGACGAGAAAATCATCTCTTCGCTGTATGAGGCTTCATGTGCAGGTGTTCAGATTGATTTGATTATTAGAGGAATTTGTTGCTTGCGGCCTGGCATCCCCGGTGTTAGCGAAAACATTCAGGTTCGCAGTATTATTGATCGGTTCCTCGAACATAGCCGAATCTTTTATTTTGGAAACGGTGGAGAACCTGAGGTGTATCTGTCCAGCGCGGATTGGATGACTCGTAATCTGGATCGTCGCGTAGAGCTTCTTTTCCCGATCGAGCAGCCTAACCTGGTGGAACGAGTCACTCAAATTCTGCGTGTCTATCTGAGAGACAACACCAAAGCAAGAGTGCTTGATTCAACAGGAACCTATCACCGGATATCTCCGGAAGAAGGCCAGGAAGCCGTGAACAGCCAGCTTTACTTTTTCCAGTGGACAAGTGAATTGGCGGAACAAAAACGCCAGGAAATTGAAAGTGCTCCGTATAAGCCAGCAGAAGAGTGGGTCTTGTGACCTGCTCTTTTTTTCTGAAAGTAATTCTGCCTCTTCGCCCATACTATTCGGGGAGGTGAGTCTGGTATGCTTGAGATGATGTTGGCTGCCTTATTGTACACGCAAACGGCTCCGGTTGTTCCGTCTAGAGATGAATTGGTGATCTATGCGAATCAACAGCCTGTTGGCAAGCTGAGCCGAGAAGAAATCACTTTATCTGTGTTAGGGTGGCCTCATTATGATGAAGACAAGCTCCTGAAACGGCTGAACCGATTAGCCCAAAGGATGTATAAGGCTCCTAGGAACGCGCGTTTTGACAAGATGGGAATCGTAATCCCTGAACAGGCGGGTTTGAAGCTCAATCAAAAAGCGATGCTCCAACGGGTGCTTGCCTTCTATTACGGGCAAAGCAACCAAGAGATTCAAGCACCTGTGACGCCGATTTATCCCAAGGTGGATCGTTCGTTGCTTCGGCAGCTGGGGCAAAAACAAATTGGGTCGTACGTGACGTATTATCGGCAACACAACGAGAATCGAGCGCATAATATTCATCTCGCTTCACAAGCGATTAACAGTCACGTGGTCTTTCCAGGAGAGACATTCTCGTTTAATCAGGTGGTTGGCAGGCGTACCCCTGCCAAAGGGTATAAGCCAGCGCCGATTATTGTAAAAGGAGAGTTCTCCGAAGACATAGGGGGAGGAATTTGTCAGGTATCCTCCACCTTGTTTAATGCTGTAGATCGCGCAGGGCTAAAGATCATCAACCGCTACTCCCACAGTCGTGAAGTGCCCTATGTTCCCCCGGGACGTGATGCGACGGTGAGCTGGGGCGGTCCCGATTTTTCGTTTCGCAATGAGTACTCGCACCCCGTTCTCATCCGATCATTTTCACGCCAGGGACAGATCGTCATTTCTGTCTATTCGTTTGAGGAACTGGAGTATGAACCAAGAATTGTACCTGAAGCGACCAAGCTGTTGCCACAAGAGGTGGAAGAGATAACAGAAGAACTGGAGGATTTCCATTTCAGTCCCATATCAGAGGTCTTTCCAGATTGACCATACGCATGTGCTGTAAAAATTGACCCGCATGAACCGCATCATGGTAAGCGATTCGCAAAAGCATGTCTCCTACATATCGTTGATAGTCAACATCACTTTGGTCAATTAGCCGAGACTCTAATTCTTCTGCTGTGAGAGATTGAACATAGGCGATAAAATCATCGAAGTACGGTTCCGCTAATTCGATTTCACTCTCAACCGAAAGAATCGGTTCTTCTTCAAACGGGGGAGGGATCTGTGTTTGGAGTGACCCGTTGTTTATTAACACCATGTGATAGTAATAGCTCCCACTCCAAACGTGACGGATCATTTCTCCGAAGGACATCGCTTCTTTGTCAGGCCGCCAAGTCAACCAACTATCAGGAAGAGACCTCCATAACTTGATGGAGCGGCGACGGGTTTCTTTTAAATTCAAAATGCTAAGATCAATTGCGTTCAATAGGAATTGCCTCCTTGCGACTAGTATCAAGGCAATTGTAATAAAAATACATTTAGGTTATCATCGAAATATGAATGTATACCCAAATATTTCATATATCGCAAAACTAATCGCCGATCCGACAAGAGCAATCATTCTGGACTACTTAATGAATGGCCAAGCCGTACCGGCAAGTGAACTGGCTTATGTGGCCAAGGTTTCGAACGCGACAATCAGTTCCCATCTCGCTAAATTGGTTGAAGGCAACCTCCTGATAGCGGAACAATACGGAAGGCATCGCTATTATCGACTGGCGAACGCAGAGATCGCGGAGGTTCTTGAAGCACTAGGGACAATTGCTCCCCCTGTTCAAGTGCGTTCATTACGACAGTCAGATCAGCTGAAGCAAGTTCGCCATGCTCGAACCTGCTACGATCATCTGGCAGGGGAACTCGGAGTAAAAATGACCGAAGCACTGCTTCAAAAGAATGTATTCACCCTAGAAGATGGGGAATATGTCGTAACGGAACAAGGGAAAGAGTGGTTGTTCCAACTTGGAATCAATACCGAAGAGGCCAATTCGAAAAGGAGGATATTTGCCAAGCCGTGTCTTGATTGGAGTGAAAGACGTTACCATATTTCCGGGTGGTTAGGTTCAGCAATCGCAGCTCGTTTTTTCGAACAAGGATGGGTCACCAAAAATGAGAAGAATCGAGCCGTTCACCTCACAGAAAAAGGAATCGAAGCTTTGAAAGAGCGATTTGGTATTGTGATGACATAAAAAACAGCGCTATCCTGTTATGGCAGGAATGCGCTGTTCACAGAAGAAGGCATGGCCTTTTCATGGACGTTTAAGTTTCTATATCCCTCGATTATCTCGCAGTTCTATAATTGTACCTTCGGGAGCTATTAATTTACACAAACTCCCATTTTCAACCTGATATATTTCTTTTCCGTTTTTTAACAGGAAACGAACGCCTAATGGTTTCAATTTCTCAACCTCGTTAACCAAGTCTTCTACCCAAAGGCAAAGATGGGCGATTCCCTGCGAATTGGGATTGAAGTTACTAAGGCTCTCTCCTATTTTTCCAGTTTGTAGCTCAATATGAAAATTCCCTAACTTCAACCAAGTATTATAATGACGATTGTGGAAATTAGGACATTCCGAAATCAGTTCAAAGCCAAGAAATTTCGTATAAAATTGTAAGGATTCTTCATAATGATTGGTTTGGATACAGATATGGTGAACAAAATGGGAGTTCATAATACCTCCTTCTTACAGACACGTTTTAATTAAGATTACTCTTCTACAGTTTGGAAACCCAATAAATCAATCGACCAACGATATAGCCAAGTACGATCACCCAGCCGATTTTGCCCCAGACCGTGAGACCTGTGATATACTCCTTGATCGTTTTACGTTTCATAGGTTGCGGATTCATCAGTTTCTTCTCCTTTCGAATGGGAGTTGAAGCGGATAAACAGATAAATGCCCGACAGAATGATAGCACCACCTAGGTACTGTGGAAGGGTTACTTTTTCGCCAAGGATAAAGTAAGCCAGAATCGAAGTTCCAACAGGTTCACCCAGGATACTCATCGAGATCGTTGAGGTATTCAACCACTTGATCACCCAGTTGAAGATCGTGTGGCCAAGCAAGGTTGGAATGAGCGCGAGACAGAAGAACCAGCCCCAATCGCTTGCCGGATAGCCTTGCAAAGGATATCCCATGAAACCATCATAGAGCAGCAGGAAGAAGCTGCTGGTGCTGTAGACTAGCAAGGTGTACGTCAGCATAGAAACATCCCGACGAATGTGCTGGCCGATGAGCCAATAGGCTGTGACCGTTAATGCTCCAAGCAGCGCCAGAATATCTCCAAACAGGGCTTTACCCCCTACCTGTAAGTCTCCCCAGCCGATGACGCAGCTACCCCCTATCGCTAACAATCCGCCCAGTATTCCAATTATGTTCACTCTTTCTTTGAAAAAGAAGTACCCGCCGATGAAGGCGAATAACGGCTGAAGTGTGACGAGCACAGTAGAGCTGGCAACCGACGTATAATTAAGCGACTCAAACCACAGGACAAAGTGGCTTGCCAGAAATGCGCCTGATAAGGAGCCCCATGCCCATTGCTGCCATTGCAAGCGTCTTATTTCTTGAAACACACCCTTGGTGAAAAAGAGGAAGGGAAGTGTCAACAGCACGGAGAAAATCAGTCGATACGTCGCAATAATCGCAGGTGGAGCAGAAGCCAGTTTGACAAAAATTGCAGAAGTTGACACCGCGGCGACACCAATAAATAACGCCAGATACGGTGGAAATGTCGGCTTTTCCATGTGAATCTCCCTTAATATTTTTGCAGAATATTTGACACTATCGTTTTATTGTACCAGCTTTCGGTCAATCTACAATGAAGAAATGTTTAACTCCAGTGATTTTTGCTACTCTCGACAAGCCTATGGTATGATGAAAGTTAGTGAAAGTAAGAGAGGGATCGGACCATGAATCATTTGATACTTATCGATGGAAATAGTATTGCTAATCGTGCGTTTTACGCTTTGCCACTCCTGTCAACGTCACAGGGCTTACATACGAATGCCGTCTTAGGCTTTACGACTATGCTGTTAAAAGTAATGGAAGAAATGAAACCGACCCACCTATTTGTTGCCTTTGATTTTGGCAAGGTGGTGTTTCGTCACAGTGAATTTGTGGAATATAAAGGGAAACGGGCAAAAACTCCACCAGAGCTGTCTGAGCAATTTCCGGTGATTCGTGAGTTGTTGGATGCCTTTTCGATCCAACGCTTTGAATTGGAAGGCTATGAAGCGGATGATATTATCGGAACGTTGACGCTTCGCGCAGATCAAGCGGATGAATGGAAGGTTACGGTGATTACGGGAGACAAGGATATGCTTCAGCTTGTCTCGGATCGGGTTTCTGTCGCGCTTACTCGTAAAGGGGTAAGTGAGATTGAGTTGTACACGACCAAGGAAATCTCTGAGAAATATGGACTTACGCCTACTCAAATCATCGATCTCAAAGGCTTGATGGGCGATACCTCGGATAATATTCCGGGGGTGCCGGGAGTTGGCGAGAAGACCGCTCTTAAGCTGCTTCACGAGTATGGCACTGTGGAAGAAGTGCTGGCTAATATCGACAAGGTCTCAGGCAAAAAGCTACAAGAAAACCTGCGCAACAACGTGGAGCAAGCCAAGATGAGCAAATCATTGGCGACGATCCTGCGGGATGCTCCAGTTGAAGTTGAATTGAACGACACCGTGTACAATGGCTACGATTCCTCCGCATTGGTCGAGTTTTTCAAGAAGATGGAGTTCAAATCGCTTATTCCTAAAGTAAAGACATCTTCTTCAGACTCCAAAGAGCATGGGGAGGATCAGCCAAAAGAAGCGTTTTCTTTTGAAGTGATAGAGGCGGATCAAACCGGAGCATACAACGATAAACTTACTTCCCCGATGGGACTTAGCTTGGAATTTGACGGTGATAACTACCACCATGCTCCACTGCTTGGATTCGGCTTCGCTAGTGGGGAACAAACCTTCTTCGTGTCGTATGAAGTGGCGAAGGAATGGAAGGAGTTCCAGGCTTGGTTATCAGACGACAAGCAAGACAAGTGGGTGTTCGACGGGAAGCGGGCGTTTGCCGGACTTGCCTGGCATGGCTTTGAGATCAAAGGAATCCGCTTTGACAGCTATCTGGCTTCCTACCTTTTAAATGCGACGGAAAGCAATCCGAGTCTGCATGATGTTGCCGCTCAGTATGCTTCCGTTCAATTAGCCAGCGACGAGGATTTGTACGGCAAAGGCGCGAAACGTACACTGCCTGAGTTAACGGTGCTCTCTGAACATGTGGCTCGCAAAGCCAAAGCGATCTGGCAAAGTGTGACGGTCATGAAACATGAAATTGAAGCCAATCAGCTGGATGAGCTGTTGTCTCAGATTGAGGAGCCGCTTAGTCTTGTGTTGGCCCAAATGGAATATACCGGCGTGAAGGTAGATAGCCACCGATTAGTCGCAATGGGCGAATCACTGGATCTTCAGCTGGAAGATTTGACCCAAAAGATCTACACGCTGGCTGGACAGGAATTTAACATTAATTCACCAAAGCAATTAGGGGAGATTCTCTACGACAAGCTGGCTTTACCCGTACTCAAAAAGACCAAAACAGGACCGTCTACCAGTGCTGATGTTCTGGAGAAACTAGCGCCTTATCATCCGATCATTGAAACAATCCTGCACTTCCGTCAACTTGGCAAGCTGCGCTCTACTTATATTGAAGGCTTGTTAAAAGAGATTCACCCGAGAACAAGCAAGATCCATACGCGTTTTAATCAGGCAACCACCGCAACAGGGCGCTTGAGCAGTACAGAGCCAAACTTGCAGAATATCCCGATTCGCTTGGAGGAAGGGCGCAAAATACGTGAAGCCTTTGTCCCATCTGAGGAAGGCTGGTACATGCTGGCGTCCGACTATTCACAGATTGAGCTGAGAATTCTTGCCCATATCTCGCAGGATGCCAACCTGATTGACGCCTTCCAGAAGGGTATGGATATTCATACGCGCACGGCAATGGACGTATTTGGTGTAGAAGAGGGCGAAGTAACCTCTCTGATGCGTCGCCAAGCCAAAGCGGTTAACTTCGGGATTGTGTACGGGATCAGTGACTACGGACTTTCGCAAAACCTGAACATCACACGTAAAGAAGCGGGAGAATTCATTGAACGGTATTTCTCTGTCTTCTCCGGCGTGAAACGATACATGGAAGAGATTGTGGAGCAAGCCAAAAAAGATGGCTATGTCACCACTTTGCTGCATCGCCGCCGCTATCTGCCGGATATCAAGAGCAGTAACTTTAATCTTCGTTCGTTTGCTGAGCGTACGGCAATGAATACGCCGATTCAAGGTACTGCCGCCGATATCATCAAGCTTGCGATGATCCGTATGCAGGAGCGAATGGAAGAGCTAAAGCTGAGAAGTAAAATGCTTCTGCAGGTGCATGACGAACTGGTCTTTGAAGTACCGGAGGATGAGCTTGCGACCATGCAGCAAATCGTGCCAGAAGTGATGGAAGAAGCCTTGCAACTAGACGTTCCACTCAAGGTAGACGTTCATTATGGACGGACCTGGAACGAAGCCAAATAGGGAGGATCACCATGCCTGAATTACCAGAGGTTGAAACGGTCGTCCGCACGTTACGTCAGCTCGTCATCGGGAAAACCATCGAGCGAGTCAGTGTTTTACTCCCACGGATTATCCGACGTCCCGATGATGTCGAGGAGTTCAAAGCCCAATTAATCGGACAAACCATTCACCAAATCCAGCGCAGAGCCAAATTCATCAAATTCGTGCTGGATCGAGACGTCCTGATTTCTCATCTGCGCATGGAAGGTCGATATGGCCTGTATCAGTCTGAGGAAGAGGTTGAGAAGCATACGCACGTCATTTTTCATTTTACGGATGGCACTGAGCTGCGCTATAAAGATGTGCGACAGTTTGGGACCATGGATGTCCTTCCTTTGGGAGAAGAGCATCACAACGAACCGTTAAAGAATTTAGGGCCTGAGCCATTAGACCAAGAATTTACGCCTGCGATGTTAAGGCGAATGCTTTCCGGCAAGAAAACGAAAATCAAGCCGCTCTTGTTAAATCAAGAATTTCTGGTGGGCTTGGGGAATATCTATGTGGACGAGGCACTATTTAAAGCGCGCATTCATCCAGAGCAGAGCGCGGGCGATTTGACGCCAAGACAGATGAATCGTCTGCATGAAGCGATTGTCACCACGCTGCATGAGGCGATTGAGCAAGGCGGCAGCTCCGTAAAATCGTATGTGAACGGCCAAGGAGAGATGGGCATGTTCCAGCAATCTTTGAATGTGTACGGGCGAAAAGGAGAGGCCTGTCCGAGCTGCCATACAGAAATCATCCGTTTCGTGGTGGGGGGAAGAGGTACTCATATTTGCCCGAAATGCCAGAAGCTGTAGAAAGGAGGGAAGACATGATTATTGGACTTACAGGCGGGATCGCCACTGGTAAAAGCACTGTTTCTTCGCTATTCAAAGAGCACCACATTCCTGTTATCGATGCCGATTTAATCGCTCGCGAGGTAGTGGAGCCAGGCAAGCCTGCTTATGAGCAGATTGTCCAGTACTTCGGTCAAGAGATTCTTCATTGGGACGGACAACTTGATCGCAAGAAGTTGGGTGACATCGTTTTTAGTGATGACGAGAAACGGCATGTGTTGAACACAATCGTTCATCCCCAGATACGCAAAGAAATGGTGGAGCGAGCCAGTGATGCTGGAAAGGCGGGAAACAAGCTGGTTGTCATGGATATTCCTCTTTTGTTTGAGAGCAGGCTACAGTATATGGTGGATCGCATTGTGCTGGTTTACGTTCCATCTGATGTTCAATTAGCCAGGTTGATTGAGCGGGACGAGGTTGACGAGCAGCAGGCCATGAAGCGAATTCGAGCACAATTCCCGATAGAAACGAAGAAAGCGGAAGCGACTTATCTCATCGATAATTCGGGTTCACGTGAACAGACTAGAGAGCAAGTCGATCGGTTGCTTGCTACTTTGCAGGCGGAGTTGAATCAATGAAAAAGCGGAAAACAGCAGCGATACTTCTCTTGATTCTGATGGGAGTATTTTTGCTTATGAGCACGCCGTACATCTGGAAGTGGGTATATCCGATTAAGTATGAGGCGGAGGTTCAAACGGCTGCCAAACGTTTTCAAGTGGATCCTTTCTTATTGTTGGCCATTATCCGTACAGAGAGTAACTTTAATAGTAATCTAACCTCCAAAAAAGGCGCAATTGGCCTCATGCAGGTCATGCCCAAAACGGCGGACTGGGTGATTTCACAAGCGTCTTTTGATCCCATGGCGAAAGAATACTTGGACACTCCAAAAGTAAACATCGACATTGGAACCTGGTATGTGTCCTATCTAATGAAGAGGTACGATGGGGATCTCGTGCTAACGATCGCCGCCTACAACGCCGGTCCCGGCAGTGTGAATACGTGGATCAAGAATCAGCGGTGGGATGGCAGAAAAGAGACACTTGAAGATATTCCATTCGGTGAGACCCGACATTATGTACAGCGTGTCCTCTATTATCACAAGCGCTACCAAGAGATTTATCAATCAGAATTTACTTACTGAAAAAAGCAAGCAGGAGCTCGACTCTTGCTTGCTTTTTGTGATTAAGACTGTTCCTGTGGGGAGGAAGCTCCTTTTCGGAACAGGATATAAAATAGCACTGAAACCATGCAATACATAATCGCCGTCAAACTAAAGGCGTAGGCGTAACCCCAGTACGCGCCATACGTGTGGACAAGAAATGTGTTCACCGGAGCAACCAGGAACCATCCAAGATTGAAGGCAGCATCTCCCATACTGTTAGCCAATCCACGCAGAGAGTGATCAACACGCGCCATTTTAATCGATGTCTGGAACGGATTGGCGGCATTCATCAACGCTTGCCGGAACAGATATCCGCCACAGGCGAGAGGAAAGTTCATCGTGAAGGCGGTGAGCAGTAAGAACGGGATAGAGGAAAGCTGCAGCACGATCACCGCGCGTACCTCCCCGAGCTTTCTGGCGATTGCCGGTCCGATCAGATAAGCAATTGCTGTAGCCGCCTGTCCCAGAGATACGATAATTCCTATCGATGTTTTGGAGGAATGAAATCGATCAGCGAAATAGACGTTCAAATATGGAACAATTAGGCCACCCGCTGAACTTGTCAGAAGAGACAACAAGGTAAACCAGCCAATTACGGCAAGGGATTTTCGATGATGGTTCAAGAGTACACGCAAGGGCTGTTTGGTCTGTTTTTCTATCCCATCACCTACAGATGGTTGAAACATAGTGACGGGAATAAGTCCAATCGCGGCACACCCCACACCAATCAAAAGCGTAATACGTAAACTAGCCACCTCCGAAAAGCCGATGGAACCGTTCAAAAAGTCAGTAAGGATTCCCCCGCCGATATTACCAACAAAGTTGGCAATCATCATGAGAGCCATGTTGAAGCTGAAGAGATGAACCCGCTGATCCATCCGGGAATTAGCAGCCAGAAAAGGAATACCGGTTACCTGAACCATGGCGAGAAAAAGTCCACTAATGAAAGCAGTTGTCCCAAGATTATGGATATTCGAAACACAAGCACGAAGTCCAAGGGCAGCGATGGCGAACAAGAGGCCAATCTGAGCCACTCTTTTTGGGCCATAACGATCACTTAGGATACCAACGGGAATCAAGCTAATGGCTGACCCCAATGCCGTCATCGCGACAACATTACCGACTGCTTCCTGCCCGTACCCCAGTGACTTGATATACAAATTATAAATAACGCCAAACATACCCAATCCCGTGTTCCACAGGATATTAAACCAAAAAAACAGCTTGACGTTACGGCTGTAACCATGAAGATAATCCACCCACTCACGAAAAATAGCCACAAGCACACCACCGTTTTGTTGGATAATTTCAACTATTAGCATACTCCACTGTGGTATACATTTACAGAAAAAAGTTCAAGGGAAACGTAAATCCTTAGCGAAAATGATATAATTTTGGCGGTGGATTACTTGATATTCAACAGGTCACAAGGAAGGGGAAATATTCGTGAAGGATCTAAGCCAATTGGAACCAGGCATTCGAAAATTGGTTGTCGAGTTCATTGAGGCGGGACGTCCCTCCGCAAGACTTCAGAGCTTTCAAGAGCGTCGTGAGGGATACCTGAACTCGATTGCTCTAGCAGGAGAGTCAGAACCTGTATGGAAGGTTGTTGATGAGACAATTGACGGCATACGGCTACGGGTCTATAAGCCTCTGGATCAACAGAATCTGCCTGTTTTCCTCTATTATCACGGGGGCTGCTTTGTAAGCGGTGATTTCGAAACGCATGATCGTCAATTACGACAAATAGCGAATTTAAGTGGCTCACTCGTCATCGCGGTTGATTACCGTTTGGCACCGGAGCATGTATATCCAGCGGCACATGATGATGCGCTCAAAGCTGCTCATATCGTTCAAGAACATGCCTTGTCTTGGGGTGGCAACCCGGATGATATTACACTTGCAGGAGATAGTGCAGGGGGACATCTGACGCTCGTTACTTGTTTGAGGCTCAAGGCGGAAGGGAATTGGATTCCCAAACGACAAATTCTCATTTATCCGATGCTGGATGCGAGCGGTTCAAGTGAAAGCTATCAGAAATACGGCGATGATTACGTAATTACTCGGGAAACGCTTCAGAGCGGCTTCGAGGCTTATTTAGCTGACCTATCAAACGATCATCCAGAAGCAAGTCCGTTATTCCGGGATGATCTGCAAGGTCTTCCTGAGACGTACATCCTGACTGCTGAGTTTGATCCGCTGGTTGACGAGGGAGAAACGTTTTACCGCCGATTGTTGGAAGCTGGAGTGGAGGCGCAATGCCGTCGGTACCTCGGTGTGAACCACGGTTTCTTTCAGCTTGCCGGGATCAGCCAAGCAGGGAGACAAGCGATCAAGGACGTCGCAGCTCTTGTCTCTGGGGAATAAGCGTTGAGGTTAGCGCGGTTTAGGCAAAGCTATCACTGCTCTTAAAGAAAAGGAATAGATCTTCCGCTGCAAAGGACAGATCTATTCCTTTTTTGCTTTATTTGTCCTGGGAACCTTTTCTAGAAGGAAAGAAAGTTAAGCTATGGAATAAGTATTGTGATTGCAAATATTTCACTGTTTCAACACGCAGTACTGCGAAAAGTGTTATACCAAAACCAAGCATGAATAAAAATAGGAAAGCAGGCTTCTTTGAATTTATTCACTATTCACAAAATAAAAAAGGAGAAGATGATCAATGACCACTCCTATCAAAATGTACGATTATCACGTCTGGGCGAACCAAACGATGCTGAATTATTTGAAGGAGCTGCCGCCCGATACATACAAGCAAGAGGTTCAAAGCGTTTTTCCTTCCATATCTAAAGCAATGGCGCACATTTACATGGTGGATACCCTTTGGATTGAGGTTCTCTGTGGGAAGAGCCTTACAGAAGCATTTCCATTGTCGAATCAAGTGAAGGAAGCAGCGGAGTCCGCAAGCATTGAGGAATTGCAAGCGATGTTTGACGACTTGTCCAAGAAGTATCAAGCGTTCTTCAGCCAGGAACCGGATATCGAGAGAAAGGTCATCCTTGATAATCCCTACACGAGAAAAAGGGTTACCTCTTTGGCGGAGATGCTTATGCAAGTGGTCAATCATGGAACCTATCACCGGGGGAACGTATCAGCTATGCTACGCCAATTGGGTCACGCTTCTACGATGACCGAATACGCTCTTTTCTGGTATCAGGATGACGCAGAAGAATGTTGATAAGAATGATGGGAAGCATCCTTGCAATTAGGGTGCTTTTTTTAGTGGGGGGCGGTTAAGGCTTAGGGTAATAACCAAGTTTTCTAACGTAAAAAACTATAATTACCGTTGAAAAGTCCAAATATTTATTTTTTAGTAAAACACATTGATAATTGTGTTATACTTATTATAATATAGATAAGCGATAAAGGATAACTCATTTGCTGAGAGGGGCATAAATATATGACTATCAAAATCGGAATTAATGGATTTGGACGAATTGGCCGTATGGTATTCCGACGGGCTATCCAAGACCCCAATATGGAAATCGTTGCGATAAATGCTAGTTATCCTCCTGAGACGTTGGCGCATTTATTGAAACATGACACCATACATGGGCGTATTTCGAATAAAGTTGAAGTAGATGGCAACAAAATTTTGGTCGATGGCAAACCAACTGTGGTGCTCTCCGACCGTGACCCGTTGAAACTTCCGTGGGGAGAACTGGGTGTAGAGATCGTTGTAGAAGCAACTGGCAAGTTCAAGGATCGTGAAGGCGCAAGCAAGCATCTGACAAGCGGTGCTAAAAAAGTAGTCATTACCGCTCCAGCAACAGGCGAAGACGCGACAATCGTAATGGGCGTGAATGATCAAATTTACGATCATGAGAAGCACCATATCGTCTCCAACGCATCTTGTACAACCAACTGCTTGGCACCAGTAGCCAAAGTTCTGCATGAAGCATTTGGCATCGAACATGGTTTGATGACAACAATTCACTCTTACACGAATGATCAGAAGAATCTAGATAACCCACATAAAGACATCAGACGTGCCCGCGCATGCGGAATGTCGATTATTCCAACCTCCACAGGAGCTGCTCGTGCAGTAGGAAAAGTACTTCCTGAATTGAACGGCCTCCTCAACGGTTTCGCGCTTCGTGTACCAACACCGAATGTGTCATTAGTAGATTTGGTTGTGAATGTATCCAAGAAAGTGACCATGGAAGAAGTAAACAATGTATTGAAAAACGCTGCGGAAGGTTCAATGAAAGGATACCTGGAATTCTGTGAAGAACCTCTCGTATCCAGTGATTTCAACGGCGATGACAATTCTTCCATCGTAGATGGTTTGTCCACTCTGGTTATGGGTGAGAAGCAAATCAAAGTACTGGCTTGGTACGATAACGAGTGGGGCTATTCCTGCCGTGTTGTTGACTTGGTTCGCCATGTATCCGAGCAAACCAATAGCAAAAAAGCAGTAACCGCAGAAGCTGTGCGCGCATAAACGTATGATTAACCCTCTGATCGAGTATAGGCTCGATTGGGGGGTTTTTATTTTGATGTTGATCGCCCTCGGTAAAGGAACCAAAGCAGGCTTCGAGAAGAACCGCTTGCCGCTCGACGATGTTTTATCCTGGAATAAATACGAAGCGTAAAACGATCAAAGCCGGAGATTCCTTCAACCAACGAAGGAGGAATTTCGGCTTTTTTTCTGCCGTCATTCTGTATGCAATAGGGCTCCTTGTTTTGTTTGCATGATTTCATGGAAATTCCAGTTTTAGTTATTATATATATTATTTTATAAAGTTTAGAATTATAATGTAAGAAATGACAAAACAGCTTGGAGGAATTGATGCGAAACATTGTGATCTTTGGAGCTAGCAAGGGATTGGGTGACGCATTTGTCAAAGGTTTGCCTGATGTAGGTGATCACGTTTGGATGGTTTCCAGAAGCTGCCCCACGAGCGTAACGCTTACCGACGGCGTCCATCGTCATTGGATCGAAGCGGATCTATCGTTGGCTGACGCAGGTGAAAGAATCGCAGACGCATTACAGGGAGTTACCGTTGATGTTCTGATCTATAATGTGGGCATCTGGGAGAGCAAAGGCTTTCGCGATGATTACGACTTTGAGAAAGATGATCCCAACGAAATTTCTACAATAATTCAGGTGAATGTAACATCAACTATTACGTGTATCCAGAAGCTGTTGCCCAATCTGAAACAATCGAACAATGCCAAAATCTTTTTAATCGGTTCTACAGCAGGCCTTGATCATAATGAATTTACGCAGGTTTCATTTGCGGCTTCCAAATTTGGCTTGCGCGGGATTTGCAATTCGTTACGGGAGCATGTAAAGAAGTATGGAATAGGCGTTACGTGCATCCATCCAGGGGAAATTGCCACCCAAATTCCCTATGAAGACGGGATCGAAAAAGTCTTGGCAGATCATCAGGGCACACAGATTCCACTTCACGATGTCGTTTCAATCGTTAAGTGTGTCATGAACCTTTCCAAGGCATCTTGTGTAAAAGAAATTCAAATGCCAGCGATGTTGGATACCAACGCATAAGTTTGAAGCCCTTCTCTCCCAGTTTTGACCATTTTGAAAATTTTGGTAGAATAAAAGAAGTCCAATATTTAGGACAAAGGGAGAGGGAAGGTGTAAATGATGAAAAAGAGAACAAGCCATGCGGCTAAAGTCAGTCTCGCGCTATTTGTGCTGATGGGGGGATGCTTGGCGCCATCTAGTGTGATGACAAGTCATGTGGCTCACGCCGCGGAACAAAAGCAGAATGAAATTACTCAGGAGGAAGCGGTGAAAATCGCCAAATCGCTGATTGCTATACCAGCATCGGCTAAAAAAGAACAGATCCGATACGAACCCGCACATCCGGAATGGGGCCAGAGAAATTCGACTTGGAATCTGGGGTGGAACATCTCTGCGGATGACGGAATGAACGTTTCGTTAGATGCGAAGACGGGCAAGCTTATCAATTACTACTTGTGGAATAGAGATCAAGCTCTGAAAGCAGGAGCTCAAAAACTGACCCCTGAAGCTGCGCAAAAGGCAGCTGAAGCATTCCTGAACAAGGTAGCGAAGGATGAAGTGGGCAAGCTGTCCAAGGCGAATGAATTCACAGGGAATAGCTACTCCGGCGCGAACGAACTGGGGCAAATCGGTTTTCATTACACACGAGTGGAGAATGGAATCCCTTTCCTGGAGAATGGGTTTGACATTACAGTCGATTCTTCCCTGAACATTATTAGCTTCAGTCGAAATTGGACGGAAGAGCCTTTGCTGGATGGAAAGGCGAAACTTTCAATTGAAGATGCCAAGAAAAAGCTGCAGGAAGGGATCAAACCTTCTCTCCAATACTCTCGAGTCGGTGATGTAATCCCCAGACCGGGCGCAGGCAGAGCATCTTTTTCACTTGTCTATAAATACACACAGGACGACCCGAGCATGGTAGACGCCAATTCGGGTGAAATAATGAACTCGGCAGGAAAAACCGTTACCCAAGGGACCCCGATCCAACCACTGGGAAGCACAGTACATGCCCAATCGGGAGCAGCCAAGCTGATTGGAATGGATGAAGCACAAAAGATCGCGGAAGAATGGATCAAAAAGTTCCCTGGGCAATTCCGATCTGAGGGCAACCAGGGTAGCGGAACATCCACTGACCCGGATGGAACCGTGAGCCGGTCTTGGTCATTTTCTTTTGTCCCTCTTGATTCTAAGAAATCAGGGTATGAATCCGGAATTAGGCTGACGATTAGTGATCGAGGAGAAAAGATCGGGTATGACAATCAAGCGAAACAAAATTATCGATTCGGTGGAACAGCAGAAAAAATTGATTCCCCGATTCCTTGGAGTAAAGCAAAAGAGAACGCCATCGACCTGGTGAAAAAAATGTATCCTGACCGGTTAGGAGAGCTATACCTCCTAAGCAAGGAGCCATCCAAAGAGATGCTCCAATCCATGCTGGAGAATAACAGTCGAGGCTATTCGATTTCCTTTGGTTGGTTATGCGACGGGATTCCTGTTGAAGGTCCATTTGGTGGAGTCGAAGTAGAGGTGGATCCCAAAGATGGGGAAGTCATCGGCATGCACAATTTTATTGAAGGGAATTCACCAGTAATAAACCCAATAAAACCGAAATTAGACGCAAAGCAGGCTGTCGAGGTAGAACTTCAGGAGAAGAAAGTCTTGCTCACCTATTTCCAGCCAGGTTTTGATTATCGGTATGGCCCAATGGATGTTAAGCAATCGACTCCGATTCTTGTCTACCGTTTAGTGGGAAGTAATGGAGTGGTCGATGCAGCTTCCGGGAAATGGATCAATTTTGACGAGTTAAGTAAGATGAAGGTACCGCAGGACATTGCCAATCACCCTGATAAAGAGGCGCTTTCTTTTGCGATCTCCAAAAACCTTCTCGACGTCCAGGACGGAAAACTGGAACCCGATAAATCTGTAACCAAAGCGGAGTTCATCGATTCACTTATAAAAATGAGTGGTCAGTACGAGCTACGATCCTTCAGGTTTGATGAATATCGTGATAATGAAGAACCTGTGAAGGTCAATTATCAGGATGTAACCGAGAAGCATCCTTATTATGGCGCAATCCAGCAAGCGGTGAAATATGACCTTATTGCTAACGGTGGCAAGCTAAATCCAGACCAACCGATTACTCGCGTAGAAGCTGCCCAGATGGTCATTCGTTTCCTTGGTTTAAGCCCAGTCCTTAAACATGAAGAGGTTTTCAAGGTTCCTTTCACGGATTTAGCCCCAGCCGATATCCCATCGGTAGCCCTTGCCTACTCGTGTGGATTGTTCCCGGTAAAAGCGAATCAGCATGAATTTAAACCAAAGCAAGCCATGACCCGCGCAGACGTCGCTGTGATGTATCAGCAACTGTTTAAAACGTTTGGTAGACGCTAAATATAAGAACGAAGACCCCCCTTCCAAAATGAAAGGGGGGCTTCTCATTCTATGAGATTATTGGTTCGCGGCTGTTTGTTTATAGTTGAACAAATCTTCATCTTCAAAGCCAATAATGAACATTCTTAATTCTTGCTTCAGATCGATCTCATACGGCAATCGTACATCATTCCCGCGACCGTCTCTTAAAACGCGTACGGTTGGACGGTGACAATAATCGGGATCCACCTTACAGATAACACCGGTCTCTCCGGTATTCAAGACAACCCCGCTTCCTAACGGGAAAATGGCGATGTGACGGCGGAAAGAGTCAATGAGATGATGCGAGAAAAGATGTCCGCCTGATCCGAGCAGATACTCCAACGCGTCCTGTGGCATGAAGCGTTTGCGCCATGGTCGAGGAGTAGTCAAGGAATCATAGATGTCACAGATGCCAACAATCTGGGCGTACTCGTGAATCTGACTTTTCTTCAGGGCTTGCGGATAACCGCTACCATCCAGACGCTCGTGATGTTGAAGGGCTACGTGAGCGGAGAGCAGGGAGAGATCGTGTTGCTTACGCAAAATGTTGAATCCATTCATGCAATGCTGTTTGGCAATTTCTTTTTCTTCAGCGGTCCATTGGGTCTCTTTGTCCAGCATTTCTTTGGGCAAGTCTATTTTTCCGATGTCGTGCAATAGAGCGCCGATACCCAGCTCCGTGAGCTGCTGCTTGTTGTAGCCGAGCGACATCCCGACAGCGGTTGACAATACGGCCACGTTGACCGAGTGATGATACATGCCGCCAGAATAGGTGGAGATCGTAGATAAATGGGTCAGGATTTCTTCATTGCCCATAATGTCGCCAAGGATCGCATGAAAAACCTGTTGGAAGTGAAGACCCATATCCTTCACGGAAATCCGTCGCGCCAGCTTATTGGTGTTGGTGATTTGTTTGATCGTTGACTGGATCGTTTCTATAGCGGTTTGACGAGTTTGTGGACGAATGACGTCTTTTACAATAATATCACTAGTACGGTCGTCTTCAATGTAGATGGAATCGATGTTGCTTTTTATCAGACCTTGAATCAAGCGGTCGTTAAGAACCATTCCTTGACCAAGGAGAACTTTTCCATCCGGGGTAAAAATGGTTTTCCCCAGCTTCATCCCAGATTGGACTTGTCTGATTGAAACTAAGCGCATAGCAAGTCCCTCCTCGTTTATGTTCACCGTGTTGGAAAAATTAACAAACCTTTCTTAGTTATATTGTAGGATTTTCGCAAATTAAAGAGAATAGGCACAAGGATTTGACTTGACTAGGCATTTAAGATGAGCGAGACTGAAAAAAAGCATTGACTTTACTGGAGCTGATGGTATATGTTATGTCCATTTTGTGAGTATAACGGGACTAGAGTCCTAGATTCGAGACCTTTTAATAATAATCGGTCCATTCGTCGCAGAAGAGAGTGCGAAGAATGTGGTCGAAGATTCACGACTTTTGAAGTGGTGGAAGAAACTCCCTTGCTGATCATAAAAAAAGACGGAACACGGGAAGAATTTAGCCGTGATAAAATTTTGCGTGGACTGATCAGGGCCTGCGAGAAACGCCCTGTATCGCTTGAAGTATTGGAAAATGTCGTTGGCGAAATTGAGAAGGAACTCAAAAGCTTAGCCAAATCAGAAGTTCCCAGCAAAGATGTGGGAGAAATGGTAATGGAGAGGTTATACTACGTAGACGAAGTGGCTTATGTACGCTTTGCCTCCGTGTACCGACAATTCCGTGATATCAACGTGTTCATGAAGGAATTGGAAGAATTGTTGGGACAAGCGCGCAGCCATCCTCACAAGTTCACCTTTAAGGGAGGAATGGAAGAAGAATGATAAGGCGAATGCTGTCTTTGTTGGCAATCTGTGTACTTAGCCTATTCAGCGTACTAAGTGGATGCGCCTCCATTCGGCAGCAAACGATTGATGCACCAGACCCTTTATCTTCCCATCCAACAGAACAAGTAAGAAATCTAACCTCGTATCCTTCAAATGAGCTGACTATCGGCAGTCTGGATCGGATGCCCACCTTTGATCCGTTTGGCACTTCCAAACAGGAGGCATTGCTCACAGCTTATGAATCGCTAAGCTACCGGGGACTTGTCACCTACGGATCGAAGCGGCTGTTTGACCCGAGTCTGGCTTCGGATGTTCAAATCAATCGAAATCAAGGAAAACCAATGATTACACTGACCCTGAGACCTGAGATGCGCTGGTCCGACGGGCAACCGATTACAACGGATGACGTGCTTTTTACGTACCAGATGTATGCGCGACCTGATTATTATGGAGTCTGGAGAAACCAGATGTTCCTAATTGCTGGCGTCTCCGACTATCGCAGCGGAAAAGCGCCAGGGATTGCAGGGATAACCTGTGACAAAAGTAAACGAAAAGTACAGATTTCGCTTACAGAGGAACGAATTTCGTTTCTGGATGCTTTAAGCGCGCCACTTCTTCCCCAGCATCAAGTAGCGGATAAATCGCTGGAAGAGATCACGCGATTGTCTCAAACCGGCAAACTGGTCGGAGCGGGCCCTTATCAAGCAGAGCGATTAGACGAGAAGAAGTGGGAGTTTGAAGCCAATTCAAACTACTACCAAGGGAAGCCGCACATTGATTATTTACGGGTTGTTCAGATTGATCAGGGACATCTAGAACCGGGTAACAATCAGAATCCGGCAATCCTGTTTAGCTGGATTCCGCCTAACTTGGCCCGTTCACTTGCGCCTTTTTCCAATGCGGCGATCCTGATGGCGAGAGGGAATGGCTATCACTTTCTCGGATTTAATACCGCGAGCGCTCAATTAAAGGACGTGTCGGTTCGACGAGCATTGGCTCAAGCGATACCCGTCAAGCAAATGGCCGAGCAGGTTTTCTACGGTTTTGCTGTCCAAGCCAAGAGTCTTTCACCACGAAAGTTGTCAACTTATCCGACAGATCAGCTTCCGAGTTACGATCCGAATACAGCGAAGAAAATCTTGGCGCAGCACGGCTATACCCGTCAGAAGCGGCTTGTGCTCACGCTTCATTACCCGGATGATCCCGTACGCAAGCGAATGGCAGAGTTTGTCGTGAAATCCTGGGAGGCTCTTCCTGTGAATATCGTGACGAAATCTTTGCCAGCCGAGCAATTCACAGAACATGTTTTTGGCGGAAATCCGGTTGATCTTTATCTGTACGCTTGGCGGTACCCGCGTAACCCCTCAGAGTTTCGGGCTCTTTTTCACAGTGGAGAGAAGGTAGGGGAATTGGGGTTGAACGCCTCCCGTTATGTCAATCAGGAAGCGGATCAATTGCTGGAAAAGAGTCAGGCGTTTCTACCAGATGAAGAACGTAAACGTCTCCTCACAAAGTGGCAGCAGCGATTCTCGACAGATTTGCCAATTTTTCCGCTTGTGGAGGCCGCTAACCCCTATTATGTTGCGAAAGGCAAGCTGAAGGGAGTAGTTGAGCCGCTTGGGGCGCAGCCTTTTGACAACATCCATCAATGGTTTCTGGAATAAAGAGTTTATGATTCTTCCAGAGGCTTCCCTACTTCCGAATCGCCTGTGATGGTATAATAGAGGGACGATTACGAAGCAGGAAGGAATTATCTAGGATGCGTGTAGTATGGAACGAGCTTACACCTAACGATCGATATTTGGTTCGTACCATTCGACCAATTAGTATTGCCGAGATGGGGTATGTGGCCCATCTCTATTTGCCGTTGATCGGAATTGCCTCTTATACTCTCTATCAATATTTTATTCATGATATACAGGAAGTCAGCAGTGCGGCAGCGGAAGGAACGCATCGCAGCTTGATGGGAGTGACTTCGCTTCCTTTGGATCGGCTTTTGGCAGCTAGAGAACGGCTGGAAGCGATGGGATTGCTGGATGTGCGCCGCCGCGAGAATCGGGATGGAGACTCCTTCTATGAATATATCGTGAGGCCGCCCTTGTCGCCTTATCAGTTTTTTCAAGAAGATATCTGGCCGGTCATGTTGTTGAATCAAGTAGGAAAGCCCAAGTATGAGCAGATTCGCCGACGTTACGCGGACACCGCCTTTCACGAGCTGGATGAGCAGTACCCGTATGAGGAGAATTTGACGAAGCGTTTCTATGAAGTGTTCTCTTCGCTTTCCCAATCCGAAATTCAAGTGCGTCAAGGGACTGAGACGGAGCAGTTTATGCAACGGACCAGCCAGCAATATCCGGCGAATCCGCTGGTTAGCGAGTTTGAAGCGGAAGCCAATCCCGCGCTGGATTTATCCTTTATTCGCTTGAATTTGCCCAAACACGTAGACGCTTCGCTCGTGTTGACCAAGGAAAATGTGGAGTTTTTCTTTGTGATTCTCCATTTCTATCAGATCAGCAGCTGGCTGTTGGGACAAGAGCTGAACGATTGGAGTCTTTACGATACACAGGGCAATTTGGACAGGCAAGCGGTTCGCAAACGTTTCCGTGAAAAATACGTGGATGGACGTCTCACCAGACAAGCCATCGAAATCCCGCAAGAAGAGCTGGGGCCATCTGTTCTGCCAGAGCCGGGAAATGCCTCGTTCAGGCGGATTTGTCAGATGCTTTCCCCGCTTGATCTATTGGAGAAAGCCATTGGCGGCAGAATTAACAAGACGTATTTGGAGCGGGCTGAATCGCTGATTTTTACCGATCGACTATCTCCTGAGGTGGTGAACGCGCTGCTCTTGTATGCTCTTAAGGAGACCAAGATGGAGCTGCCCAAATCCTATGTGGAGACGGTTCGCGACAGCTGGAAAGCCAAGCAGATCTCCACGGTGGATGATGCGGTAAAAGTCATACTGGAGCGCTCGGAAGCCAAAACCCAGGCACAGGAAAAAACGAAAACAGCCAAAAGAGAAACGGTACCGGCCACTCGGAAGACGGGACGAGGAATTCTGCAAGACAAACTGCCTGCGTCGATCGAACGGCAGTTAAAACGCGAACAAGAAACAGAGTCGACCGAGACTGTTCAAGATACGAACAAGAAACCGAAGAAAACCGTAATGGATGATCCAGAATTGCGTGCGTTGCTCGAGTCGCTACGCAAATCACCGGGGGGAGAGGATCAATAGATGGAGCCAATTTCACAGTTTATGGATGAATTAGCGAAGCGCCGACCCAAGCAATTGCTTAGCTTGGATGAACAGCTGGATAAAATGATGCGCTCTTCCGCCTATCTCAAGAACTTTCAACAAGCGAATCCTGAAATGACCCGAGAGGATTATTTACGCTCGCTCTCAACGGTGTACGAGGCGGTTAAAGACCATTATTGGTGTCAGAACTGTCCGGGGCTCAAGGAATGTCCGAACCTGGTAAAAGGACATGTAGCCAAACTGGACGTCCAAAATGAACAGATTGTCAGCGCGATCTCACCGTGCGCCAAACAGATGGCCTACGAGGAAGAGACCAAAACACGCAAGCTGATGCGCAGCTACTACGTGTCTGAAGAGACGTTCCAGGCATCCTTTGAATCGATGAACATTGATGATGTCAATCGTTCGGCGGTTGCGGCGGCGATGCGCTTTTGTCGTGAATATCAAGTGGGCGAGAAGATTAAGGGGCTTTATCTGCACGGCCCGTTCGGTGTTGGCAAAAGCTATCTGATGGGAGCACTTGCGCGTGAGCTTTCAAATCGTGGAGTGGCGTCTTTGATGGTATATGTTCCCGATTTTATTCGCGAAATGAAGGATTCGATTGCTGATCGTTCGTATACCAACAAGCTTCAATTGCTGCAAGAAGTGCCGGTGCTCATTCTCGATGACATTGGAGCAGAGAGTTTGACCCCATGGATTCGAGACGAGGTATTGGGGGTTATCCTCAATCAGCGGATTAACAATCATCTTCCGACACTTTTTACCTCTAACTATTCATTCGAAGAGCTGGAAGAACATCTGTCGATCAGTAATGGGAATCGGATTGAAGTGACCAAGGCTAGACGGATCATGGAGCGCATTCACCATTTCGTAGAGGTTTATCTGATCGAGGGAGATAATCGCAGAAAATACGACTGATGTGACTTTGCGCACAAGCTGTTTTCGTCGTAATAGGTACAATGAGGAAAGAATTAGTTACCTGTGCGACGAGGAGAGAAGAAGATGAACAAACCAACCTACCAACCCAAGCTCGATTTAACAGACTGGCAAAAAGCCAATCGATACGAAGTAGACCAAATCAAGCGAATTGTAGCCCCTGAGCTGCATTCCTTTATTGATGAGCACGCAGACGTCGCTATGCTGATGGATATTGTTAGAGAAGGATACAATCAAGCCATTTACCAGCAAGCCCTCAATGTGATTGGAACAGAGCTGGATCATCATTTTCTTTATGAGGAGGACTTCATTCTGCCGAGACTTCGCTCTCATATCGCAGAAGGTCAAGTGGGTCCTGCCGCCAAGTTGATTCAAGAGCATCAATTGATTCGCAAGCACCATCAAGAGACGATTTATTTGTTCGCCGAGCATGATCCGGCTGCTCCGTCCAAAGAACTGGTGCAAAAAATTAACCTGCTTGCCTACCTGTTGAAAAAACACATTGAAAAAGAGGATCACTACCTGTTCCCGATGTTCACAGCTATTCTGACGGACGAAGAAAAAGCGGCGATAGCACGTGACGTGGCCCAGGAAGATGCCAGACGCGCTGCGCTAAACGCTTAATCAGCTTTCCTATACGCAATGAGTTGAAACACATAAAAGGCACCCTGAAGCGAGTTATCTGCTTGAAGGGTGCCTTTTATTGTCTTGTTAAACTGCCAATAGGTATAAGCTAGTACTTCTCGCGCGTAATAGTAAGGAATGGACAGAACCTGGCTGTCGACCAGAACCGGATCAGCTTTCATCTGAAGTGTCCTGGCGATATCCACGGCCCGAGCCAGATGGAATTCATGACTCACAATGAGCGCCGTTTGTAGCTGGTGCCGCTCCATAATTTGCTTGGAGTTCAACAAGTTCTGATAGGTATCGTGTGATTGGTCTTCGATAAGAATGGCTTCCTCAGGAACACCTTTAGCCAACAAATACTGCTTCATAGCGGCAGCTTCTGAGATCGGTTTCCCATTGCCAAGGCCGCCACTCACCAAAATCTTTGGAACGAATTTTTGTTGATAGAGCCATAAGCTTTTGTTCAATCGCTCTTTTAACCCAGGGCTTGGTTGATCTCCCCAGACAGCAGCACCGAGCACAATCGCGACGTCTGCTTTGTGAGGAACGGCTGAATGGGCTACCTTCCAGATGTGTTGAACGACATACGCACTCCAGATCAGCCCTGCGACAGCAATCAGCAGAAGGGCTCGAATCCATGTGTTGTGTCGTTTCGCTTTTAACATCCTTTGACCCAGGTTTCCGCCCACTTCTGGACTTCTGCCATGACTGGTTCTAACGCTTTTCCTTTTTCTGACAGTTCGTATTCGATACGTACAGGAGTTTCCGGATAAACATGTCGGTGGATAATTCCTGCCGCTTCCAGCTCCTTAAACCGCTCTGTCAGCATTCGATCACTCATGCCGGGGATCACAGAAGAGATATCTTTAAAACGCTTCGGACCCTCCTGCAATACGTGAATAATCAAGCCAGTCCAACGTTTGCCAAGCAGTTCAAAGGCAGATTCAAATTTAGGGCACAAATGGTGATTACTCATTTTTACATCATCTCCATACCTACATTGTAACATAGCTACTTGACAAAAGTAAGTTGTTGTTTTAGTCTTACATAAAGTAAGTTAATAACAAAAACATCAGGAGGTTATTAATAATGAGTAAGAAAGTAGAAACAGGAGCATTGCTTCTTCGACTGGTTGTTGGTCTCGTATTTTTCATCCATGGATTGGATAAATATCAAAGCGGACTTGGAAACATTGCAGGTTGGTTCGAAAGCATCGGGCTTCCGGGATTCATGGCCTATATTGTAGGAACAATAGAACTGTTTGGTGGTATCCTGTTAATACTGGGAGTAGGCACTCGGTTCATTGCTTGGCTGTTAACTTGTATCTTGGTAGGTGCCATCGTCAAAGTGAAACTGGCGGTAGGCTTTATGGGCAATGGTCAAATGGCTGGGTACGAATATGATCTTGTTCTATTGGCTGTGACGGTCTTCTTAGGTTTAGTCGGTGGCGGACAAATTACTCTTGCGAAATTGTTTGGCAAAGGACAGAACGACACGGTGGTAGTTAAATAAGCCGTTTATCATATGAAAATAGGTACAATAATGGAGGAATTCGCATGCTACCATCACTATTTATTGCTCACGGTGCGCCAACCTTGGCGATTGAGACAGGGACATATGTCGATTTCTTGAAACAACTGGCCGCCAACTATCCAACTCCGCGTGCCATCGTCGTATTCTCGGCCCACTGGGAAGCGCAGAAGCAGCTCATTAGCGGTGCACCGTCACATAGCATGATCTATGATTTCTACGGTTTTCCGGAAGAGCTGTACCAAGTCGAGTATCCGGCAAAGGGAGACCCGACGTTGGCGCAGGAGATTCAGCAATTATTCGAAGCCCAAGGAATTCAGGCTTCTATTGATACAGAGCGGGGGATCGATCATGGCACGTGGGTTCCGCTTCATCTGGTTTATCCTGAATCCAACATCCCCGTTATTGCTTTATCCGTCAATCGCTTCTTAACAGCAGAACAACAATATCAACTTGGCCGAGCACTAGCCTCCTTGCGTGAAAAGGATATTCTAGTCATTGGAAGCGGAGGGACTGTCCACAACCTGAGACGATTGGATTGGGACAGCACGACAGCGGTTAGCTGGGCGAAGGAGTTTGACGGCTGGTTGGGTGAAAGAATTGAGAAGTGGGATGTGGAAGAGCTTTGGCAGTATGAGACACTGGCGCCGTACGCCCGAGAAGCTGTACCGACGCCTGAGCATTTTGTGCCCTTGCTACTGGCCATGGGAGCTGCAGATGACAAGCGGACTGCAAGGAAACTGTACCAAAGCTATCAGCTGGGTTCGCTTAGCTTGACCTGCTGGGAGTTTGGTGGGGAATAGGGTATTGATATTTGGTGGCAAGTATGCTATTCTAATACTTGTCACTACAATTTTATGGGCCCTTAGCTCAGCTGGGAGAGCGCTTGACTGGCAGTCAAGAGGTCGTCGGTTCGATCCCGATAGGGTCCACCATAAGAACAATTACGGAAACGGCAGAGATGTCGTTTTTTTTAATATTTAAATTGTACTCTTCTGAGTCGAAGAAGTCGCTATGGTTTCCTTCATGTATATCACGCATGTGGAGTGCCGTATGTTAGTAGTGAGAAGTTAACCATAAACCATAATGGGGTGATTAATTGAGTAAAGCTAAGGCCAAGAGTGGAACAGGCAAGGGAACAGGCAGGGGAACAGACAAAAAAGGCTGGAACCGTTGGCAAGCTAGTGACAAAAGAGCAAAAAACGCACCAAAACCCTATAAAAGCAAAGGCACGAATCAGGATGGCGGAACCACTTCCGGTAATCAAAAAGGCGGAAAAGCCTGAAATGTAGGCAATAAAAACAGAACAGGATGGGATCATTTGGATAAAAATGAATTTAAAAATGAGTTACCTTCAAATTATGAGCAATTAAAAGTATCTGCGAGTCGAGCATCCAATTGGAGAGAACGTTTAGATGCTGTAGAAGAGTTGGGTCAGTGGAAAAACAAACAAACCATCGCTGTACTCACGAATAGAATGAAGAACGATGCCGTGTATAAAGTTCAAGAAGCTGCATTCCGTAAGCTCAAAGAATTTGGCGAAGATATTCAACTACCGCCAAGGAAAAAAGGCGACTTGATTAAAGGAGATACTAAAGCCATGGTAAGAATTAAGAAGAGCTTGCCAGAAGGTCATTCCTTTGAAGAGTTTAAAGAGAAATTAAAAAAGATGAGACTCGATGTATATGATAGCTACGAAGGTGAAAAAGGCGCTGACTTTGAGAAGTGGCTTGAAAACACGTGGGCATCGTTGTCGACAAGGTAGCAAGGAATCGATAAAACAGATATAGGGGTGGTATTCTGAGAAAGCAAAAGCCAATGTCGTTTGATGAACTGCTGAAGGACTTACAAGGCCAGAGAAAGATTCAAGAAGATCCGACTCAAATTTCATTAGAGAAGTTGTTTAATGAAGCATTTATGAGTAAGCATTCCAACTTTAAGAGCTTTGGAGAGTTTGTTCAGAAAGGCAACTTTCAAATAAAGACGCAAGAAGATATTACTAACATTCCTGACGAGCTTTTTAATCGGCATGTTGCAAGGGAGACGGATTTTGCTGATTGGAAATCTATGCTGGAAACAGCAACAATGGATTTGGACGCTAAATAACGAGCATAAGAATGAAGCTGAGTTAAGAATGCCGATTTGGGCTTAACCTAACACATTTACCTTAATGATGATAATCCTTAATATTTGAATAGGCAGTGAAACTAACCACCAAGGAAACGGCAGAGATGTCGTTTTTTTGTTTTGAATTTATGTTTCGTATTCAACACATGTGGAGTGTATAATATTGATGGTTCGTAAAGAATAGATGAGATGTGACAAAAGCCCGACCTCATGTGGTCTGGGCTGGGCTTTTTACTTGATACAACAAAATAAATTTAGGATGGAATGTCACATGTTAAGAATAAGTAATATTAAGCTTCGTGCTGATTTTGACCTAGGTAAGGAAAATGAACTTTTAGCTCAGAAAATCCAAAAAATATTAAGGGTCAAACAGAACAAAATAATGTCTTTTAGTATTTCTAAGAAGTCGATCGACGCAAGGGAAAAGAATAATGTCTTACTTGTTTATTCAGTTGATGTTGAAATTGAAAACGAGAAGTCCTATTTAGGAATTAAGGATGTTTCTTTCTGTGAACCAATAGAATATGTAATTAAGAAGGCTCAAAGAACCACTCGTCCTGTAGTAGTAGGCAGTGGGCCTGCTGGTCTTTTCTGTGCGTTGCTATTGGCAGAGCATGGTTTAAACCCAATTGTAGTAGAGCAAGGAATGGACGTCGATCGGAGAAAATTAGCTGTTGAAAAATTTTGGAAATACGGTGATCTCGATACCAATACCAATGTCCAATTTGGTGAAGGTGGAGCAGGTACGTTTTCAGATGGAAAATTAACAACTGGCATAAAAAATACCCGAATTCCGAAAGTGTTAAAGGAATTAGTAGAGGCTGGCGCTCCTAAGGAGATAGCTTATTTATCAAAACCGCATATAGGAACTGACATTTTGATAACAGTTGTTAGAAATATTCGTAAAAAAATAGAACGACTTGGTGGGGAAGTACGTTTCGAAACGAAAATGAAGGAACTTATCATCGAAAATAGTGAAGTTAGAGGCGTGTTGTTAGAAGGACAAGGAAAAACAGAGACAATTGAAACTGATGCTGTAGTATTGGCGATTGGACATAGTGCTCGAGATACTTTTTATATGCTAAAGGATCTAGGGGTTGAAATGACACCGAAAGCATTTGCTGTAGGTGTGCGCATAGAACATCATCAAAAAGACATCGATTTACAGCAATTCGGCAGTTGTACAATTAATCCACTCCTTGGTGCAGCTGAATATAAGTTGAACGCGCATCTTCCAAACGGTCGAGGTGTATACTCTTTTTGTATGTGCCCTGGAGGTCATGTCGTTGCTGCCGCATCGGAAAAAAATTCGGTAGTTTCAAATGGTATGAGCTATAGCGCAAGGAGTGGTGAAAATGCGAATAGTGCCATACTTGTCTCTATAACTCCAAATGATATGAATGGGGATGTATTGGCGGCAGTAGAGTTTCAAAGAAAACTTGAGCGAAAAGCATTTGAACTAGGTGGAAGAAATTATTTTGCACCCGTACAATTGGTTGGCGATTTCTTAGCGGATAAGGGCAGTAAACAACTTGGAGATGTTGTACCAACTTATAGCCCGGGTGTTACACCAACGGACTTAAGAGAATGTCTTGATGATTTTATCGTTGATAGTTTAAAAGACGGGTTGCGATCAATGGATAAAAAACTAGCTGGCTTTATCAAACATGATGCAGTTTTAACAGCTGTAGAAAGCCGAAGTTCATCACCAGTTACAATTAAGCGAAATCCGCTGACCTTTGAGTCGAACATAAAAGGGCTATACCCTTGTGGAGAAGGTGCGGGTTATGCTGGCGGTATCACGTCTAGTGCTGTTGACGGCATAAAATGTGCAGAAGCATTAATGGAGATTGAAGTTTAGTTTTGATACACACATCGAAATGATAGGTTGTTCGTTTTGTGTATTGTGACTGTGAAACCAGTACAACACATGTGGAGTTCGCCTGAAGCCGTTTTTCTATCCATGCCCTTATATGAAAAAAAGGACCGGAATCCGGTCCTTTCCTATATTTAGAAAAATTATATAACAAAGATGAATAATCCGAGGGAACAACATAGAGTCGTTCCCTCGGATTATTTTGTTTATACAAAACGATACAGAGGCATTTTGTGTAAAGTGAGTTACGAAGGTATTTGATATTCTAAGTGTACGGAATATATGACAGGCCGAAAATATTGTAACTACAATGTGCATTTAATAAAAAACATATATAAAGGATGGGAATCAACTATGAAACAAGCTGTTGAAACGTTGTTCGTCAATACCTTTACGGATGGAATTTTGGACCCGGACATAGAAATGCTTGGCCCTGTCAAGGATGGCGGTCATATTGTCGCCAATACGGCACCCGGCTGTTGGGGACCGATGATTACGCCTTGCCTGAAAGGCGGGCATGAGGTTACGAAGCCGATCTTTGTGGAAGGAGCGGAAATAGGCGATGCAATTGTTATTCAAATCAAATCAATCGACGTAACCTCTATCGCAACTTCCTCGGGGAATGACAAGCCGGTTGAAGGCCGTTTCCTTGGTGATCCTTTCGTAGCCGTGAAATGCCCCGAGTGCAGCACGCTGAACCCGGATACGGTCATTAAAGGCATCGGACAAGAAGCGATCCGCTGTGCCAACTGCGGTGTCGACATCACTCCTTTTATTTTTACGAATGGTTATACTATTACGTTTGATGAAGATGGTCAAGTGGGACTCACCTTGCCGAAGGAAGCAGCCGAACAAATTGCGCATGAAGGCCGCCATTATATGCGGACACCGGATGCGTCGGTGCAGAATCCGATTGTGACGTTTGCCCCGCATGATCTGGTCGGCGTCGTCGCGCGCATGCGGCCGTTTCTGGGCCAACTCGGCACTACTCCTTCCAAAGCGTTGCCCGATTCGCACAATGCCGGCGATTACGGCACGTTCCTGATCGGGGCGCCGCATTCGTATGCCGTGACCCAAGAGGAACTGGACGAGCATTGTACGGATGGGCACATGGATATCAGCCGTGTTCGTGCAGGCGCAGCACTAATCTGTCCGGTCAAAGTTCCGGGTGGCGGTGTCTATCTGGGCGACATGCATGCGCTGCAAGGCGACGGAGAAATTGCGGGTCACACGGCCGACGTTGCGGGGATCGTCCATCTCCAGGTCAAAGTGCTGAAGAACGTTAAACTTGAAGGGCCGATTCTGCTGCCGAACGTGGAAGATTTGCCCTACACGGCCAAACCGCTGTCCGCTGCAGAGAAGCGCATTGCCGGAAACCTCGCGGCCAAGTGGGGCTTGAAGGAGATTGAAACCTCGCTTCCGCTGTCTATAGTCGGAACGGCTCCAAATTTGAATGCAGCTACCGAAAACGGGCTCGCCCGCGCCGCGAGGCTGTTTAACGTAACGGTGCCCGAGATTATGAACCGCGCCACGATTACCGGCTCGATTGAGATTGGCCGCCACCCTGGCGTCGTCACCGTAACCTTTCAAGCGCCAAAGCATTATTTGGAGCAGGCGAAGCTCTATGAAATCATCGATGAACAGTATAAGGAACATGCCTGAAACGGCAAAAAGTGATGGATTTCATTATGCGAAAATATGAGTTAATAAAAACAGCAGCTCAAAGGCAACTTTGAACTGCTGTTTTTATATATTCACACATGCTGCCTTAAGCGAAGCATTAGAAGTCCGGTGAAAAAATAGCGGAGAGGGCGGAATCGTTCTGGAGAAGCGCAAGCGGCACGCCTTTGTCCCCGGATTTCTACCGCAAATGCGATTCAGCATATGACATTCACCTCACGTATCACCGAGCTGATTTCGCGAAACATTTCAATTTTAATGAGATTAGCCATAATCTAGAGGCCCTTGGTCAGGTAGTTGATAAATTGGTAAAAAACGGATATTGAATTTATTTAAATATAGTTCTTATTTGAGCTATTAAACTAACCACTAAGGGAGAGCGCTACACTGGCAGTCAAGAGGTTGTCGGTTCGATCCCGATAGGGTTCACCATATATGAAATACAAACGGCAAAGATGCCGTTTTTCTTTTTTTACATTAATGTTTCCATTTTCGAACCATGTTGGGTGCTGTGTGTCGCTGGTAAAGAAGTAGTAATTACAAGCCACATTTACCCGAACTAAAGTTAGATAAGGGGCTGGCTTAAGATATATTGGGGCTTATTGGGCTGAGTATTTATTGAATTTACTTAACCATTGTGGTATGTTGAAAAATAAATAAATAATTATTTATATGCGAAGCAAAAATTTAGTAGTATCCATATTGGCTACCCCTATATTCATGAAACCAAGCGAGGTAAAAGATATGAGTAATGCAACTAACGCTATCACACATGATAGCCTCCATGCAGAGTTAGAAGTGGTTGGTAACCTTTGCATGGAGTAATATAAAGCAATCACCACCCATGCTGACTTTGCTTCTTGATTATTTCAATTTTCAAGAGGAGGAAGTTTGTATGAAATATGTTAATGCCGAGACCATTTTACCAATGGATTTAGTCGAAAAGCTGCAGGATTTTGTGCAAGGCGAATATCTTTATATTCCAGCAAAAAAAGATCAGCACAAACGCTGGGGGCAGCGCTCCGGTTATCGGGAAGAAATTGACAAGCGAAATCTTGAAATTTTGCAGGCACACGCTTCCGGTTCTTCAATTGAGGAGATTGCTAATTCGTTTTGCCTTTCTGTTTTTGCGGTTAGAAAAATTATATATCAAAGATGAATAATCCGAGGGAACAACATAGAAGTCGTTCCCTCGGATTATTTTTTTTATACAAAACGATACAGAGACATTTTGTGTATAGTGAGTTACAAAGTTAGTTGATATTCTAAGTGTACGGAATGTATGGCAGGCCGAAAATATTGTAACTACAATGTGCAAAGGAGGTCAAAGTAATGGATGCTATTGTAAATAAGTCATATTTAAGTTTTGCTGTTCAAATAAATGTGAATAATCTGCTACCGTGCTTTTGGCTTTCAATGTGTAGGATTTGTTTATGTAATACATTTCATTTGGTTTTCAGGAAATGAAATCACACATGTAAAGCGCCGGTACAGGCGCTTTTTTTGTGCCCATTTTTAATGAATATTAGGAGGAACATTTAATGTTGACACAAATCTATGATATGGCAGGCAATATTGTCGGAGAGATGAAACTGGAAGAATCTGTTTTTGGGATTACTCCAAATGAATCAGTTATGCATGATGCCATCGTAAACTATCTTGCTAATCAGCGCCAAGGAACACAATCTGCTTTGACTCGTGGTGAGGTGCGCGGCGGAGGGAAAAAGCCTTACAAAAATAATAAAATCGACAAATCGAGAGCTGGTTCAACTCGTATGCCTCATTGGCGGCATGGGGGCGTTGCATTTGCACCCAAGCCGAGAGACTATAGCTATCATATCAATAAAAAAACCAAACGTCTTGCCATCAAATCAGCGTTATCTTCTAAAGTACAAGATAATAATTTCATTGTTGTGGACAACATTACATTGGAAACTTATAAGACCAAGGCTATTGTAGCTATGCTTCATGCACTTGGTGCAGATAGGAAGGCACTTATTGTCACACCTGCAGCAGATAAAATTGTTTATAAAAGCGCAAGCAATATTCCCGGCGTTGAAACCGCAATTTCAAATTCTCTGAATGTGTACGATCTTTTGCGCTATGACAAGCTCATTATCGCAAAAGATGCTGTCACAATAATTACAGAAATGTATACAAGATCTTAATTTCCAAACCGTTGCAAATATCTCTGATGAAAGGAGGAATATTCATGGCATTTGACGGTTTACTAATGCATCAACTTGCCAAAGAAATCAAGACTAATCTACCGATGACAATCAATAAGATCTTACAAATTTCTGATACGGAGATTCTCCTGGATGGACAATCAAACGAGCGTAAACTTAGGCTGATTATCAGCGTTGATTCACAAAATAACCGTATAAATTTCACAGAAGAAAATTATTCGGAATCGAAGCAGAAAAATGAATTTTTGATATTACTCGCAAAACATCTACGAGCTGGCGTCATCCAAAGTATGGAACAGGTCGGTGTTGAACGAATATACTGCTTTCAAATCAGTGTTGAGGCAGTTCGCTTCTCACTTTACATTGAACTGCTAGGCAAAGATGCAAACATCATACTTGTCGATGAAGCGCATAACATTATGGGTTCAATGAAACAAACATCGCTCTGCAAAGCCAGTGCGCGGACACTCTCGCCTGGAGCCGTTTATCACCTTCCATTTGATTATAGTGGAAAACAGAATCCTTTTCAGCCGTCTTCCATAAATGAATCAGAGTCACTTGTAACACAATTTCATGGTTTTTCGCCTCTGTTAAGCCGTGAATTTCAATACCGCATGCAACATGGGCAGTCATTTTACGACATTATGTATGAGCTAAATAGAAGCGACAAGCTTTATTTGTCGGAAACAGAGCAGGGTATCCAGTTTCATTGTATTCCGCTTACACACTTGAGGGGAAAATTGAGTTTTTATCCAATTATGGAAGGCGTAGATATTGCCTTGTATAAAATACAAACTCGTCAGCAAACAGACGGTTTATTCCAATTGGTACGCAATGAATTAAGTAAACGCTCCCGAAAACTTTCAAAATTGGAGCAAGCAGTTCTTGAAGTCGGGCATTTTGAGCAATATCGTACCTATGCGGATCTACTTTACACATACTATCATCTGCTTCCCCGCAACGATGCTTCTGCCGATCTCAAGGATTTTATGACAGGAGAACTGCTTCATATTCCGTTAGACACCAAACTGAGTGCAAAACAAAATGCTCAAAAATACTATGAAAAATACCACAAAGGAAAAATTGCTCATACCAAACTCAAGGAGCAAATTGTGCTTTGTAAAATGGAATCAGATTATTTTTTTCGGCTGGAGTCCCGGCTTGAACTGGCTGATGGCATAGATGTATTAGAAATTCGCAGGGAGCTTGAAAAACACGGCTATTTCAAAGCAAAACCAATCAACGAAGAAAAAGCAGAACAGGAAACCGAACATTATGACTTTTCAATTCGGGCATGGTATTAAAATCTTCGTAGGCAAGAACAGTATTCAGAATGAATACCTAACATTCCATTATGCCAAGAAAGAGGATTTATGGCTGCACGTGAAAAGTTATCATGGAGCCCATGTTGTTATAAATACCACAACACCTGATGAAGAAACGTTATACTATGGGGCCTTACTGGCTGCTTACTTTTCACAAATCAAGGCCTCTGGTTTGGTCGAAGTAAATTATTGTCAAGTCAAGACTCTTAAAAAGCCCAAAGGCGCCCCAATGGGATTGGTGTTATTTGGAGCCCATAAATCAATTTATGTCAGGCCAAAGGAAGAAGTTATTCAGAAGCTCCTGACCGAAAATTTAGTTCAGAAGGCGTAACCTACCGCCAAGTATTGCTAAAAGCCTGCCCTTTCATAGGACAGGCTTTTGTTTTGAGAGACATAGCAATTTTTGATGAATGTTTCAAGAGGACTCTCCTTTGCTGCCCCTTGCTCGCGGTGCATTGCATTTTATACCTTGTTTAATTTTTTTTCATAATTTGCCTTTTTGTGCTCGATAAGAGCCAGTTGTATTTCAATCTCCTGTTTTTGGGCTAAAAGTATTGTTTCCTGATTTAAGACAATGGAGTATTTTTCTTTCAACTCCAATGTATCATCATTTGAGAGGCCAATATAATGACGAATCATGTCAATTCCCATTCCTGTGTTTCTCATACATTGGATCATTCTTAATCTCATGATTTGATCATCAGAGAACAGGCGGATATTATTCCGGTCCCGCGCTATATTTTGCAATAAGCCGATTTCCTCATAATAGCGGATTGTAGGTTTGGGCAGGTTCGTTATTTTTGATACTTCCTTGATGGAGTATTTCGGCTCAGTGCCGTAAATAAATTCTTCCATAACTGTCTCCTATCACTTGATTCAAGTTACTTGAAGTGTTTGTAAATTATTATAGCATATTGTTGAACCGGCAGATTCCATAAATAGTTCTTTTTCAATATTTTATATTTTTTATCAAAATTTTTTATTGACTTCAAGTTACTTGAACGGAGTACAGTGATCCAGGAAGCATTAATCATAAATATCGCATAGGAGGTAAAGGAATGAATAGAAACGTTAAAATCAAACTTATTGACAAGGTATATATCAATGGAGAATTTGTAAAACCTGACGGGACAGAAAGGATGGACATTATCAACCCGTCAACAGAAGAAGTAATCGGACAGGTGGTTTTGGGAAATGAGTCAGATGCTCAGAAGGCGATTGGAGCTGCGAAAGAAGCATTTAAGTCTTTCTCAAAAACTTCCATTGCGGAGCGGGGACAAATGCTTGAAAGGATACATGATGCAATCTTATCAAGGGCTGCTGATTTAAATCAGGCGTGCATGGAGGAATATGGAGCTACAGCTAAGGCAGGAGATTTTAGAACCCGAATCTCAGCTGACAGCTTCCTTTTGGCAAAAGAAGCGATGGAAGCCTTTGAATTTACAAAATACATCGGGAAAGCCAAGGTTGTTCTTGAACCTGTGGGTGTCATCGCTGCGATCACACCCTGGAACGCAAATAATTCCCAGATCGCTATAAAGGTTGCTACAGCAATATCAGCAGGCTGTACGATTGTTGTAAAGGCCAGTGAATTTTCCTCCATTCAGACTCAAATACTGGCCGAGTGCTTCCATGACGCCGGATTGCCTGCCGGGGTAGTCAATATTGTATACGGGCTAGGTACTACCGTCGGCGCTGAATTATCCCGCAATCCGGACATTGCAATGATTTCGTTTACGGGTTCTGTGAATACAGCAAAAGCCATACACCATAGTGCTGTTGACACAATGAAAAGAGTCGTTCTTGAATTGGGAGGTAAATCAGCAAATATTATTCTGGATGATGCAGACTTTACAAAAGCGATTCCTCGTGCCGTTACAAGTTGCTTTGGAAATCACGGACAGATGTGTATTGCCGGCAGCAGATTGCTAGTTCCGGAGCATCGGCTCGATGAAGTGAAAGAACTAATAAAACAGGCGGTTGCAAATACTAAGGTGGGCTATCCCTGGGAAGAAGATACATTTATTGGCCCCATGATGAATGAGAATCAATACAAAAGGGTTCAGCGGTATATCAAAATCGGTATGGAAGAAGGTGCTGAATTAGTCATAGGCGGAGAAGGACACCCAAGAGGTCTGAAAAAGGGGTATTTTGTAAAGCCGACCGTTTTTGCAAATGTAACCAGAGATATGACGATTGCGAAAGACGAAATATTTGGACCCGTCCTGTCTATTTTAACGTATAGAACAGAGGAAGAAGCGGTAGAAATTGCAAACGATACAGAGTATGGATTAGGCGCATATATAAGCTCCTCTAATTTGGAAAAAGCCAGCCTAATTGCCTCCCGTCTCATTGCCGGAACCGTGTACATTAATGATGTCATTCTTGAAATGAGAGCTCCTTATGGTGGATTTAAGCAATCAGGAATCGGTAGAGAATGTGGCATATATGGTCTTGAAGAATATCTTGAACCCAAAACCATACTGATCTCTGAGTGATATATTTCACCGATAGACTCTGAAAGCTGTTTGTCAGTATGATTTTTGACGGATGATCAGCGATTTACAAAAGAGAATGACTATTCAAATGCAACAACAAATCTTGAACAGAAATTTCCACTTTCTCTACACGCTTTCTTTATAGCCAAGGTTTGGATGAATCAGACATTTTTGAGTTCAATGGGATTTGGCGGAACAGATAATTTAACAATGATTGTTAAATTGACTAATTGGAAGTGGAAGATTGTTGATATTAAGATACCTGAATAAGTATATCATTTTATAGGATGTTGCAATGTAGAAGCAGGTATGTTAAAATCTGGCTGACACTTAACGATTGGAGTTGAAGAGGATAATGTAAAATTTCTTGCCACTTTTTTAGAGAATAAAGCAGAGTTTGTTTTGTTTTATTCTTTATTTGGCAAGAAAGTTACCTTATTCTTTTCACTCAGAAAATATATCCTTTTCATACCCTGCACTGGGTTGGATGTGCCGTATTTTTTGAGCTACAAGAAAGGTAACTTTCTTGTAGCTCTTTTTTTATTTTGACAAAGGAGGTTGACGACACATGTCATTGATCAAGGTAACGAACCTGACGTTTGCTTATGACGGCAGTTACGACAACATCTTTGAGGATGTAAGCTTTCAAATTGATACCGACTGGAAATTGGGCTTTACGGGGAGAAACGGCCGGGGCAAGACCACGTTTCTCAATCTGCTGCTGGGTAAGTACGAATACAGCGGAACGATTTCGGCCAACGTCAGCTTCGAGTATTTCCCATTCCACGTTGAACACAAAGAGAACAATACCATTGACATCGTCGCCGACATCCATCCTGACTTTGAGCACTGGCAGCTTCTTCGAGAGCTTTCGCTGCTGAAGGTATCGGATGATGTGTTATACCGACCGTTCGAATCGTTGTCTAACGGGGAACAAACGAAGGTGCTGCTGGCGGCCCTGTTTTTGAAGGAAAACCGTTTTTTGCTCATTGATGAGCCGACCAACCATCTGGACCTGCATGCTCGGAAGCTGGTCAGCGATTATTTGAACGGCAAGAGCGGGTTTATTTTGGTGTCGCACGACCGGGCGTTTCTCGACAACTGCGTGGACCACGTTCTTTCGATCAACAAGACGAATATCGAAATCCAGAGAGGAAATTTTTCCGACTGGTGGGAGAACAAACAACGACAGGACAACTTTGAGATGGCCGAGAATGAAAAGCTGAGGAAGGACATCAAGCGGCTGTCCGAAGCGGCCAAGCGGACGAGCAACTGGTCGCACGAAGTGGAAAAAACAAAAAACGGCACCCGCAACTCCGGATCCAAGGTCGATAAAGGGTACATTGGTCACAAGTCCGCCAAAATGATGAAGAGGTCCAAATCGATCGAGCAAAGACAACAATCCGCGATCGAGGAAAGATCCCAGCTGCTTAACAATGTTGAAAGCTCGGAAAGCCTGAAAATATCTCAGCTAGCGTATCACAAACACCAATTAGTCGAGCTTGACCGCGTTTCGATTCATTACGGCGAGAAAAAAGTTTGCCGTGACGTAAGCTTTACTATCGAGCAAGGGGACCGTATTGCACTCTCCGGTCCGAACGGCTCAGGCAAATCGAGCTTGCTCAAACTGATTTGCGGCGAGGATATTCCTTATTCCGGCACGTTTCAAAGCGGGAGCCAGTTGAAAATATCCTACGTTTCACAGGACACCTCACACTTGAAGGGCAATTTGTCGGAATTCGCCAGAAACAGCGGAATTGACGAAAGCTTGTTCAAATCGATATTGAGGAAATTGGATTTTTCGCGTTTGCAATTCGAGAAGGACATCGCTTCTTTTAGCGGCGGCCAGAAGAAGAAGGTGCTGATTGCGAAAAGCCTAAGCGAACGGGTTCATTTGCATGTTTGGGACGAACCGCTCAATTTTGTCGACGTCATTTCCCGGATGCAAATCGAAGAACTGCTGCTGGAGCATTCTCCGACCATCCTTTTTGTGGAGCATGACAGCGAGTTTTGCAAGCATATCGCGACAAAGAATGTGGAGCTAAAATAGATAAACCATTTCAAGGAGGATGAAAGCGATGGAGATTGACGTTGTAGATGATTATGTGAACCGGTTCTTGTTAGGTGAAGCGGTTCACGAAAAAACAAATCGGTTGCCGGAGGTTTACCAATCTATCGACAGGTGCACGTAGCGATCCGGCTGCAAACGAATGCGCTTTTTCTGTATAGTTGGTTAATGACGTGTCAAAGCGCTAACTGAAGGTTGCTTTATTACGTTTTCTCCGGCGGTAAGGAGAAGACATGAGACTAACCTCGAAATATGAAACGATTCGGCGAATGTTGTCCGACCTCAAGCAGCCCGAGTATCGGTATGCTCAGATAATGGAAGCGATTTTCAAGCAAAATATCGGCGAATACGAACGGATGACGATACTGCCCAAATTTTTGCGCGACGAGTTGAGCCGGATGCTTGGTCCGAACGTCTGCAGCATCGCTCCGGTAAAGGAACTCACGTCGAAACAGGTCAGCAAAGTGCTGTTTGCCATTGCAGGTGACGAACGCGTCGAGGCCGTACGACTTACTTATGAGCGGGGGTGGAAATCGTATTGTATTTCCACGCAGTGCGGCTGCGGATTCGGGTGCAGGTTTTGTGCCACCGGTACAATCGGCCTGAAACGAAATCTGACCGCCGACGAAATTACCGACCAATTGCTACACTTTCGCTTGAACGGCCACGCCTTGGACAGTGTCTCATTCATGGGCATGGGGGAGGCGCTCGCCAACCCGCATATTTTTGATGCAATGACGATTTTGACCGACCCGCATCTCTTTGGTTTAGGACATCGACGAATTACGATTTCCACTATCGGTCTGTTGCCGGGGATCGACAAGCTGACACGGGAGTTTCCGCAGGTCAATCTAACCTTCTCGCTGCATTCGCCGTTCGACGATCAGCGAAGCGAGCTGATGCCGATCAACGACCGATTCCCAGTCCGCGACGTGCTGCAGGCATTGGATCTTCACATCCGGCATACAGGGAGAAAGGTGTATATTGCGTATATTCTTCTTCGAGGAGTAAACGACTCGACGGCGCATGCGGAAGCAGTTGCCGAGTTGTTAAGGGGAAGGGGACCTGGGGACCATCTCTACCACGTTAACCTGATTCCATTCAACTCGACCGAAGTTACGCCAGACAGCTATCGGCAATCTGATTCTAATCGGATTAAAGCGTTTGCTCGGATCTTGAAGTCAAAGGGTATCAACTTCACGGTCCGAACTCAATTCGGATCGGACATTAAAGCTGCATGCGGCCAGCTATACCGCTCCGAATAAATCCAGGATCGGTATGATATTAGCGTTACATTGAACAGGTCGATTATGGTCAGATACCACCATGATTGACCTGTTTTTTGTTATCTTCGTTTTCTTGCGTCTTATTTAAAATTGAATTGCAACTGAAAATACGTTTTCCTATTTAATCATAACTTCCATCGAGGAAGTGGCGTTCCTTAAAACAAATACGAATACTTCTTGTAATGAATAAATTTGACAGGAATGGTTTACTAATGTAGACTGACAGTGTGTTACATTTGTAGACTATTATCCGGGAGGTTTGACCCCGTGAATCTAGCAGATAAAATATCCAATTCAGAGCTAGAAGTAATGAAAATTTTATGGCAGGCTGACTTGCCTATATCATCCGTAGAAATACGAAGCAAACTGCAATTGGCAAAAGGATGGGAAAAATCAACGATCCTGACGTTAGTTCGCAGATTGTATGATAAAGAAGTCATTACTGCTGAGAAACGTGACGTCTTCTATTATTATCCTAATATTACAGAAGCAGAGTATACTGCAGCTCAAATGCAGGAAATGGCGGATAAGCTTTACAAGGGCAATGTCAAAAGTTTGGTGGCAGCGCTCTGTCATGGGGGCAAACTAAATGAGAAGGACATTGATGAGCTGAAGGCATATTTTAAGGTGGAGGGGCAGCATGAGTGAATTTCTGCTGACATTATTGTCACTATCGGCTTCCGGCACTATTATCGCACTCTTGTTATTTGCAATAAAACCGCTTATCCGACATCGATTCTCGCACTCCTGGCAGTATTATATTTTCTTGATCGTAATCATGCGGCTTCTGCTTCCGATTACACCGGAAAAAAGTTTAATTGGTAGTTGGTTTGAACACACGCAGGTTGTGTGGCAAACATCTATCTACTCAGCCGAGCAAACGAGTACCCAAAAGATCATGCCGGCTACAAACCAACCGTTTACTACATCACAAGCTGCACCACCGGTTAAATCACAGATGCAATCTAAGACGTACATATGGAACTATTTGTGGGTGTTTTGGTTAGTGGGGGCTACCGCTATGCTCGCTTGGAAATTCTTCGGATACAGAAGGTTTCATAAACTATTGAGCATGGGGCATTCGGTCGTCACTGATCCGAACTTGCTAGTTGTGCTAGATAATTGCAGGCGCGGATTGAAAATCGGGAAGCAGCTGCCATTGTACCAAAATTCGCTCGTTTCGACACCGATGTTGCTCGGGTTACGGAGGCCCGCTCTGGTTATACCTAGCCGAGAATACAATGAGGACGAATTGCGGTATATTTACTTACATGAACTTACCCACTTCAAGCGCCGGGATTTGTGGTACAAATGGTTAGCGCAGTTGGTGCTTTGTCTGCACTGGTTTAATCCCGTTGTCTATTTTGTCGTAAAAGTGGTTGATCGCGCTTGTGAGCTATCTTGTGATGAAGCTGTAATTAATAAAATGAGCGCTAAAGATAAACAGGGCTACGGCAACACCTTAATCGCGATGGCAGCGTCAGGGTCCTATAAGCGTACAACCGTTATAGGAGCGATGAGTGAGGAGAAGCGGCATTTAAAGGAAAGATTAACGGCCATTATGAAATCAGGTAAAAGAAGTAGAACAATCATGATCATCTCTATCGTTCTGGCAGTTCTAGTTGGCTCGGGAGCGTTGTTTGCCGGGGCGTTCATCAAAGTTAGCGATCACACAGCTGAGACTGGAACAGGGAAGGTATACGGCGGTTACAATCTTGAGAAAATCGCAATGGACAGAACACCTTATGTTGGTAACGTTTCTAAGGTTTCACGTCTTGTGGGACAACTGCCGGCACCGGATCGGTTTTACATGCAAAATTATATCGCCTTGCAAACCAATCAACAGCCATATGGCTTAACAGCATTTTATGAGCCTGCAGCAACAGAGTCTATGGAAAGACCGTCTCAATCAGATCATGAGCCGAATTCCAAACTAGCGAATAACAGTCGTAAAAATGCGCTTATCTTGTTCGCCATGATCGATAATGTAGATGAAATCACGTTCGCTTTTCGAGGCACGCCGTCAACAGAACTTCTGGAAGAATCAGCATATGACATTCACCTTACATATCACCGATCGGATTTCGCGAAACAATGTAATTTTAACGAGATCAGCCATAATCTAGAGGCGCTTGGTCAGGCAGTGGGGCAGTTAAACTAACCACTGCGCCAGAGCGCTACAATAGCAGTGTAGAGGTTAGAGGTTAGAGGTTCGATACCGTTATGCTCCACCATATAGGAATAATGGAAACGGCAGGGATGCCGTTTTTTTGTTTTCAAAAAAAAGTGTCAGGGTGCGTGTACATGAGGAGCACTCTCACAAATAGTTGAGGTAGATTTACGATATTATTACTTATATCCAGAAGTAAAATTCTGTATAATTATAGAGCGATGTCAGCGTTCACTCTTTCGTAATTCAATTATTACGATATGGTATCAATGGTTGTTACGTATGCAATTCAATTCTAGTGATTTGGTAATAGAAGAATAATGTGTATTTTCCCTAGAAAACTATTGTGAGGTAGAGGATTTTCGGTATGAATGTAGCTAAAAAAATGTTACAAGTTCCGACGAATATTAGTTCAAAGGATCATCGTTTCTTTATTTTTTGCAACTATATGTTCGTATTTGCATTTTTTGCCCATATCATTTTTATCCCTATCTTTTATAAAATGGGGAACACGATTGTGTTTATCAATAATATCCTTGCCGTTTTTCTAGACTTGCTTTGTCTAACATTGAATTACAAAGGTTTTATTAAAACTGCAACTGCTCTATGGATATTTGAAATATTCGGTCATACCTTATATTGCTCGTATGCATATGGTTGGGAACAAGGATATTATTATTACTTTCTTTCTCTGGTTATCATCGTATTTTTTTCGAGGTGGACTATTTCAATACGATTAATGGTAACAGCACTTCTTTGTACAGCAACGATATTCATCTTTAACTATACACATACCTATCCACCAGTTACCAAGCTGAACTACATCACTTTAAATCTGATCCATGCATATAATGCAACTGCCAACTTTGTAGGTATTGCATATGCTTCCTATTATTATCGGAGATATTCGGAACAAATGGAAGCTAGACTACTGCATCTTGCCAGTACAGACGCATTAACAGGTATTTGTAATCGACGATTTTTTGAACAGTCTGTTGAAAATAAATTAGAAAAGCCTTCAAGTGACGGTATAAAGGAATGTGCTTTATTACTATTGGATATCGACCATTTTAAAAAAATTAATGATTCGTTTGGACATGCTGTTGGAGACCTCGCGCTGCAAAAAGTAGCAGAGATTTGTAATCATTCATTACGGGAAGGCGATGTTTTAGGACGTATCGGCGGTGAAGAGTTTGCTATTTTCTTTGCTAATGTTGACTATCCAGAAGTCCTTCAATTCGCAGAGAGGTTAAGAAAGAATATAGGAGATAGTAAATTTTTGTTAGATGACGCACCCGAACTTGGTTTAAGTGTGAGTATTGGACTAACGATGCCTAAATTCCAAAATGAAAAACTTTCTAGCATGATGGTGCGCTCTGATCAGGCATTATATCAAGCTAAAAATAGCGGGAGAAATAAAGTTGTAGCTTTGATTGAATAAATACGATCTGAGTATGCTATGCTCCACCATATATTAACTAAAAAAGAAACGGCAGTGATGCCGTTTCTTTTATGTTGGACCACTATATCTGCCCAGCCATTTTCTTAAAGCGTCCTACAAGTGGCACAACAATGATACCGGCTATAGCGACCTGAAGAACGTTTCCTGGGATGGAGCCGAATGGCTGTATCCAGTTATTGTAAAGGATGACTTCGGCAAAGTAGTAGCCCACGACTTTTATAATCAGTGCAACCAGAACTGCCAGTGTGTTTACAAGTACTCTATTGCCAGGTACCTTTTCAGATATGAGTCCGGCTAGATAGCCCATTGTCCCTACGATGAGGAATGTAAACGGTGCCCATGCTGTCCAACCAGAAATAAGATCGAAGAGTCCCATTCCGAAGGCGCCCGCTATAGCTCCTGTTTTTCTGCCGTAAACAAAGGCTGCAATAAATAGAGGCACGTTACCCAGATGGATAAGGCCACCGTTCCCCATTATTGGGAGCCTTATGTTGATGAACATTGTGGCTGCTAAGGTAATTGCGATGAAAAGTGCGTTGACAACTAAGGTTTTTGTTTTACTTGTTGCTCTCGGGGAGAATGTTGATTCCATATGATAGCCTCTTTCTTTTTTTTAATATCTTATTATACTCCTTATCGGATATTTAATAAATACTTAATACTGAATATTTGCGCATTTATACAATTCTTGGAACAACAAGATTCCTTACCATTTCTAACGGAAAGTCGATAGAGGCAACGAAGATCGTGGAATGGAGCTCCGACGGCGGAGCAATCTGAATCGCTAAAACTAACAGCAAATTATCAAGACGGTACGAAGGCGCTTGTCGAGGATAAAGCGGAGTGGTCGTCAAGCGATGAACAGATTGTCACGGAAAGGGACGGGGTGATTACAGCGGTTTCTCCTGGCACCTCCAACATCCGGGCAACCTACAAAGGAAAAACAGGTTGGAGTAACATCTGACTACTAAGATTCTTGAAGGGGTATTTTCGTGATAATAATAATAGAAATGTAAAAAAACTACTAATTTTTAAACTTATTCAAGTTTTTATTCGTACTATTAATGATACAAGTATTAGTGTAGATCTGTGAGTTTGAAAAAAGGAGGGGAAAGATATGAAAAAAATGAGTACGATCCCGACGATGGTAATAGTGAGTTCGTTATTATTCGTTCAGCCCGTTTTTGCCGAACAAACACCTACACAAGGAAATGCAAGCACAACAAACGTGATTGCCACTGTAGAAATTCCCGCTCATATCCACAAACTGCTGGGAGACTTGAAAGAATATTTACCGGAATGGGAAAGACTGAATTTGGACCCAGAATATTATCACCAAAATGTGGAGAACAGCTTATTGGTGTTAAGCAGTCCAGAAAAGAATGGGAAAAGCGAGAAAAACGTGCAGATCAACTTTGATTCGGAAGGGCAACTTATCAACTACCGAATAACCTTGCCGGAGGCAGCTTCCTCGTTGCCCCCAAGCGATCAATTGGCAAAAGAGCGGGCGTCTGGCTTCGCTGATATTGTTTTGATCGAAAATTTTCATGTAGCTGAAGAAACCATTACCAATGAACAAGAGGGGGTCAAAACGGTTGTGCTTTATCCGAGCCTCAATCATCTACCCGTGAAGAAAAAGTGGATTGAAATCCGGGTGAATGGTGACGGAAGCATTCTTGGCTTCACAACCAAGTTTGATAACAAGTGGGATGAATCCAATTTGGCTCTTCCTCCAAATCGGAAAACACCGGAAACAATCAAGCAAGCGTATGCCAAGCTGCTCAATATGGAACTTCAGTATACAGCGGAGCAAGGTGATAATGATGCAAAACTGCAATACGTGCCCAACTATTTCGGACCACTCGATGCGGTAAACGGTACACCTTTGGATGCGATTGACTGGCAACAGCAAACAAAAGCCTTGCAGGGGAAGGGAAGCAATCTGGCGTTTCATTCAATTGATGAGTTGAACCGCTTTGTTGCAAATGAGTGGGGAATCAAGTCTAATGAGCTAACATTTGCCACCAGCGAAGTGAAGAAGGCCGGTTCAGACACACCTTCAGTGATTTTGTATTCTTGGACACCCAAACAATACGGGGAGTTGAAGGCGATAATAATCGAATTGGAAGCGAAGACGGGGCAACTTCTGAGTGCCAAGGTGGAGAAGCAGTATCCGGGCAAGGCACCTTCTAACGGACTGACGGAACAGGCAGAAAATCAGATCATTACAGCTTTTTTGGAGAGAAATATGAACCAAAAAGTAACAGAGGTACGGATCAAGCATCATCTGAATAACTACCTTGTACAACGAACGGTAAATGGGATTCCGGTGAACGGAGAGTCCTGGCTGATATCAACCGAACCCACTACGGGAAAAATCGTGGGTCTGACAATTGAACCGATTAATCTGGACAGGAAGTTTCCGGCAGGCAAGGAGACGATTTCAACCGAAACGGCTAAAGCAAAGCTACTGGGAGAAGTCGATTGGGAAATGTGTTACCTGTATTCAGATGAAAAAGATGACGTGCAACTGGCGTTTGTCCCTAAAGGAAAAAACATTATACAGAATGTCGATGCCCAATCAAAACATTAAATCCCGCTAGGCTCCAACATCATACATAAGTAAAACCCTTGAGAAATCAAGGGTCTTTTGTTTTGTATGGTAGTAAGCATTCAACAGTTGCTACTAATTCAACACAGGACGTTACCTCTACATCTGCTTCTCAATTAGAAGTCGTGCGGCACTAAGTCGCAAAAAATGTTTCAGGCAGTTAATCCTAACGGAAAATCAATCAGAAATCCGGTACCACTAACTTGGATTCAGTCAGTCAGCTGCAACCGGCTTCTCCACATACATTCTAAATAACTGAATGTAGAACACGATGCTGATGAATGAAACCAGCAAAATGAGGCTAAATATTACCATAGGCTGAGCCCAACCTGAAAGGAATACCGTCAACGGCGCCAAAAATTTACCGATCGTGGCCTGCAAGTTGTCGGCTCCCATGTATTGTCCTCTTGCATCCTCCGGGGCATAGCGGCTGATGAAGCTCTGCGTCACGGGAGAGCGTACCATCTCACCAAAGGTAAAGATTATCGTAACAACAAACAAGTACCATATGTTGGTGCCCAGTCCAACAAGGAATGTGCCTACTCCGGCCAAGAGCGATGACAGAATGAACACATTACGCTCTTTCCAATTATCGAACCATTTCGTCACGGGAAGGATAAACAGGACGAACAACAGACCGTTAAAGCCCAGTAACCATCCATATATATCTGTACTGGAAAGCATAAGGGAATCACCATTCCATGTGAATAGAGCCTGGGAAGGGATATCATTGATGATATATACCGCCAAATAAAGGTCCAGTTGCATAATGGGTATCAGGGCAAAGATGCCTGCCAGAATATAAACCAGGAACACTTTATCGCGAAAAATAACGCCATATCCCTCCCACTGTTGTTTGAAAACACTCGTAATCGAAATTGAAGTTGAAATCTCTACTCGTTTCGCCTTTTGTGGCAATGTTTCATGGATCATGAAATAAATAGCGATAAAATAAAGCAGCAAGATCAAAGCGCAGGTCCACAAAAGCTCTTGTCGGTAATGGAAGAAGAAGACGCCTCCAAGTGCGGGTCCAAGCACGGCACCAATGTTATTTGCCGTCGTGAACGTTGCGAAGATCTGGCGACGGTTTTGAGCTGGAACTAGATCAGCAACCATAGCAGAGCTTGCTGGTCTATAGATGGCTCCCCCCACCCCTAGGCCAATATATGCGAAATAATCGATCCAGTTGGACGGTGACACTGCAAAAAGTGCAAACATCACCGTCTGAAGCGAGGCTCCCAGCAGCATCACTGGACGCCGCCCTAACCGGTCCGCTAAAACACCTCCGAACAGACTTCCTACCAAGCTGAATAGCGGAGGGACAGTCATCAAAATGCCTGCAAGTTGATTGCCTAATGCATCTCCAAAATATACAGTGATAAACGGAAAGTACATCCAAAACAGCATGTTAAACAGTGCTTCTCCGATTAAACGTACTTTCAAATTGTTATTCCATAACCGTATTTGCATCAATACCCTCCTCATTTTGTGGTAAGCAAGTTTCCTGACCGGGTATACAAACTTTAGGATATTTTCCCAATTAAATATAGACTTATATTTCAAAATAATTTATACTAATAATATGAAAGTCGAATATACTCCGCTTTAGTTTGATTGTTTCAATAAACGAACATACATTCTTAATGCAAAGACGCCTCCTCGGAAGCGTCTTTTTTGATGCGATGGTGAAGGGGCAAGGATATTGTTTCTAGCCAAAAAATGAAAGAAAATAGAAATAGGCTACACAAAAATACCAAAGAAGGATTACTTTTATGCATAACTATACCATTTGGGAAAACCTGTTGTTTTTGCCTACAAGTTTGGACAAGAAGAAGCTAGCCAACTCCGTGCAAGGAAAGACGATTGTGATAACAGGCGCGAGCTCCGGAATCGGTGAGCAGGTAGCTTACTTCCTGGCTGATTTCGATGTTCATTTGATCCTTGTGGCTAGAAGAGTGGACAAGCTCCAAAATTTGAAACGGGAAATTGAAAAGAAAGCTGCCAAGGTAAGTTTCTTTGGAGCTGATCTAAGACAGGCGGATGAGATGGAAGGTTTCCTAACTTTTATTCATCAACAGCCTGGCGGTGTGGACATTGTGGTGAACAACGCAGGCCTATCCATCAGACGTTCGATTATGGACTCATTGAATCGTTATCACGATTTTACGCGAACGATGGCGATCAATTATTTGGGGCCCGTGAGATTGCTATTGTCTGTCATTCCTCAGCTTAAACATAATCGTGGGCAGATTATCAACGTTTCTACAATAAACACTTCGTTAATCCCTTTCCCCTATTGGGCTGCGTACCAGGCTTCCAAGGCAGCTTTTGATGCATGGTTTCGATCTGCGGCACCGGAATTGAATGCAATGGGGATCGCAACGACGTCCATCTATCTTCCATTAGTGAAAACTCCCATGATCTCGCCAACAGCCGCATATCAAAACATGCCCGCGATGAGCGCGGAACACGCAGCCCGAATGATCGTTAAATCGATGTATACAAGACAAAAATCCATGAAGCCATGGTGGTTGATTTTTGGACAATTGGCCTCTCAATTCTTTAGAGGATTTTGGGAATGGGCCATGGCGGAGTGGCTGCGCAAAAGGAGGAAGTAAAGCTGCGAATCATTTATCTATTCAGCGTTCTTTACCAAATGAGAATGCTCTCCCCAATCAGCCTCTGTCGGTTAATCGTGGCTATCTTTCAATATGGAATCAATTTGATGACTCTCTTAAAGGTTGCAGAGAGAACGTATGGTGCAAAAATCGCCTTGGTAGATGAGCAGGAAACCATCAGCTTTCAACAGTTATTGTTACAGTCGGAGCGCCTTTCGATCACTCTGAAGCAAAAATACGGACTTGCTAGCGGACAGAAGGTCGGGTTTTTATGCAAAAATCACGCTTCTTTGGTGAAATCTATTTTTGCTGCTTCTTTTACCGGCGCAGATATTTTTTTGCTCAATACACAGATGAGCATAGGACAGTTCAATCAACTCCTAGGCACATATCATTTGGATTTTCTTGTGCATGATGGTGAGATGGCCTCATTCATTGAACAATCGTCGTATACGAAGGATAGAGTTTTGAGTTACCATGATTCTCTGCCCGCAATCAATAATTTGCTTCAACCATTCGTTCATGAAGAATACAAACGGCAGAGAACGTCTTCAAGCAAGATCATCCTGCTTACAGGCGGTACAACCGGGAAATCGAAAAAGGTCGAACACAAACCATCCTTATTCAATTATTTGCCTCCTTTTTCAGCGTTACTTACCAGACTTCAACTTGTGCGTTATCAGACGGCTTACATAGCAACCCCGATTTATCATGGTTATGGGATAGCCCTATTACTTTTGTTCGTCGCTTTAGGGAAGAAAATCGTGATGACCTCCAGATTTGACGCGGCAAAGGCATGCGACCTGATACAAAAGCACAAGGTAGAAGTCGTAACCGTCGTCCCGTTAATGGTACAAAAAATGCTGAAACATAATGTCGAGGACTTGAAATCGCTGGCCTGTATCGCTTCAGGAGGAGCAGAACTCAATCCGAAACTTGTAGCCGAGGTGTTCAACAAACTAGGAGACGTCTTATACAATTTGTACGGTACTTCAGAGGCTGGTTTGAATATCATTGCAACACCGCAAGATTTAAAATATTCGGCGAACACAATTGGCCGAAAGATAAAAGGCGTCAGGTTATATGTGTTGGATCGCAATAAGAAAAAATGTGGAATAGGTGAAATCGGCGGGTTTAGCCTAAAAAATAATTGGTCCATGTGGAATAGAAAGGGTTCGTGGATCGAGACGGGAGATTTAGGTTACCGGGATGATTCTGGGTATTATTTTTTAAGCGGAAGAACAGATGATATGGTGGTTTCAGCTGGCGAAAATGTTTATCCCAGCGAGATAGAACACATACTCATCCATCATCCTTCGGTAGAAGACGTAGCCGTGATAGGTGTTCATGACGAAATGTTTGGGCAAAGATTGAAAGCGGTCGTACAACCAGTTAAAAATACTGATCTTACAAAAGAGGCACTACTGGAATGGTTGCGCCCTAAAGTTGCAAGGTATCAATTGCCCAAGGAGATCGTTTTCGTTGATCAGATCTCTTATACACATTTGGGGAAGCGTGATAAGAAGCAGCTCCATGAGGTTTTTTTCGAAAGGACTACGAATAGATGATGAGTAGAAGCCGACTTGGAGGGTGATGGTCGTAGGAGCAACTACGTTGATTTCCAGTTCCAGAAATCTAATTAAGTAATATCCTCCTAGGGTCTATATCATATATATAACGACTGAAATGCCGTTCAGAGTGTTTGCAAAGCCCCGGTTTATCGGGGCTTTTGTTGTTAAGTATTCAGGTCCTCATCCCCAATAGTTCGCTTCTCTGTGAAAAAGTAAAGTAGTGCTAATATTGGTAAGGAGACTCCAATAAAAGCGGTGAAATTCCAGCCCCCATAGGCATAAGACCAACTGCCCAAAGACGAGCCAATGGCTCCGCCTACAAAAAAGATAGACATGAAAAGCCCATTTAGACGCCCTCTTGCTTCACTTCCTAATGAATAAATCACACGCTGTCCAAGAACAAGATTTCCCGATACGGCCATATCCAGTGTAACCGCGGAAAGAAAGAGCATAATGAGTGAAAAAGTTGAATGGCTTTGAAAAAGATAGATCAACAGAAAAGACAAGGCAGCAATTATCATAGCCAAACCGGTTAACACTCTGCTCCAGCCTTTATCCGCCAATCTCCCGGCAATCGGTGCTGCTACTGCTCCGCCCACACCAACTAAAGCAAATAATGCAATGCCTTTCTGGGACATTCCGAAATCATCCGCTAATCGCATAGGAACCACAGTCCAAAAGAGGCTAAAGGCTCCAAATAAACAGGCTTGATATAGGGCACGGCGGCGCAATGCAGTTGTTTGTTTTAATAGGGTACCTAAAGAAGTAATTAATTTACCGTAGCGGACCGCAGGCGATGGCTTTCGCTCGGGGAGAACACGCGACAGCACAACCGCCAATAACGCAATCACAATCGCTGACAAAGCAAAGACGGTACGCCAGCCCCAGATGCTGGTTATAAAGCTTGCCACCGGTCGAGCAAACATAATTCCAAGCAAGAGGCCGCTCATCACATTCCCAACCACGCGGCCGCGCTGCTCTTCAGACGCCAAATAGGTGGCATATGGCACCAGTATCTGAGCTACCACAGATGCAACACCGATAAACAGGGATGCGGTAAGGAATACTGGCGCATTGGGGGCGATTGCGGCTGTAAATAATGCACCGACTGCAACCGTAAGTGAAAGAATCGTGAGGCGGCGATTTTCAACAATATCGCTGATTGGTACGATAAATAGCAGACCCAAAACATAACCGATTTGAGTCAATGTGACGATTAATCCAGCTGCTGTGGAAGAAAGGCCCGTAGCTACTCGGATAGGTCCTACAAGGGTTTGAGCATAATAAAGATTAGCAACGATCAGACCACACGCAGATGCTATCAGAAATATGATCTTACTTGAAATGCGGTCAACTTCCAGCACTTGTTCCGTTTTCATGATAATCCTCCTTATGATTGTTTTCTAAGAGTGAGACTGCTCTAATCATTTCGGTGCTACCATTGTAAAATGAATACTGAACGTTCAGTTCACTAATTGATGACTAAATAGTAAACTAAACGTTTAGTATTGTAAATAGTGAAATTCGATTTTCTTTTTATTTATTTTTTTGTATACTGAACGTACAGTTTATGTTTTGTCGACAAGTAGCCAAAGGGGGGGTTCGGGTGCAAGTAAAAAGAGGGCGTCCACGTAATGTTGAAACGCAAAATTCTATCCTTACCGCTGCCTATGATTTATTATTGGAAACTGGATTTGGAGCGGTCACTGTAGATAAAATTGCTGAACGTGCCAGGGTCAGCAAAGCCACGATTTATAAATGGTGGCCTAACAAGGCTGCCGTGGTGATGGATGGCTTTCTAGCTGCTGCCTCTACAAGATTGCCTGTGCCTGACACGGGTTCGGTTTTCAATGATATCCTCATTCATGCCTCAAATTTAGCCCGATTTTTGACAAGTCGGGAGGGTATAATCATTACTCAGTTAATAGGTGAAGGGCAGTTTGATTCAGGATTGGCGCAGGAATATCAGGCTCGCTATTTCCAGCCACGACGGCTTGAGGCCCGGCAGCTAATGGAACGGGGAGTTCAGCGTGGGGAATTAAAGAAAAATCTCGATATTGAATTAAGCACGGATCTCATTTACGGACCGATTTTCTATCGATTGCTGGCAACAGGTGAAAAATTAGACGATTCATATGTGCAGCATTTGGTCTCTAATGCGTTTGAAGGAATCCGTCTATCTTGAGAACTCAGAGGGAATTGGAGATTTCTCTTGCCGAATTGTTTCGTAGCTCATCCTGGTATATAATAGGGAACTGATTGATGAATCACTAACCTGAGAAGGGGGCGGCAATTCGATGGCGAAGTCCGAAACGACCTCAGTTAACCGCAAAACGGAGATTATATCTGCGGCGATTGAGGTGTTCGCAGAGATTGGATACTACCGGGCAACGACGGCAGAAGTCGCGAAACGTGCGAAAATATCGCAGCCATATATCTTTCGTTTTTTCTCAACAAAAGAAGCCTTGTTGCTCGCAGCACTGGAAGTATCCTGGGAGCGAGTGATCGATTCCTTCCGCAAAGTCGTGGAGTCCGCCTCGCCGGAACAGCTTGAGACTGATCTAATTCGGGCTTATGAGGAAATTCTGAACGCCTACCAGAATGAAATCCTGCTTCAGATGCAGGCTCAGACGATTCAGGAAGACTCTATCCGCGAAGCGATGCGAAATGGATTTCGGGAAGTTCGCCGAATAGTTCTGGATGCCTTTCGTGAAGCTGGCATTCCGAATTCTGAGGAACGGACAATGCTGTTCTTGGCCAGGGGGATGCTGTGCAACATTTCAACAGTGCTTAACCTGCCCGAATTGATGAAAATATGAAGGCGGAGATTTTTGAAAAGTTGTGATTGACTGATCAATAACAAGGTGATACATTGTTCTCAAGTTAGTGATTGATCGATTACAAAACAAGGCGTTGTCTATTGTTAGTGATTGATCAATCACAATTATTAAAACGAGGTGATTCCGTTGAAAAAAGCGATTGTCGTAGGAGCAACTGGTGGTACGGGCGCTGCGATTATAGAGGAGCTTGTTAAGCGAGGGATTCGCACGGTGGCCTTCGGAAGATCTTTACAGAAGCTGGAGCAACTTCGGGCTAAGCTGGGTAATCCAGAGAATCTAACGATTGCAACAGGTGACGCTTTCCGACCGAATGACATCGTCACGGCAGCACGAGGTGCGGATGTCCTGTTCCATTGCGCGAATGTGCCGTATCACGAGATGTAGAGCAAGCTGATTCCCCTAGGCGAATCAGTGATGGAGGCCGCTGACCAGCTGGGTTTGAAGGTAGTCGTGATCGACGGCATTTATCCCTATGGAAGAAGACAGATGGATCGGGTGACCGAGGAACATCCGAAGCAGCCGCATACCCGAAAAGGGAAGACAAGGCTTGCTTACGAGAAGATGTTGTTCGACGGCCGGTGGAGCAGGACCAAAGTAATGATCGTCCGCCTGCCGGATTATTACGGTCCAACGGCGAATGAGGCTTCTTATCTGGGCTCAACGCTCGAAGCAATCGCAGCTGGTAAGATGGCATTCTTCATCGGCAACATGCGTGTTCCCAGGGAATTTATTTTCTTGCCAGATGCGGCCTTCATGATTGCAGAATTGGCTGCCAAGGACGAAACCTATGGGGAGAACTGGAATATACCTGGTGCAGGCCTGATTTCAGGCAGGGAGATCGTGCGAATCGCAAGACAGGCAAGCGGAAGCTTCAGACCCGTCATTCCGCTCGGCAAAGGAGGGCTGTCATTACTCGGTCTGGTTGTACCGGTGATGAAAGAGGTAGTAGAAATGCTCTATTTAACAGAAGAGCCGCTTGTCTTGAGCGGGGACAAATTCGAGAAGATGATTGGTCCATTGCGGGCGACACCTTTTGAAGAGGGCATTACCAATACGATCCGTATGTTGCAAAGAAAAAATGGGTTTCTTATACAGTAATTGATTGATCACTAACAAAATTAAAGAAAAAGGAATCAAGTATCTGATTTTTTATACGTATCAAGGAAATGAAGATCACATCGCAAGATTCTGGCCGAGATGAGAAATAGCGCTGTACGGGCATTGTAGCGATCTGTGGTACACATTAACATGGCGCACGAAGATGATAACCATAGCAAAGACCCCGAGAGATGGTCTAATGTTAAGTGTCCAGCTCTCAGGGTCACACCCCAAGCCACCTTTAGTGGCTTTTTTTATGTTACCTAGTAAATTATCTCTCTTGTCCTTTCTCCAACACTTCCCGAGGACGAATAACCGTAAAGTAATACATCCCGCCAATCAACAACGCCCCAAGAACCAGCAACGGAATCGAATAATTCTGATACCACGGGCTGTCCGGACTACGCGGCCAGCTTAGGTTAATCACTACGAATACCCCCCAGAGAGCTGCTACCAGGTTAACCGGCAGCCCCCACTTGCCAAGGTTCCACGGAGATGTGGTCGAATCCCAGCCACGGCTCCTGGAGATGAGATTGCCCACAGGAACGCTAAGATAAGCAAGATACATCCCAACCACGCAAATATTCACGATGTACGTTTCGACCGACGCAGAAACTGATAAAAGGATCGTAAACATTCCGCTAAATACGATGGCAGCAACTGGTGTTTCGAAGCGTTGCGATACTTTTACCCAAGTTTTGGAGAAAGGGATCTTATTATCGCGACCAAAAGAGTACAGTAATCGGGAAACGGTCGCCTGCACAGCGGTACCACACACAAAAATGGCAATGACCGCGATAATAATAAACGAATTCGCGATACCTGTTCCAAGGTTGCTTTCTAAAATATAGGATAATGGGGCGTCTGACTTCATCGCGGTATCCAAATCGGGGATCCCCAGTACAAACGCCCATAGAGCAAGTGCACCGATGATAAAGGTTAGGACAAGCGAGTAAATGATCGCTTTTGGCACCACGCGCCGTGGATCCTTTACTTCTTCAGCTAGACCTCCCGCAGAGTCGAAGCCGTAAAGCACCCAGGTAGAGGTCAGCATGGCCGCAAGAAATACCGGCAAATATCCGCCTGCTCCCGCAGTGCCCGCAGTATGAAACGTAAACGAAAAGGGTTGATGCACCCCGACAGCATACAGCATGACAGCCAACACGATCATCGCTACAATTTCGGCGACCATTCCGATGTTATTGATAATAGCGGTTAATTTTACGCCGAACGCGTTAATCAGTGTCTGCAGCAGTACCATCACGGCCGTTGCTACGATCAGTACGGTTTGGTTGGTGGCGTCGAATCCGAATAATTGAGCTACATAAGGCGCACCGCCGAAGTCAACCGCCGCGATCGTAGCGAGCAGCGCAATTAAGTAAATCCAGCCTGCGAACCAAGCATACGTGTGATTCACCAAATTTTTACCCCACTGATAGATAGAGCCTGCAAGGGGATAATGGGAGGCAGCCTCCCCCATCGATAGTCCGACAAGCAACTGTCCGATAAAAACGATTGGCCAACTCCAAACAAACGCAGGTCCTCCAGTCGTTAATCCATAATTGAAAAGACTGAAAATACCTGTCGTAGCGGAGATGAAGGAGAACGCGATTGCAAAATTCGAGAAAAAACTCAAATTCCGGTTTAACTCCTGCTTATACCCCATTCTTTCTAGATCCAATGAATCTTTATCCATTCTTGTCGGATGATGTGTCATTCAAGTCCACCTCCCTAGGAATTCCTTCATTCTTGCTTGCACGGATGAAAATTGCGTTCACTTCAGACTTTTTCAAACATCCCCCCATATGTATTTGCCCCGTGTAGGTAAACGTGCGTTGTTTGGGGTAAATAAGTTATTTCTATAGTCTATACACTACTTATCTTGATTTTCTGAAAACGATAGATAAAATTTCTTTTATATAATGTGCATTTTCTATCTTTTGAGCTTTTTCCTTTACGATCTTTGACATGAGCGAGTTGGTACTTTTGGCAACTCCGATGACAATTCTTTCTGTAGTTGTTGGAAATTTCTGAACTTTAATGTCGTATTAATCATTGAGGATTGTTTATTGCAAGAATCCCTTAAACAAACTGCAGTTCAATCGGCGAACCGAAGAAGTACACGTATGTAAGTCAAAGTGTAGGAGGAAACGCATGAAAGCAATCGTGTACACTCAATACGGACCACCGGAAGTTCTTCAGCTCAAAGAGGTAGAAAAACCTACTCCCAAGGACAATGAAATACTGGTAAAAATACATGCGACAACAGTAACAGCTGGGGATTGGCGTTTACGAAAGGCTGACCCATTCGCGGCAAGATTTTTCAACGGTCTCACACGGCCCCAAAAAGTTACGGTATTGGGGTTTGAGCTAGCGGGGATCGTTGAAGCAGCAGGCAAAGATGTAACACGATTTAAGAAAGGCGACCAGGTTTTTGCCTCTTGTGGTACTGGTTTTGGTGCTTATGCCGAGTACAAATGTCTGCCAGAAGACGGGGGAGTGGCAATAAAACCGGCCAATATGACCTATGAGGAAGCCGCAGCAGTTCCGATTGGAGGAATGACCGCCTTACATTTTCTCAGAAAAGGAAAGATTCGGGGCGGGCAAAAAGTTCTGATCTATGGCGCCTCTGGAAGTGTAGGTACTTATGCGGTACAGCTTGCCAAATACTTTGGGGCAGAAGTTACCGGGGTATGTAGTACGACGAATCTAGCTTTGGTGAGGTCACTGGGAGCCGATAAGGTGATGGATTACACGAAAGAGGATTTTACCCAAAGCGGTGAGACCTATGATATTATTTTTGACACGGTAGGCAAGAGTTCTTTTGCTGGTTGTATCAAATCCCTTAAGCCAAAAGGATACTACCTTCGAGCTGTCCACATGGAGCTTTCGCCGATCGTTCGAGGGCTGTGGACTTCAATGACCAGCAGCAAGAAGGTAATCGGTGGGACGGTAAACATTGATCGACCAGAGGATTTACTTTTCCTCAAAGAACTGATTGAGGTAGGAAAATTAAAATCGGTCATTGATAGACACTATGCATTGGAACAGATCTCGGAAGCCCATCGCTATGTGGAGAAGGGGCACAAAAAGGGGAATGTCGTCATATCTGTGGAGCTTAATCAATTCTAACAATGATAGCATTCCTCCATGGGCATCCCTCCCTTCTTTCAAGAGGAAGCAGACCGTATGTTGAAATTAAAATAGAACGGGAGGGAATTAGGTGTCAAAAGCACAGCGTAGTCATACTGAGCGTCCAATGGTGAAAATTCCTGCAGGTGAAATCGTATTAAGAGATGATCGAATAAAGACTGAATGGACGGTAGAGGTAAAATCTTTTTTGCTTGCACCGGTTCCTGTTACCAATGAGTTATATTTCTCGGTATTGGAAAAGACAGTTGGTCCTAATAACCACCCTCAAGCTCCGGTGGTGGAAGTCTCATGGAATGACGCTATTCTCTTCTGTAATTTGCTATCTCAGCAATCAGGTCTTAAGGAATGTTACTCGATAAGTGATGATGGTGAGAGTGTCATCTGTGACTGGGGTGCGGATGGCTATCGTCTTCCTACAGAAGCGGAATGGCAGTATGCGTGTAAAGCAGGAACAACTGGGTATCAATACGGCAAGCTTGAGAGAATAGCTTGGTATCATGGAAATTCTGAGGGCATGGTCCATGAGGTGGGTAAAAAGGAGCCAAATGCGTGGGGTCTCTACGATATGTTAGGAAATGTTTGGGAGTGGTGTTGGGATCTGTACGATGTCGAAGTATACGGCCCCTACAGAGTTTTCCGCGGTGGAAGCTGGGCGGAAGAGGCTAGGGGCTGTGGAGCAACGTGCCGCCGCCGCAGTCACCCTACCTTTCGAATTGATGACCTCGGCTTTCGTCTTGCTAGGTCTCTGTAAGATGGAACAAAAAAAAGGGGAGAGTAAAAGATCATTAGGTTCCCGTACAATTCGGTATTCTGCCCCTCTCTTCTGCAGTGCTCCGAGGGGGGCTTTTTTTATACTTAACGAAGACTTGGAATGGGTATGCAGGACAAAGAATAGCTGTCCATGATCCACAGTCAATTTCATTGAGCCCATCTAAAGCATCTTTCAGCTACTATAACTGTCGAACTGCCTTGAACGTTTTTCTAGACAAGTTTTTCAATGGTAACAAATGTATCGTTTAGTGCTACACCATTTGCCCCTGTAACTGTTTTTCCCATATCAGCCGGAATATAAGAAATCAAATTGTTAATAGGAAGATTATTAGAATGAGCAATTTGTATGGTGTATTTACTTACACTCGATGAAATCTTGGCCTTAATAATCATTTCTCCATCATGATTGTAAATTCGAACCATGTCATCCAGTTCTATATTTCGTTCTTTCGCTAATGTTGGATGAAGTAAAACATGCGGTTCTGTCTTGATTGCGTGAAGCGAGTAAATATTAATAAATTGAGAATTAATTTGATATTGTTCATGAGTGATCAAGAGGCGATAGGGATACTTCTGGTTTTCTTGTTGAGTAGGAACAAACAAAGCTAGTGGTGGATGGGAATTTTCTTTAGCTGTTTGCGAATAAAGCTCGATTTTTTTAGAAGGAGTGCCAAACTGCAAATTTTCCCATGCCGTAGAGGGCACAGGTTTCCTTCTCGGAGCATGGAGAAGCTCTTTCCAATGGGATATTTGAAGATCTCTATAAATTTCTTCTGTAAATTCGTCCTCAATAAATTGTATGGACGTCTTATCTGTGGGAAACGAAGAAATCCCGGGAGATTTGATATTTAACTTTTGGGATAAGAGTTTGGCAATCTGTAAATCACTTTTACTTTCGTGATAGGGCGGGATAGCTGGCTGATTGATACTGATCCAATGATGCCAGTAACTTGAAACAATATCCCACTCTTCAAAATTGGTTGTGGCAGGAAGGACAAGGTCGGATAGCTGTGCTGTGGGAGTCAGGAATAGATCGACAGTAACAATCAGTTCTAAAGATTGGAGTGCGTGAATAAGTAAAGCACGATCTGGATTTTGGGTTAACAGGTTGCGACAAGAAATCCAGAGGAATTTCACCGGCGGGTCTTGCAGGGCATGAATTTCGGTTGCGAAGTTATTAATGTCTATTGGACGGATACAATTGTTCTGATCTAAACCATCTGGGAAGTGTTTCATAACATTAGAAGTAAACTTCCACTGAGGATCATTGGCAAAATGGACACCACTTCCTTTTCGTCCAATATTCCCAGTGATAGCTGCCAAAGCGTTGATCGCTCGGATGCATTGTCCAGCATGAACATGCCGCTGTAACCCGAATCCAGTCCAAATAAAAACAGGGCTTCCTTTTATCAGTTGATTGGATAATTCCTTGATTGCTTCAAGTGTTTGACCACACTTTGCCAAAGCTTCTTCCATTGGGAAGGAATCGACATATTCTTTTAATTCGCTCCACCCAACCGTATTTTTTTCAATGAAATCCATGTCATGAAATTGATGGTCAATCATGTATTTGGCGATTGCAAGTGCTAAAGCCCCGTCACTGCCTGGTTTCACTTGAATATACAGATCTGATTTCTGAGCCGTAGCCGTGTAGACAGGGTCAATTGTGATAAGGGTGGCTCCCAATTCTTTTGCTTGATTCAAATAAGGAAGCGCATGGATTGAAGTCCATACTGGATTGACACCCCATAGAATAATGGTTTTGGCGTGAAGCAAATCTTCAAGATCAGACGTTTGGTGCCAACCAAAATCATAATGAAAGGCATCTAGCCCTGGTGACCAACAAGGTGAACCAATTGCTCTTGTTGTTTTCCCAAGGCTATTAAACATTCCCTCCACGGCTTGATGCAGGATACCGAAATTGCCTGAATATTTATTTAGAGCAAGAGACATGTGAGAACCATAACGCTGGTAGAGTTCAATGATTTTATCAGAAATAATATCCAAAGCACTGTCCCATGAAATTTTACGCCACTTTCCGCTTCCTCTCTTCTCCTGAATCATGGGATGTTTAATTCTTTCAGGATGATACACCAGATTTACGTAGTTGAAGCCTTTGGGGCAGAGTTTTCCTTTGGTATAGCCGTGGAGAGGGTCTCCTCCCACTTTCTGAAGAATGCCATCAGTAGAAAAGCCAAGCATACTGCAGGAACTATAGCAGTTACGAGGACAAACATGTCTAGTAATGGTATAAGGTTCGAGCATGTTCTGACCTCCTTATGATTCAACAAACTGTAATATATGCGACACTCAAATATTCGTGCTAATAGTATACTAGCGATATACTTTTAGCAACCAAAATAACTACGACAAATTGAAGGATTAAACATGGAAAAACAGCTAGGTTTCTTGGTTGATACACAAAAATGTATCGGTTGTCGAACCTGTGAATTTGCTTGTAGAAACGAGAGGAATCGAAAGGATACCTCTCGACGAAAAGTGGTTTCGATTTCCCGAAATGATGAGAATATTTTTGGTTATCTGTCAATCGCTTGTAACCACTGCCAAAACCCGGCTTGTATGTCTGTTTGTCCGAATGCTTGCCTGAAGAAGTCTCGAGATGGAATCGTTCTGCTAGATTCAAGTAAATGCTCAGGCTGTAAGTTGTGTGTAAATGCTTGTCCGTTTCATGCCATAGCGATCAATCCCGATACGGGCAAAGCGGACAAATGTGACTTTTGTATAGAAAAACAGAGGGTGGGAGAACTTCCTGCTTGTGTTTCCTCATGCATTGTAGGTGCTATTTCTGTCATAGACATTAACAGTAATCAAAGCTCCGGGTATCAAAAAGCAATCCTTGCCTATCAAATGAAATCAATAACTTGTCCTTCTATTCGTTTCAAAGAAAAAAAGAGTCAATTACAGCGCTTCTGGGTACAAGATGAGAAGGAGTGAGTCATCATAGAAACAACCATGACCTTTCAGGAGCTAATTATTGGTCACCCTTTTCAGGAAGTAGAGATAATAAGTGGCTGGTCAGGCAAGGGTAATTTCTTTATTGATGTACAGACAAATTGGCAAGCAGTCAAGAGACAATCGATAATGATTCTAGAAGCATCGCAAGAAAACATTCAAAAGCTTCTGGAGATGTTAAACCATGATTATATTCAAGGGATTTTACTCTACCATAAGGATAAAAAATACATTCCATCGAAGTTAATCGAAGAGATGCAACGTGTATCCAAACCAGTCTTGTATCTTAACAATGGTGACTTTGATTCAATCGTTCATACAATTGAGGAAATGAAAAAACTGAAGCAGATAGGTTTATTCCGGTATGTGTGGGAACAATCGACCAGATACTGGCTAACGATGATAAATGAGAATCATATCCAAAAGGTGCTAGAGCGTTTGTCGGTCATCATCGACAATCCTGTTGTCTTGTTGGATCCCTTTTTCTTTGTGCATTCTTCCATCCCTTCCACCACAGACATTTCAGACAGATATACATTTTTGAAGCCAAGATACGCACAGATTAGAACCAGTTCTCAGGATGATTACACTTTATTGCAAGAACAACAAGAATCGTTTCTTCTGTTCAAACTAGAAAACCATGGATTTCTATTAATCAAACAGGAGCGGGGAACCATCACTGATATGACCATTGAACTGGTTTATCAGGTTTTGCCGAGCCTCCTCGTTTGGTTTAAGAAAGAAGAAGCTATACTACAGACGAATCGAAAATATGCGAATCAGTTTATTTATGATGTCTTGTATAACAATTTTGAATCAGAAGAGATGTTGATTACACAAGCAAAACTCTGGGGATGGAATTTTACAAAACAGCCTCTACTGATGGTGCTGCAATTACGTGCCGATAATGACCAATCCCTTACTATGGAATTGCTGGAGAGTATTAAACATCAGATCACCTACATCCTCCACTCACGATCTCTTCCAGGTATCGTTACCAATTTTCAGGATCAAGTAGTTATCTTTGTGTTTGATGAAATGAGTCAATCCAAAAAAGGCCGAAAAGAATTTAGTAAATTACTTGCAAACCAAATTCATCAGGTAATAGCAGGGAAGTTTCCCGAGGTAATGAATACGATTGGGTTAGGACGTTTATATCGATCCAATCTTGAGATTTTTCGTAGTTTTCAAGAAGCAAAGATTGCCCTGGAAATGGGAAGATTTCTTCATCAAAGAAAGGGCGTATGTTTGTTCGAAGAGATTGGGGTTATTCGGTTACTTAGTCTCATTAACAACGATGTTCTCATTACATTCTTTAAAGAAACCCTTGGAGAGTTACTGGAGTATGATCATGAACATGATGGAGAATTAGTTAAAACGCTTGAAATGTATTTTCAGGAAAACGGAGATATTTCTCGCACCGCTGACTTTCTTTATATTCATCCGAATACTCTGCGCAATCGGTTGAAGAAGATCGAAAGTTTACTGGATATTAGCTTGAATTCTTACGAAGATTTGTTAAATATTTTTGTCACAATCAAAATTTCACAGTTATTAAAATAGACTGCAAGTTCTAAAACTTGTAGTTTTTTTGTGTGAAAAACGTCCCCTCTCTTCCCCTCTCATCGGGGGACTGAAACGTCGGGGGATCGAAACATCTCGACGTTTTTCATAAAAGTTGGTGTGACCGCATGGCGGTCAGCATAAAACGGTCATGACCGTTTTATGTACAAATGATGAAGAAGAATCATTCTTGCATACGGATATGTGAGAAATTCACACCGCACCTCATCAAAACATGTTCATCTCTACAGTGGGGCAAGTGATACGATTTGGCTATAAACAGGGGGTGAGAAAATGCGGAGTAAACATAAAATCATCTATTCTTGCTTGGTACTTTCCATTCTTGTGATGTCGGCTTGTACGAATCAGACTACAAAGTCGGAAAATTCAATAATTGAAAGCCGGTCTTCTAACCTCGAGTATCAGGGAAAAGTAAAGCCGATTGTGGAAAGAAAGATCAAAATAACGAATGAACAGCAAAAAACGTTTGACTCTCTGATGCAATCTGGGCAACTTCAAAAACAGGGTACTGGAGGAGAGAAAGATGCAACCAAACCACACATATAGCCAGTATCTGGAAGATCGTTTTCGTATGTTCTTGGTCCTTCAGAACTTTTATGCAGGGCGTTCCTTGAAGTGGAGTGTGCAAGATTGGAAAGAGATTTGCTCAAGCATAGAGGCTTATCAACTGGTTTCACCCTGTCAGAAAATAGCGAATAGCATTGATTTATTACAAGGAATTCAAGAAGAGGAAGTACTTTCATTGGAGTATGATTTTAATCGGCTTTTTGTAGGTCCGGACAAGCTGCTTGCCTCACCGTATGAATCAAGCTATCGAAATCCCGAAAAGACATTAATGCAAAGGGAGACCTTGCAGGTTAGAGAATTTTATTCGTGGGTAGGGTTAGAGGTAGCCAACAAGGGAATTGAGCCAGATGATCATCTTGCTTTGGAACTAGAGTTTATTTGTTACCTTCTCGCCACTCATGCCGAAGAAGGATTTCCAGTCGAGTATCAAGAGTTCCTGGAGAAACATCTTTTGGTTTGGTACAAACAACATTGTGAATGTATTCACAATCATTCTGAGAATCCAATTTGCCAGGCAATGGCTTATCTCTTGGAAGGAGTATTAGAGCAGGAGCAGGAGAGGCTATTACCGATGAGAAAGAAGGGAAATGAGGCCGATGAATGACAATAAGATATCCAGACGCAGCTTTTTAAAAGTGACAGGAGCAGTTGGAGCTTCGGTTGGTGCTTTACTTGGATTGAAATTCTCCAAAGAATATGAATTTCTGGGCCTAGCTCCACAAAAAGTGAGAGCGGATAGTGCTGAACAAACATTCTTCAATGCGTGTCCACGAAATTGCTATGATACTTGTTCAATGGTAACAACTGTGAAGGACGGCACTATTACTTTTGTAACCGGGAATGAAAATAACACTTATACAAACGGGAAGTTATGCATAAAAGGGAACACCTATCCCAGGATGGTTTATTCACCAGATCGCATCAAGTATCCAATGCGTCAAATCGGTAGAGGTAGTGGCAAGTGGGAGCGGATCAGTTGGGAAGAAGCTTATACAATCATTGCCAAAAAGATATTTGAGATTAAAAAGGAATACGGCAGTACGCTTCCTATTTGTTTGAACAAATACTCTGGTAACTTCAATATTCTCAATTATGGGATTGAAGGTACATTGTCCAGCATCGGCTATACAACAAGAGCAACTGGAACCCCTTGCTGGCCTGCTGGAATCGATTCACAAGCCTTTGATATGGGGAAAATCGCCAATGCTGATCCTGAACAAATGGTTCATTCCAAGTATCTGATCGTCTGGGGGGCAAACCCGGCCTGGTGTGCAGTACACTCTATGAGCATTATTGAGAAAGCAAAAGAAAAAGGTTGCAAGATCGTTGTCATTGACCCAATTCTTACGCAGACTGCAGCCAAAGCAGATGAATATATCCAAGTCAAGGCGAGTACGGACGGCGCGTTGGCGCTAGGGATGGCCCGATATATTATCGATCACAAGTTATATGATGAGAACTGGTTGCAGCAGCATTCCAAAGGATTCCAAGAGTACCTGGATTATGTGAAAACCAATATCACCCTTCAATGGGCTTCGGAAAAAACAGGGATACCAATTGAAGTGATTGAGCGCCTTGCGAGAGAATATGCCACAGCGAAACCGGCAAACATTTGGATTGGGTACGGTTCTCAGCGCCATACCAATGGTGGAGCCAATGTCCGGGCTATTGATGCATTAGCTGCATTGACAGGTAATATCGGAATTTTAGGTGGGGGCGCAAACTATGCGCAACTTACGACTTGGGGCTTTAATTACCATGCAATGATACAAAAGGCTCCAAAGGGAAGCGGAGGGGAAAAGGATCGGGCCATCAATATTAATAATTTTGGTGCCGAGGTATTAGCGGCAAAAGAGCCACCGATCAAAATGCTATGGATCGCCTGCCGTAATCCACTTTCACAAGATCCGGAACCACAAGTTGTACAAAAAGCATTTGAGAAGATGGATCTCATTGTTACGGCTGACATGTTTATGACCAATACAGTAAAGATGTCTGATCTGGTTCTACCCGTTACGACTCCATTTGAGACTTGGGGTGTAAATGTAAGCTACTGGCACTATTGGATTAATATCAACCAACAAGCGATAAAACCGTTGTATGAAGCCAAGAGTGATGTGGAAATTGCGATGGGATTGTCCAAAAAAATGAATGAATTAGAACCAGGATCATGTACGTACCCAACGTCAGGTAATTTGGAAGAGTGGGTAGGTAAAGAATTTAATGAAGGTATTTATAAGATGTTTGATATTAACGACTGGAAAGACCTATATAAAACAGGAACTGCCAAAGCAAAAGGTATGGAAATCCAATGGAAAGAAGGTAAATTCACAACGCCATCTGGAAAGTATGAGTTCTGGTCTGAAAAGGCGACCGAATTTAATAATCATCAGCTCCCCGTCTATCTGGAGGAACTTCAGGCACCCGAGCAGTATCCAATTCGATGCATCTCTCCGCACTGGAAATTTGGGCTGCACAGCCAATTCCAGAATCTAGATTGGGTAGAGAAAATTAATAATAAACCGTTTATTGAAATTAACCCGGCTCTTGCGAAAGAGAAAGGAATCAGTGAGAACGATCATGTAAAAATGTTTAACGATATCGGTTACATTATTGTGCCTGCAAAAATTACTCAAAATGTTCCAAAAGACACAGTAGCTGTATACGAAGCATGGTATAAAGATCAAGATTTTAACGTGAATTTTACAGTAAAAGCCATACCTGCTGATATGGGAGCCTATCAAACAGGGATGCCCGGAATAGCATTCCATGATAATTTTGTAAACATCGAAAAAGCATAAGGGGGGATAGGAGGTGGCCAAAAAAGCATTTGTAGTAAATATTGATCGTTGTATCGGATGTCATGCCTGTGAGATTGCATGTAAAAGCTTTTATCAGTTGGAACCCGACATGAGTCGTCGAACCGTAAGAGAGTTGCCAGAGATCATAACTGGTGCTCCTACACGAGCATACGTGTCTTCTGCGTGTAATCATTGTGAAGATCCAGCATGCAAAAAAGCGTGTCCCGTTGGAGCGTATAGCAAAAGGGAAGATGGCATTGTCGTCCATGACCCTGGTCTGTGTATTGGTTGTAAAATGTGTGCGAAGGCTTGCCCCTATAAAGTTCCGCAGTTTAACAATACGACGAAGAAAATGGATAAATGCAGCATGTGCTATCAATTGCAGGATGACGGGAAACAACCCATTTGCGTATCAAAATGCCCAATGGATGCATTAGCAGTAGTGGATTTGGATAAGGAGCTTCGTGCCAACCTTGAAGTGTCAGTCGCTGGATTTGCAAACACTGCCATTACCCACCCGACAACTCGTTTCATCTTACCGAAAACAGGAAAGCAAGTAAGGAGGGACGTGTAATGCATGACTTTGCACTCGTAATCTTCACTATTTTTTCACAGATAGCGATTGGTGCGCTTGTGACCTTATGGCTACTGGAGACGACAGGCAGAAAAATTTCCGCTTCTTCCGGCTTTTTCATCAGTTCCGCAGTAGCTGGTATCGCGATTGTCGGAGTGCTAGCCTCCTTATTTCACTTGGGGCATCCGTTTGAAGCCTATCGGGCGATTCGCAATCTTGGGGAATCCTGGCTAAGTCGTGAAGTTACTGTATATGTACTGTTCATTTTGTTCAGTCTGGCGTATTGCTTTTATTGGAAAGCGGACCATCCAGCCAAACGAAAAACAGTGGGTGCCCTAGCCACTTTGTTCGGAGTAGGAACGATTTTTTCCTCTGCAATGATTTATACGATTCCAGCTATTCCAGCTTGGGACAACGGGTCAACCACACTCTCCTTTTTTCTGACGTCAGTGCTGTTGGGGCCTGTTTTGGTAGCGGTTGTCCTGCAATGGAGAAAAGAGCAGATGTTTAACTGTTCACGTATTACCTTAGCCACTACGAGTTTGTCCGCCGTATTTCTAGGCGTTTACCTTACATTTCTGTTCTCTGGATTAGAAGAAGCTGAGCAAACTGGAGTTCAAATCGTAAACAGTGGCATGTTTTGGATTCGCGTTGCTTTATTAGGTGTAGTACTGGCCATGCTTTTCCCAGCTATCAAAGAGAATAAGAGCAATCGTACAGTTTACTATAGTCTTCTGTTTTTCTTACTGACGATAAGTGAGCTACTAGGTAGAATCTTGTTCTATTCAACGGCGGTTCAATTATAGTCATATGTTCAAAGAAAGGAGGGTGCAACCTTGTTAAACTTGTTTAAATTGTTTAATGCGTTTGAGCGACATGTGTCACCTGTAGAGATTCAAAAGGATGTTTGTACTCGACTAAAATCGACGGCCAGCACCTGTACGCTTTGTATGGACAACTGCCCTTCAAACAGTATCAGCATAACAGCCACAGAGATCCAGAAGACAAACTGCATGGAATGTGGAATCTGTGGAATTGTTTGTCCAACTAACGCATTTTCTTGGAAGCATCCCTCCTTTAAAAGAATGCTAGAGCAGGCAGAACTTCAATTTGTGGATGAAGGCCGAGTTTATATTTATTGTTCCAACCAGTTATTTTCTGAGCCGGTAACAGGTGTAAAAGTGCCTTGTTTAGCAGCTATTCCTTGGGAAGTCTGGATGTCCATGTTGGTATCCTACCCTTCGCTTTCAATTTATTTGCCAGAGGGAAGTTGTCAAACCTGCGAGGTAACAACCGGGGAGCAGATCTGGAGCGAACAATTAGGTCGTGCGGAAGCCTTGTGTCAGAAGAAGGTGACTCGAAGCTTATCTATTGAGAAAACAAACAGGGACAATTCCTATGATAGTAGCCGTCGCCAGTTTCTTCAGCTTGCTTTTCATGAATTGAGAGAATCCGGTAAGGAGGTAATCAAAGAGTATCTTGGTGAGACACCGAATCAGAGACTAGCCGAGATACCAGAGATATCAGAGGAAATCCGGAAGAAAAAAGCGGAATTTGTAGAAAAAATCCTGAAAGAATCACGATATTCCTATGTGGAAAGACGAAAGATCTTGATGCATCAACTTAAGCAGGATCAGGAACTTATGCAACGAACGATCGTGAAGCTGCCAGTTATTAACGACTCATGTGATAGATGTGGAGCCTGTGCCATTCTCTGTCCGACACAAGCACTGCGTATGGTTGAATCGGAAAATGGGGTAGGAAGAGAAATCAGATTGCAACCAGTAACATGTGTTGAATGCGGCTTGTGTGAAGAGGTCTGTTGGGAGAAGAATATTTCGCTTAAGGAACACCCAGCCGATGTGTTGTTCCAGTCAGAAACTAGTTTGGCCTATATAAATTGCTAGAACTTGGAGGGTCTTATGCATAGAGGCACTTTTAAGTGGGGAGGCCACTTAAAAGTGCCTTCTTACCTGAAATCGACTTCTCGTTTAAGGTTAATCAAGGTTTGAAACATGAAATAAAAAACGCACCTTATTTGGGTGCGGAAAAATCCAGATTAGGTTCTCGTTCTTACAGCTAACCCACTAAAAGAAACTGGACCAACAATATCAGCTCGGGTACCTGCGGTTTGGTTTTCTGCGGTTACCGTGTAAACATGATTGCCGGGCCTTACATTGTGATCGATCGCCTGAAATGTGACCGCATAGTTTTGTTCAGAACCAGTTGATTCAATACCTTGTTTAGTATTGAAAACCTCTTTGCCGTCACGGAAGATTCTAAAACGGATTTGAGCGATACCGGTAACTCCACGGACCCCAACCGTTGCTACTAATTCAACTCGATTCGGTTGAGAATTCAAAACGGGGATTCTAATTCGAATGGTTGCTAGGTTAATCCTTCCTGGCGAACGTTTGATAATCACTGCTTTAGCTAAGTTAAAACGACGGCGTGGCTGAACGGCAGCTTTATCGAGAATACGTACCAAAAAATCATCTCCTCTTGTTTGATAGTTTCAAAATATGTTGGACAAAAGGAGAGTGATTGGACAAATATGCAACCTATAAAAATAAGGCAGATTGAAAAGAAAAACCACTCAGCTGAATTTGGGTAATTCTTCTTTTAAACATTCACAAAACAAGTTTTTAGCCGAAGATATATACGCTTGATGCCTATGTTGCAAGAGGCCAATCGGAAAATACGGTTCTGTCATTTTGACCTCTAAAGTGACGAAATCAGACGTTAGAGGCAAGGAAGAAGGGATGACTCCGACAGACGGGATTTTTTGCACAAAGGGTGGTATGGAAGAAATCTGGCTGACAGAGTAACAAAACGGCTTAGCAGCATGGCGGGATATTTCTTTTTCCAAACGCATTTGGTACAAACAGGTTTTTCCGCCTACGATCAGCGGGTACTCAAACAGTTCCTCCAGTGTAAGAGAAGCTTTTTTTGCTAATGGATGCTGCTTAGATACGATAAAAGAAATCTCCTCGCTGTATAGGTGCTCAAAGTGTAAGGAAGATAGATTGTACGGTTCCCCGCAAATGGCGAAGTCAAGCGAGTTATCCAGTAATGCGCGGGAGAGAGAGTCCGTATTCCCAACAATAAAATTGCAGGTAACATTTGGCTTGAATTCTCGGAATTTGTGAAGAACAGACGGGAGTACAGTGGCTGTCAACGTTTCGATCACCCCAATATTGAGTGTACCAATCTCTTCTTTTTGCAAGGATTTGGCTTGCTCTAAGACATAATTCCAATGCTGAATGAGTTTATCGACTTCCTGTGCATATATTTTTCCAGATGCGGTTAACTCCGCGTCCCAGCCCCTTTTAAATAGCTTGATGCCTAACTCCTTTTCCAGTCTCTGCACTTGATTGGTGACAGTAGACTGCGCGTAATTCAGCTTAGCAGCCGCCTTGGAGAACGTGCCCTCTTGAATGATGGTGCGAAAGGTAGTGAGTTCTTTTAAATCCATGCCGCTCAACTCCATCTAAAAAAATGAAAAATATTATGATTTTATTCAATTATACAGATGAAGATGAAGGGTGTAAAATTAAGCTATGAAACGGAAGGGGTGATACCAGATGCCATTCATGCGAGTGAGTTACATGGAAAATCAATACACCGAGAGGGATTTGCCAATCATAAGTCAATGTATCATGAGTGCGTTGATAGAACAGTTCAACATCCCGGAAAAAGACTTTTTCCAGGTCTTTCACGCCCATAAACCGAGCGAATTTTATTACAACCCCGATTATTTGAATATTGCGAGAACGGATCGGTTGCTTTATATCCAAATCACCTGTGGATCAGACAGAAGCAGAGATCAAAAAAGTAAGCTCTATAAAAGCTTGGCTACGCTCTTGTCCACAGAGTGCGGCATCAGGGAAGAAGATGTGTTTATTGTTCTGGTTGAAACGGAAGCGGAAGATTGGTCATTTGGAAACGGAGTCGCGCAAATGATTGGATAAGCAGTTTGTGAGAGAGAAAATAGAGAAAGTAGGAATGACGATGAAACATAAACCGATTCAATCGACTGTTCGTGAAATCATTGGGGATCTTGCGCCAGCTTTTGTCGGGTATACGGAAGAAGTTCTGTTCGGTGATGTATGGAGGAGAGAAGAACTTTCGCTACGGGAGCGGAGTCTCATTACGGTAGCCGCCCTGATCGCGAGTGAACATTCAAGTCAACTCCCTTATCATCTCAAGCTAGCCAAGGAAAATGGCCTAACGGAAGAAGAGTTGATCGAAGTGATGACTCATCTCGCTTTTTATGTGGGCTGGCCTCGTGCGGGATCGGCAATCTTACTTGCCAAAGAGGTTTTTAAGAACTGACTCCTATCGGGAGTGTAACTTTTTACTTATTCAATAAACGAATCGCTCAGGTAACGTGTGATTACCTGAGCGATTCGTTAGCCTGCTATTCATTTCGTCACAGTTACGGTTACGTTAAGTTCTTCCTCACCATACTTAGCGGTAATGACTGTCGTTCCTTTTGCTTTTCCTGTAATGACACCTTTTTTTACAGTTGCAATACTTTTGTCCTCAGACGACCAGCTTGCCTTTGCCGTGATATCCTCCTCAAATCCATTCGGATAATGGGCAGTTAGCACCAGCTTGGAGGTTTTCTTCACCTTCAGTTCCACTTCGGAGAGATGCAAAGTGTCACCGGAGTACACGTTAGTTCCAGATAAGGTTGCCCATCTCGCGTCTGCCGGAATTTGAGAGGTATTGGAGACGGTATGTACCTGTCCATCTTTACTGAAGATATAGGTAACTGCTGTTTTACTGTTATTAAAAACACCAAAATAATGTAATACCTTTCCAGAAACGGTTCCAGCATGAACGACATGATTGCCAGTACCAACGAACATTCCCATAAGCAGCGTGAAAATAAAGGACAAATGCAATATGACCTTTTTTCTGGTTTTTTCAGGTATCTCTAACCTCATTCCACGAATTCCTCCCTTTACTTGCTATATTCGCTCGATTCTATGAGCGTCTTCTATTTTTATCTGGTACAGAATAGCAATTTGCTTAGAAATTGTACCCTCCCAAAAGGATAGGTTATAGGAAAAAGGGAAGGTCCCGGATTGAGACTTTCCCTTGTCATGAATTAGCCTTTTTGAGTGGCATAACTTTGGTAGTGGGAGCCGCGTACTGCTATCAGTTTACTCTGTGAGATTAATTTGCGATCACTGATTTTCCATGTATGACTGCCTTTGTGAGCACGACGCCGGATCACGAAATGAAAGCAGTCTGTTGAATAAATCCTGTAGCGTTTGCGCCTGCAGCGTCTTAGAAAATCAACTGTCTCCCCAAGTGAAATCGGATTAAACCGGACCTTGTTGAAAATCTTTTTGCTACACAGCAACGTGGCACCCAAAATTTGATTTACAAATCTGTTCTGGGCTTTAGGATGACGCAGGATCAGCTTGGTGCTGGATTCCAGGTAGATTAGACAGGCTCTTTTTCCAACAATATTGGCTTTGGATTTCTTAAGTGCACACATCATGGTGTGCAAGTAAAAGGGTGAGTAATAATCGTCATCATCGAATCTGGCAATATACGGATGATTTGCTTTACTGATCGCATAGTTCAGACAGTATCCGAGTGATCTTTTTTCGGGGAGTTGATAAATGAAGATGTCCTTGCGGTGTTTGAATCTTCTGATATAATTGTCAAGCTTCATCGAGTTTTTGTTCAGAATGACAATCAGCTCTTTGGTCTTATACTGTTGCCGGTTATAATTCGCTAGTAGTCGGTTGAAATGCTGTGGACGATTCGTACAGGTAATGACTGTTACGGCATCAGATGGAAAGGTCAACTTTGATTTGTCTGTTACTTTCATCGGCTCGATCCTGATTTTCGACGGCGTTTCTGTTCACGCAGCAGTTCGGTTACCGTTACAAAGCGGTAGCCTTTTTGACGTAGTTTTCTTACAATGATCGCTACAGCTTTCAAGCTTTGGAACCACGGATCACATGCATGCAGCAAAATAATGGAACCGGTTCGTGTTCGAGGCACAACACGCTCCACGATTTTGTTGATATCTGTCTGCTTCCAATCCAGAGAATCCACATCCCAGTGTACAATCGTCTGATTCATGGACTTCAGCTTATGAACGACACGCTGATTCATGTCACCGCCTGGTGGACGAAACATATTGGTGTTGACGCCTGTGGTTTGACGAATAATTCTCTTTGCCGTTTTGACTTCTTTTTCAATCCAGGAATCCGTATGTTTCCTGTAATCCTTATGCTGATGCCCGTGTGAAGCAATCTCGTAACCGTTTTGGCGAATCCGCTTGGCGAGGCCGGGATTTAAGCCAGCCCATATGCCTGTAATGAAGAATGTGGCTTTCCTTACACCGATCCTTCGAAGGACGGACAGCATTCGTGGAGGTACTTGATGACCGTAAGCAATATCAAAGGTCAAAGCAATCACCTTTTGATTCGTTGAAACGCGTTGGAGAATCCGGCCAGTACTCATCTTTGGTGTATTCCTCCTTGATAGAGGGTGTATATTCAAAGGATTTTATGTTTTTTTAGCTGTTGAATCATATATTGGGCGCGTCGTTTATAGTTATGCTTCTGAACAGTGAGCATGCCTTGTTTGCGGATGCGTTCACGATCCTTGGGATGCTTCATGTAGTAGCTGACAAGCTTACGCGTCTGTTGCGCGGAGCTGGAGACAACGAGATCCCTTCCCGGCTTGAACAAACGCCGGACTTCTGGTGTATCACTGGTAATCAGGAAGCCGCCTGAAGCGAGAATTTCATAGGTCCTTTGAGTTACCTGGGTTAGTTGGTTCTGAGGACCCAGTACAATTTTGGCTGAATTATATACTTTGTGGGCGTTTGAATAAGGCAAATAGCCATGGATCCAGTTGCGCGGAATTTTGGCTCCAAGAATAGGCGCCATTTTAGCCCAGTGTCTGCCCCAAAAATCAATCCGGATTCTGTCTTGTACCAAGGGACGAATGAGATGATGAAGGGATTTGCGCCGGAAGTGTTTGGGGTATTTCTTCAATATGCGGGAGTATCCGTTGGCCACTACTGCGATATTACTGCGCAGACGTTTGACGCTTTTTCCAGCCCGGTGAACTTTGCGGTGATAGCCAAAATCCATATGGGTAGCCTTAATCCCCATTTTCTTGTAATTGTTGACCATAGAGCGGCAGATGGTAAAAACAAAGTCAGGTTTGACCGTACGGACATAGGGGCGAGAGAAGGATTCGTGATGTGTGGGATCTTCCGTAGCCCAATAAATAAAAGGGATGCCGGATGAAGTGATAAATCTTCTCACCCATAACTGTTTATATCGTCTATGTTCGATCGTCCAGCCCATGCTGATGATCAGATCAGGTTTGAACTGCTTAAGAAGACGGGGAAGTTTCTGAGGGGTCAGGGGTCCGGAGATTTTCACGGTATGTCCTGCGTCCCGAAACCCATTGGGAAGCCCGTGAATCCACATCGGATGGCTTTCTAAGAACAATACTTTCATTATTCACCCTCCGCAATTTGGTAATTGTAAGAGCGCCTTGTGAGCACATCAAAGCGAAAACCTTGACTTTTTAACCTGCGGATAATGACAGGCAACGCAACCACGGATACGTCAGAATAATCATGAAACAGGATAATACATTTGGGTTGAAGACTGCTCTCGGAAAGGACTTTCTGTACAACTTGCCGTGGAGTAGGGGGGGGAGTATAGGAATCATGCGAATCAATTGTCCAGTCACAATATCGGTATTTCCTTGACTGAAGCGCAGCTTTAATGGATAGCATGGTCTTTTTACCGCCTTGGGAGTAGCCCATACGGGTATTAGAACCACCGGGGAAGCGGAATAGACGAGGTTTAAAGCCAATCATACTGTGAAGAAAGCGTTCCATTCGATAAAAGTCGGCGAAAAAAGCTTTCTTATTCCTATAAATTTTGGAGTAGTTATGAGAATACGAGTGGTTCCCGATAGTGTGACCGTGCCTAAATATTTTCTTGTACATCCGGATACCGTAGGGACTCTGATTCGCAACCACAAAAAAAGTGCCTTTGATCCGATGCTGTTTCAATATCGCTAATATTTTATTCGTGTTCTTGGAAGGCCCATCATCAAATGTTAAGTAGGCTACCTTGTCTGTAGCTTTTTTTGCTTTATGTGAAGAAGCTTTCACTTGATCAATCCACCCCTTCTTAAAGTGGATAGCATGAACCTTGCGCGAGAGGTGTAAGTATGTCTGGCGATGGCTCGGCGTCCGTTTCTCCTGATTTTCTCCCTTTCGTTCGGATGATTCAAATAGTAACGAACTTTTCTTAAAGTCTTTGCCGGACTGGAACTGACCACCAAATCACGTCCTGGCTTCAATAACGCTCGGACTGCCGGGGTGTCACAAGTCAGGAAAAAGCCGCCTGAACCAAGCGTTTCGAAGGTTCTTTGCGTCACCGAGTCGGTATAATTTTGCAATCCCAAAATAATTTTGGCCGAGCTAAACACTTTATTGGCATCCTTGTAGGGAAGATGCCCTTTGATTGACCTTTTGGGAATCGAGCATCCAAGATAGGGCCTCATTTTCTCCCAATTCCGGCCGTAAAAGTCGATTTTGTAACCGTTTTTTAACAGTGGACGCACCAAAATGCGAATCGACTGATTGCGGTAATGCTTTGGATATTTTCGCAGTACATCCGGGTAGGCATTGGCAACAACGGCAAGATCCGCTTGATATTTCTTTTGCACTTTGGTTCGGTGGTGGACTTTGGGATGAAACGCAAAATCCAGGTGAGCAGCTGGATAGCCCATCTTGCGGAATCGTTTGGCTGTTTTGGCTGAAGTGGTAAAGGTGTAATCCGGTTTCATACGCTTCAGAAGCGGAAGGGTGAAGACCTTGGTAAAGTTCGGATCTTCTGTTGACCAATAGACAAGTGGAATCTTGTATTGGGTAGCCAATCTTCTCATTAAGCGTTGCTTAGGGACGGAATGATCAGGCCAGGCCCCCAGCCTACGGAAACAAGCAGATCTGGTTTAAAGGACGACAACAAACGGGTAAGAGCTCGTTTATCCACAGGTCCCGACATCCGTACCCGGTGTCCGAGATCTCTTAAACCTGCTGGCAAACCGATTGACCAAAGCTGCCCGCGTTCCAAAAACAATATTTTCACTAGAACCACCATCCTGTTATCACAATGGCAGATGCATAAGCAGATTTTTTGGGGTTGACATATACATGTGGGAAAGGAGGCATTCGATGAATCCATTATTTGAAGCGGTGTATCGCATTGATACGAAAAAGAAGTGCGTAGCTCTCACATTTGATATTGGTTGGGGAAACAAGGTACTTACACCTGTTCTTGATGTGTTATCAGCGAATAATGTGAAAAAAGCCACCTTTTTTCTATCCAGCACATGGGCAGTACAACGTCCACGTTTAGCTCGAAAAATTAAAAAGATGGGTTTCGAAATTGGATCGCATGGACATCTTCATGAAAATTACACCAAGCACAGCAACAAGTGGATCATCCGAGAAGTGAAATTGGCGGGTTCAGCGATACGTCGAGTTACAGGCGTCAAATGCCGTCTGATCCGCACACCGAATGGTGATTTGAATTCCCGTGTGACAAAACAGCTTGCTTCCCTTGGATACAGTACGATTCACTGGAGTGTGGACTCCATGGATTGGACGAATCCGGGAATCCGCGCTATTATTCGGAATTCTACTGAAAAAGTAAAACCAGGTGACATTCTGCTGCTTCACGCAAGCGATTCGGCGCGTCAGACACCCAAGGCCCTTCCGATTATCATCCGTAGGCTGCGAAAAAAAGGATTCCATTTTGTGACCGTACCGGAATTGATGCGCCTGAGAGTTAAATAATCTCTTTGGTCATCAATAAATCCACATTCTTTCTCCTTCCTTCATTGCTTTTTTCTGCAGTTTCAACATTATATTCATCACTTTTGTAGTTGAATAGACAAGCACCTATGAATCCTATATTTTCTTGACTGGTCTTGGATTCGGACCATCCAGACTGGAGCAACGATGATAATAGGCAGAAATCATAATAACCAAAAAGAAGCTCATGCCGTATGCTTGAGCTTCTTTGCTTCTTCTAAATGTGCTTCTGTGTTCAGCAACTCTTTGAATCTCGCGCTATTACTTTCTTTTTCCCAAAATAATTCGTCCCCATTACCCCCGCAATAATCAGCACCGAACCGATGATATGAAACAGCTTAATTTCCTCCCCAAGGAACATCGCTCCGGCAGCAATAGAGACGACTGTCGACAGATTGGAGAACACACTTGTTTTGGAAGCCTCTAATTTGGACAAGGAGTAGTTTGAGGTTAAGGCTGTAACGAGCGAAGACATCACCCCTAGGTAGAGGATCGACACGATAAAGGTACCATTGGTCAGCGGCGCGATTAAGTGGTTAAGCGTCCCAGCAGATAGGTGACCGAAGACCGATACAACGAGAAAGGTAACAAAGCCGATTCCTAACATCAAATAGGTGATTTCTACTGGCTTATACGTCTTCAAAAGCGACCGCGCCAAAACGCTGTAGCCTGCGGAAGCCAGACACGATAAGAACAACAGGAATATCCCCGTCTCGTTCGACAAATCAATGCTGCTTCCTTTCATGACAAAGATGTACACAACACCGAGCACCGACAGCAAAATGGACAGCTTCTGCAGAACGGTTGTCGCTTCCTTCAAAAATATAGAGGCCAGCAACATCGTCAAGACTGGTGTGAAAGCGTAGAGGATGCCACCTTCGGAAGAGGTAGCGTGCTGCATACCAAATGCTTGAAGCGTGAAGAATCCAAGCGGGTACATGGTGGCCAGCAGTAACGCTTTCCCTAACGGTTTGCCGCGGTAGTTCAATTTTACTTGTCCGAACAGTACCGGGATGGACATGACCGCAAAGGAAGCGGTAAAACGGTACGTCAGTGTGTCAACCGGGTTGGCGAATTCGAGCGCCATTTTGGTAAACAAGAACGAAAGTCCGATAATTGCCGCGTTCAGCACCGAACATAAATAAGCAAGTTTGAGTCCTTTTTGATTCATCATGGTTTCCTCCAGTTTCGTAATGTCTGGATCGACATCGCGCAAATCAATCCGTTACTGGAAATAGTAGGGCTTGCTGTTGATTGGAACAATCGCTTTTTATTAAAAGTGTATCGATACAGTTGGCTTGTTCTTTTATAATGAGGAGAGAAAAGGGAGGGGAGTGGCGTGAAAAAATACTTGTCGATTCTGTCAGATATGGAACAAAAAATGAACGACGGCCACTACCGTTCGGGACAAAAACTTCCTTCCGTTCGCAATGCCGCGAGCTCATACGGATGCAGTATCAGCACGATCATTCGGGCATACGCGGAACTGGAAAAGCGCCACGCCATCTATTCAATTGCTCAAAGCGGCTATTACGTGGTCGACAAACCTGGAGACAGGTCGGATGAATCCGAAAGCAAACTGATCGATTTTGCTTCGGCTTCACCTGATCCCAATCTGTTTCCGTATGTGGATTTTCAGCACTGTTTGAACAAGGCGATTGATACATACAAACACCAGCTGTTTACCTACGGCGATTCAAAAGGCCTCCATAAGCTTCGTCTCACACTTACTTCTCATCTGGCCACAGATCAAGTATTTGCAAAAATGGAGCAAATTGTGGTTACTTCGGGTGTTCAGCAGTCGTTGGAAATTTTGGCGAAAATGCCTTTTCCAAATGGAAAGTCGGTGATTTTGGTCGAACAGCCAAGTTACGATATATATTTGCGGTTTCTTGAGACGGAGGGCATACCAGTTTGCGGAATCGCTCGTTCGACAAAAGGCATTGATTTGCGGGAATTGGAGGAGAAGTTTAAAAACGGCGGAATTAAATTTTTTTACACGATGTCAAGATATCACAATCCGCTCGGCACTTCATACAGCGTGGACGAGAGGAAAGCGATCGCCCGTTTGGCAAGCAAATACGACGTGTACATCGTGGAGGACGATTACATGGCCGACTTGGGAGAGGAACAGGGTTTCGATCCTATTTACGCGTACAACACCACTTCACACGTCGTTTATGTAAAAAGCTTTTCGAAAATCATATTTCCGGGATTGAGATTGGGTGCAGTCGTTCTACCGGAACCTTTGCAAGAAATGTTCGATGAATACAAACGATACCCCGACACCTCGTTATTGTCGCAGGCGGCACTCGAGGTCTATATCAAAAATGGCATGTACGAGCGACACAAGCACAAAATTTACAGCCTCTATGCGGTGCGGGTTCGCGCGTTAAAAGAGGCCGTACGGCGGTATAACCATGCGGGATTGATTGAAATATCTGGCGAAAGCTCCGGTGTTTATACACAGTTTAAACTTCCGCCAACCGTCAATTTGGAGCAACTAACGAAGCGGCTTACGATGAGAAATGTTAGCGTTGTCTCTGGGAAAGGTTTTTATCTATCGAATTATCTAGAGCGGGAAAAGTTTTTGCGAATCAGCATTTCGCAGGCGAATCCGGAGCAGATTGACGAGGGGGTTAAAGCGATCGTCGAGGAAGTGAGAAGGGGAAGCGGAAAAGTCTAGACCCCAGCATTTACCTATGGATTTTTTACCTGACTCGACGGAAAATAAGGGTAACAAGTCTAGTATTTTCTTGGGGATATAGGAAAGCAACCAAATTCTGCAGAAGGTTGCTTTTTTCTTATTTTTGCATGAATTACCGTATTTTTTACAATGAAAAAGGACTATCGAACTAGTACAATTGGTTTATCACTTACTTACTACCCTTTAAGCCAATTAATTATATGGGGGGTGCTATCGGTTATTTACTTGCCGATAGCTTTTTTTGTTTTGGGGTTCCTCGCCTTTGCGGGGACTTTTTGCTTTAATAGGGATAAGATGAGCTCAGGAGGACGGAATATGTGCGGGCGATACACTCTTGTGACAGATCATGAGACCATGATGAAGCGTTTTTTTATTAATGGAGTACCCATTGATTTGCACCCTCGCTACAATATTGCTCCCGGGCAAATGATTCCCTCGATTATTCAAGACAAAGGGACGAGGAGAATCGGACAGCTACGGTGGGGACTTGTTCCAGCTTGGACCAAGGATGACAAGCTCGGCTATAAAATGATGAATGCCAAGGCCGAGACGATTGAGGAGAAGCCAGCTTTTCGGAATCTTTTCGCGCGGAAACGATGTATCATTCCGGCGGACGGGTTCTATGAGTGGAAGCAAACGAAACACGGCAAGCAACCAATGAGGATGACGCTAAAGAATCAGGGATTATTTGCTTTTGCTGGACTGTACGATACCTGGATTCGTCCTGATGGGGAGAAAATCCATAGCTGTACGATCATTACGACTGAACCTAATCGTATTGTGGCTGATATTCATGAGCGGATGCCCGTCATTTTAAGACCTGAGGATGAGGGAATATGGCTAGATCGTGAGGAGTATGATCCAAAATTGCTTCGATCCTTATTGGTTCCTTACGACGCAAACGAAATGGAAGCCTACCCTGTCTCGGCCAAAGTAGGAAACGTCCGGTACGATCAGCCGGAATGCATAGCTAAAATAACGGAAACCCACCTTAATTGAAAGGTGGGTTTTGCTTAGAATTATCGCTGTGTACCTTCTTCGCGATTTTTCCCTCTCATGCCTGCAAGACCGAACAATCCCAAGAGACCAAGCCAGCCCCAATTGGAAGTGCGGGTTGGGGTTGTTGCATTTGTCCGGTAGCCAGTATTTGTTCCAGTGGTACCGTAGGTCGATGGAGTGCTAGTTGTTCCATAGGTGCTTGGAGTGGTTCTGGTTCCGTAAGTGCCTGTTCCAGTAGTTCCGTAAGTGCCAGGAGCGTATGTCCCGGTGGTTCCATAGGTACCGTAAGCCCCTGGTGTGGTAGCAGTAGTACCGTAAGCTCCAGTTGTGGGACCAGTAGTTCCATACGTGCCAGGAGTTGTTCCATAAACACCAGGTGTTCCGGTAGTAGTACCCATTGTTCCAGTAGTACCCATTCCTGTTGTTCCGGATACGTTCCGATTACCAACAGTTTCAGCACTTGCTGCTGAACCCAAAACAAATGTCAAAACTAAGGCCAAGGCAGTTATGTTCATTTTTTTCAGCATAATTACCCCCAGTAGTGTAGTTTTGTTTTAGCGTATTACAAGCAGTATTTTTCCCCGGGGGTATGTTTTTATTACACGGTATACTTCTTGGTGTTTTTTTTCTCATTTACCTAAATCAATAACCACACGAGTAACGAAGGGATACTTAGCTAAAAAACAAGTCAAGAATATTATTAGAAAGTAATGAGTCCTGCTTGTAAAATTCACTGTAGCCACAAGAGTTACAAGATACAACAGAATATCGCTGGTAATGTACATCCAGCATGCGGGATAGCACGCCACCGGTCGCGGACATCTCCGTAACAGAAGCGGAGGAAGAGCCGCACTTGGGACAGCCTTTTCTTTTGTTTTGGCTCAGAGTTTCTTGGCGCGTGCAACGACATTTTAAATTATGATCTAACCGTTCCTTACAAATTCCACAAACATCAGTCATTTCATCACCTGCTAAATTATGGTATTTATCAATTGTAACATTGGATTCGTTAATTCCCCAATAAAAAAACCGCATTATTTATAAAATAATACGGTCCGTTCGGTGCTGTGAAAGCTAGGCAATCCCCAGTACATCGGTAAGTAGGGATAATCCTAATAAAATGCCCAATACTAAGGTGGAGAGAACCGCCCACTTTCTTTGAACACCCACTGTTCCTGGTAGGATCGATCGAGCGTACATCGTCAATCCGACGGCGATAAGGATGAATTCGATCACGATGCTGACGATTGAAAATTGCCATAATCCAAAACCAAGAAGCGGCAAATTACCATAATTGCCAGGCAAGATGGGAAGGTCTGGGCGATGAACCAGAAGATCCAGAATCCAATGGCTAAATACCATTGCGGAAATAATCAAACCGCCTCTTAACCCCCATAGGTACTTCGCAAAATGTCCAGCCACCATAGCAATGAACAAAGCGCCAACGAGCGAATGCGTGTAATCGGCGTGAATAATGCTTCCACCGTACCCAGGAGCGACAGGCTCCATCGTCTCCACGCCGCTTAAGAATAACGGAACGAAAATGACATCGAGCAATTGCGTGCTAAGCATCAATGCCCAAAGCGGTACTTGCTTGGTTTTGGCTTTCACCGCTGCCGCTAATCCGAAATGTCCTGCAAACATTTAGTTCACTCCCTTTCCTGTAGATCGAGCTTTTGCGTCCAGCCACCCGCCTAATCCCGTAAAAAGTAAGACAAACAGAATAAAGTTCATTTTCAGCCTCTCCCATCAGATGTTTTCTCACTGTGAAGATTTTCTGTAAAGCCCGACAACATAACGTCAATGGCTAGCTCAAAGGTTGGGGTCAATCGCTCCATTAACTGCTCGCAGGACTCCGTGGATTGGAGGTAGGTTGTGATTACCCCATTTAGGAGAAAAAAATAGATGCGTGTGTACGCAAGCAGCTGTTCCTCATCGATCTGGTCGCCAACGTAATCCTGGACTCCCTGACGCATCAACGCGAACAAATTGTTCCGTATTTTTTGTACTTCCAAAGCAGGCTCTTGTTCGTCTACGCGTGACGATTTGGCCATGAAAAACAGGGAGTACATATTTCGATTCAGCAAACAGAACTGGATGAACGTCAGACTGAAGGATTTTAGCCGCCCAACTGCGGGCAAATCCTGAATCAGGGTGATCGACTTAAGCTGCTCCTGCAAGGCAGTCAATGGCTCCATGGAAAGCTGGTGAAGGAGCGCTTCTTTGTCTTTGTAATACAGATAAATGGTGGTATGCGAGCATCCAGCCGCTTTGGCGATCTCCCGCATAGTGACGGAATCATACCCGCGGACGGCAAAAAGCTGTTGAGCTGCCAACAAAATAGCCTGTTTGGTTTCCTCAGCGCGAATTTCTTGACGGGATCTAGTCATAAATAACTTACTCCTTCTGGGGAGGTTGGATAAATAATTTTAGCAGTTGCTCTGCGAAGTAAACTAACCATTGGTTATAATATAACCAATGGTTAGTTTAGCGTCAAGGATAATTTTCCAAGGAGTCACTAGATATGAATCGTACGCTGTTCCTTGTGACTTAGGATCGCGTATTCAATTAGTCGAATCGTATTGCGGGCTTCTTCAGGCTTTACCGATGCGGACTCTCCAGATTGAATCGCCTTGGCAACATCCTCGTAAAACGCTTCATAACAACCTGTGATTGTCTCCACAGTACTTTTCATCACAAGTCCGCCAATTTCGGCAGTAAGCTGTCCGTAGTTCTCTTCTCGATCCACCCCCCAGCCAGGGTCACCTGGTTTTTTGCCTTGTCTCAGTTGTTCCTCCTGAGTATCCAATCCATATTTGATGAAGCTGCCTTGATCTCCATGAATAGCAAATCGCGGGCCTTTTTCCCGCACTAGCGAACCGGAGTGGAGAATCACCCGCATGTTTTCGTAGCCTAACACAAGATGAAAATAATCCGTTGTCGGGGAGCCTTGGCGCTCTGACCGAAGATCTGCCCAAATGGTTTGAGGCATTCCAAACAATAGCAATGCCTGATCAATCAGGTGGGAGCCGAGATCATACAAGAGGCCAGAACCCGGCAAATCCTGTTCGCGCCAGCGATTTTGGACTACTGGACGAAAGCGGTCAAAGTGGGATTCAAATACAGAGAGGTTGCCCAAAACTCCAGTGTCAAGAAGCTTGCGAACGGTCAGAAAGTCATGATCCCATCTGCGGTTTTGATAAACGGTCAAGAGAACCTGATGTTCTTGAGCGAGGGAAATCAAATCATCCGCTTCTTGCGAGGTAATGGTGAAGGGCTTTTCCACGACAACGTGCTTCTTGGCAAGGATCGCCTGTTTCGCATACTCGAAGTGTGTTGTATTGGGACTGGTGACGATGACCAAATTGATTTCTTTGTCTTGCAAAAGGGAATCTACATCAGCGTAAACCAAGGCTTCCGGATAATCTTGATGTACTTTGGACGGATTGCTCGAAACAACCCCTCGAAGCTGAAGCTCCTTTACCCGACTGATGATTGGTGCGTGAAAAATAGATCCGGATAATCCATAGCCGATGATTCCTACTTGAATAGTCATGTTTATCTCCTCCATCATGGATGATTTTTCATTATAATACTTCTCAGAGGGTTTACAACAACGAAGAACGGTAAAAAGCTGCAATAGCGGGACCATTCGAGGCGTTATGGAAGGAAAATTAAATAAAATAATTTTTGTAACTTTTATTGGAAAACTCCGTCATATGAATAGAAATTATTTCCTTGTATGGAGGAGTTCCGATGAAAAGAAGAATCGTTTCCGTAACAGCAAGCGTGGTAGCAGCGGGAATGTTGCTTAGCTTCACTGGTCCAGCATGGACATGGGCGGATTCAGGCAGTGTAGGCAATCATACAATCTCAACTCAAATGGGCGATCAGAAGAGCGATCAACAGCGACTTGCCGAACTCGAATATGCGATTCAGCCCGACTCCGCGGATAAAGCGGCTGAATTATTTGTCAAAAGTTATGCCATCCGCAATGGAGCGTATTTGTTCGCGCTTCTTACTCCGGAAGCCCAGAAGCGTGAATACCAACGATTCGCACAAAACAACTGGCTGTTGGGGGGCTCCTCTCCTTGGGTGAGAGAATACCGTGTCGTTAATGTGAAAGAAAAAGATGAATCGACCGTAGAGTATACGCTATCCATTCCCGAATACACATCGACGGGGTTCATGGGCGTTGAGAACGCGAGTGTTGTCATCAAAAAACGTGATTACAAATGGCTAATCGACAGCTTCACACCTCTGCAATTCAAAACCAATATGGATTTGTTGGCTCCTAAGCTAAATGAGGATACCCTAAAAGGCCTAGTGGCTGAAGCGCAAATCAGATTCTGGTACATTGCCACTGGAGGTAAAGGCTCGTCTGGCAAAGCCAGCTTCCAACCTAGCGGAATGAAAACACCGTATCGCTGGTTGAGTGAAGACATTGGCACAAAAGAAAACCTGTCCAATTATTTAGGCACGATTTACTCCAAGGAAGCCGTGAAGAGTTACCTTGATGATCAATTGGCTCGCAAAATGTTGTTAGAAGTAGACGGACAATTGGCACAACCTGATGGTGATTACGGTTCGTTGTTGGATTGGTCCAAAGCCAAGGTGATCAAGCTAATCCAACAAGACAAGAGGGCAAAAGCAGACCTTCAGGTTCCCGTGGGTGATCAAGGAGTTGAAACAAAGACCGTAGATTTTGTTTTTGTTGACAACTTTGGCTGGAGATTGGCAACCACTCCACAGAATATTCGCTAATAGGCATCCTCGGAGATTCTGGTTTGAGAAAACCTAGTACCCATCAGTCAGGTACTAGGTTTTTTATCATGAACAAATAAACCCCCACCGTTTACGTGAGGGCGAGTCATGTATATCGCGTTTAGCTTATGTGATTAGAAGACTTTCTTTCTGGCTTGCTCTTCTTTCAAAATCTCTACAGCCTCACGGAATCGTAGGGAGTGGATGATTTCACGTTCACGAAGGAATTTGAGGCCGTCCTGCAAGTCGACGTCGTCTGTACTATCAATCAGCCATTGATAAGTTGCTCGCGCTTTTTCTTCAGCGGCAATATCTTCATATAGATCGGCGATGGGATCACCATTTGTTTACTGAGGCACATATTATGGTTTCCAAGTTAGATCAATAACTTCACCGTTCTCAATATCGATACGATCTACGATTTGACGAATTGCCGCTTTAGCTTTAATTCGATCTACACCAGTTATATCATCTAATAATTTTGTGGCGTTTATTTTCACTGCTTTTGGATCTCCAGATTTACTTTCAAGTTTTTGAAGCTTCTCGCGTAAACGCTGACGATCAGCATCTATACGGTTGCGAGCCAGTTTTAAATCATCAGCAGAAATTAAGTCATTTTCATATGCCTCGATCTGTTTTTGCATTCTCTTGTCAATTTTAGAAAGTTGTGAGTGAATTTCTTGAATTTCGTCTCCTTGAGCGGCAGGAGCTGCAACCTTTATATGGAGCTTTTTTGTCGAAGTATTAACTAAATCTTTAATCTCATCGATAATAAAATTTTCCAGTTGATCGCGGTGGACAGTATGACTTTTACATCCGTAACCCAAAACATAAGAAGAGCAAATGTACCGATAATAGGTATAGCTTTTGTTCGCTCTGTTATAACGACTAGTTTGTCCCTTCATGTTTTTTCCACAATGCCCGCATTTAACCAGACCCGTGAGAAGGTAGGATTCACTTTCTGCGTGTTTATTAGCCCGAGAACGGGATTGCATGATCGATTGGACTTTGTAAAATTGTTCTGGAGGGATTATATAGGGGTGATTATTTTCTTTGATTATCCATTCACTTTTATCTCTCATTACTGTTTTACCACTTTGTGTTTTTCGTTTGTTGTAAACCATTATACCAGCAATAGTTTCTGTGTTAATGAGACGCTTAACATTAACCTGATCCCAAAGCTTACCACGTTTTGTTGTAATTCCTCGATCATTCAGTTCCTTTGCTATCATTCTGTGGCCATGTCCTTGTTCAGCTAATTCAAACATAAATCGTATATTTGCAGCTTCATAGTCAATGATCGAATACTTTCCATCGACAATGTCATACCCGTAACAAGGTATGGCCAACACCTTATCTGTGTTCTTAGCGAGTGACATCATATTATCCTTAACGCGCTCACTGATTCTCTCGCGTTCAAACTCTGCAAATGTGCCCAGCAACTGTAGCGTCATCCGTCCAACCGCTGTAGACGTATCAAAGCTTTCCGAAGCTGAAACGAAGCTACAGTTATGCTGAGTAAATAAATCAATTACCTGAAGCAAATCAAGTAGTTTACGGCAAAACCGATCTAACTTTGTTGTAAGTACCAAATCGAATTCATTTTCTTTAACACGGTTTATCAATTGTTGAATAGCTGGTCTGTTTAAATTTTTTGCACTGTAACCATCGTCAATGAAGAACTCAGGATTACCCCATCCCATTGCGATACAGTATGCTATTTGACGTTCTTTTTGCTCTGTCAAAGAGTTACCCTTTTCCGCCTGTTCATCTGTACTAACTCGAATATAGGATGCTATTCGCATTATAGATCCTTCCTTTTCAGTATTTTATTACATTCATTTTTAATTTTCCAAGGATACGCACATCCGCTGGTGGGCAGATGATTGGAGGGTATTGTGAATTCTCGGATTGGAGAATCAACGTATCTCCATTCCGAAAAACCCGTTTAAGAACAGCTTCATCTCCGATCAAAACTGCTGCAATTTCGCCATTTTCTACTTCTGGCTGCTTACGTATCAAAAGTAAATCACCCTCAAAAATTCTTGCCCCCATCATCGAGTTGCCTTTAGCACGAAGATAAAAATATTCCCCGCCGTTTAACCAATCCTTAGGTGTTGGCTCATAACCTTCAACATCTTCATAAGCAAACAAACCGTTTCCACAAGAAATTTTTCCGACAACTGGCAGCATAATGATAGATGGATCATTGTTTGTGCCATCAACAGGCGCGAGTGATGATGAAATTTTACTAGCAGGAACACCTAACTTTTCTGAAAATAGTTGGATGATATTTGGAGCCATAAGTGTTTTGGCATTTATGTAATCCGATACCGCACTCGTTGAAGCTCCAGTTAGCTCGCTAACTTGTTTTTGAGTGATGCCTTTTTCGATTAGAATCTTTTTTAAATTAATGGCAATTTCTTGCATTATTTTCTGTTCCACTTCGGTTATTCTCCGTCTTGCCACGATAATTCCCCGTTTCAATAATATTTTAATCCTATAATATAGGATTAAAGCGTTTTTGTAAAGAAAAAATCCGAAAAACTCGGTTGACAATCCGGGAAATTCGGACTAACATTTGCTTTAGAAGGGCGGTGAAAACAAGATGATTTTTAAAATAACACTACGAGCAGCTCGAATCAATCGAGGGTTTACTTTAAAAGAAGTATCTGTGAAGACTAGAAGGTGCATTGATACCCTGAGTAAATATGAAGCTGATTCTTCAAATATCCCACATGACCTTATGTTATCTCTTTTAGAACTATACAAAGTACCGTTTAGTAATATTTTTTTTGGCAAGGAGTCCGAGTTTCACGGATTATATCAAAAACAACTTTCTGAGAGTACTGTTGCTAGTGCTTAACAGTACTCTCTAAAACAAGGTAAGTTGGACAGACATTTGAGCATATGTTAATTCAGCGGGAGGGATGCTCAATGCGAAAGAAGCAACCAGAACTTAGATTAAGATCACACTTTATGATCATTAATGGCGAAAAGGTTGAGATTGACCCAAAAGAAACTGACTTACCTGATCGTTGTAAATTGATTTTTGCGGAATTAATTACTGGAAATAAGTATGAGTTAATCGAAAGCAAAGAGTTTAAAACAGCAAGCGGCTCTTAGGAGTCGCCAGTGGACAAGTATACAGAAAGGATGATGAACATGAACGAAACACAGATCATCACTATCGAATCTACTGACACCGGCATGTGGATTGATGGCCGAGAGCTTCACGAGTTTTTGGAAGCAGGAACAAAGTTTACCGATTGGATTCAAGAACGAATCCGAAAATACGGATTCGTTGAAGGTGCGGACTTCAAAGTAACGCTCACCAAAACTGGCGAACGTCAAAACGTTACCCGTCATGATTACTCGCTCTCTATTGAAATGGCAAAGGAACTTAGCATGGTGGAGAACAACGAGAAAGGCAGGCAGGCGCGAAGGTACTTTATCGAAATGGAGAAGGAAGCCAAGAAACTCCCTCAGCTAACCGAGATCGAAATGATTGCTGCTGTAGCCAAACACGCGGCAGATCAGGCCAGACGGCTCACGCTGATCGAGTCTCGAATAGATGTAACGGAGAAACGCCAGGAATACATCACTGAAGTAATGAGCCTTAACCCAACGGAATGGCGGAAAAAGACAACGGCACTGTTAAATAAAATTGCTTATGAACGCGGAGGACATGGAGCTTACCAAGAGGTACGAAACGAAAGCTACGATAAATTGGAAGATCGAGCAAAATGTAATTTATCGATTCGGCTAACAAATAAGAGAAGACAGATGGCGTTGGAAGGTGTGTCAAAGTCCAAGATCGACAAGGTTAGCAAAATGGATGTTATTGCTGATGATGCAAGGTTGACAGAGATTTATCTGGCGATAGTAAAGGAAATGGCGATTCAGTATCGAGTTGATGTTGAGTCTGCTTAAGGGGGTGTGAATCGTGAAACTCCCTCAAAAACCAATTAACGGTCAATGGTTCGGATTAAAGGGAACTGCCGGGGAGATAAGACAACAACTTCAAGAATGGCTAAAAAATGAAAAAGCCCACTAGCGGCAACTAGTGGACACATCGGAAATAACAGTTGTGGTCATTGTACCACTGGAGAGGATTGGTTGTAAATGGACAATCATGTTTCATTCCCTAAGCTAGATCAGGAAGTGAATCGGTATATAAAGTCCAATCAGGACAATTCACGTATTCCTGTGATCATAAACACGGATTACACAGAGCTAAGTTTTATCATCACAAAGTATGTTTACGTAGTGAATGGAGCTGTAATGGTTCGTTTTCACCAAGATTACTTTGTTGGTGAGGGTACGTTCGGAGAAACAGTTCACCAAAGCTGGATGACTTTTAAAGAGGCCAGAATGTTTATGGCTTACCTGGCGGGCGGAAAGTTGGTAGCTGCCTTATGAAGAAAGTGAACTCACTCTTAAGCGAAGTAATCACGGCCACTTTTGAGCGTGAAATGGCTCTGCAATCGGTTATTGGGGCTCAAATATTCGAACGATACGGAATCTCTGGAAGTATCGATCAAGTGAATGAAAATCACCGCATGAGTTTACAAGCCTTCTATCAGAAATGGGGTGGACAAGTTTGAAAAATCATGACCTTGAAATTGCAGTTATCGATTGGAATTTAAAGCGTATCGAAAGGGAGTTAATTAACCTAGTTGAGAAAAACAACATTTTGGAAGCTGATCTTAAACCATTATGTATGCGGCTAAACAATGGTCGTGAGAAAGAAGAAGAGTTACGAGACTCTATTTACAGGTTATGTAACAGAAAACTGGCATTGGGTAGTGATCAACATGAAAAAGGAACTGCTTGATTTTCCTTCATACGTTAATCAGACTCAGAAAACTTGGGACAAGCCGATTGGTACAGCATTTGATGAGGATGGAGTTCCAGACCATGTAGTACGGGATGTAATCGAGGAGCTGGAGTATATCCGAGATTCATGGGCATCCAGGAGTAGAGTGGAGAACTGGGATGCAGTACGAGAACAGGCTAGGAGGCTGACGGGATGATGGCGGTTAAGTTTCGCGGCATGGACATAGAAGGAAGGTGGCACTACGGAAATTTAGCAGTGCTGAATGAAAATGTAAGGCATTTAAAGCAAGGTCACTACATTTCTAACAGTGTTGGATTACCGTTTGCTTATCAAGTGAGACCGGAAACAGTAGGGCAATTTACAGGCCAGATGGATAAGAACAGCAAGGAAATTTACAAATGTGATGTCGCTATAAATAAATATGGCGCTATCGGAGTGGTGAAGTTCCACGAATCTTGGGCAGCGTTTTATTTCGCCACTGTGTTCGGACACAACGAATATGGGGAGTTGGTTCGTTGTAGCAGCGCTGTACCAATGTGGAATGATTGGGGTTCCTTAGAAGTCATCGGCAACATTTACGATGATCCTCATCTTCTTGGAACTACGTGAGGTTTTCTCCTCGCGTGAAAGAACTGACTGGTTTACCCCTTCATTAGTTGGTTCTTTCCCGGGTGGAGCGATCCATCTTAATAAAGGTTTTCGCAATGGGGTGCATGCTCCAACGTGTACCCCAAAAATAAACGAGGTCACAACGTGGCGCAGTCACCGGAGCTGTAACGGCTGGTAGAGAGGTTGGGCTATCGGCGGCCTCGTGACTAAGAAGAGAGGAGGACAATCAGTGAAAGAAACTGTTCAGCATCTTACAGCAATCTACGAAATTACACAGTTGCTTGTAAAGAAATAAGACCCCGCACCAACGGAGTCTTAAGTGAAACGTTATGCAAGTTTCGGATAAAACAAGCGTATCGTTTCTGTTACGAAAAATCAATAAGAATTCATTTGGAGGGGTACGCGTGCATATTAAACGGATTGAGATAAAGAACTGGCTTGGCATCAAAGAGTTATTGTTTAATCCAGGGAAAATTAACAAGGTTTCTGGTGACTCTGGAACAGGTAAAACAAGCCTTGTCGAAGCTTTGGAAAAGATTTTCACGAACCGAAATCGCCGAACGGAAGTTATCCGACATGATGCTGATGAAGCTGAATTATTTGTTGAACTTGACGATGGTCTACAGACGACACGAAAAGTCCGGTCAGAGAAAGCAGACTACCTAAAGGTTAAACACGATAGTAAAGCTGTTACAAGTACAGAAGCATTCCTGCGTAAACTCATCAATGGAGACATTTTCCGTCCTATCGAATTTGTACAGAAAACGGCCAAGGAACAAACCGAGATTATTCTCAATATGCTGCAGATCGATTGGACAGTTGATGGCATTAAGGCATGGTTTGGAGAAGTGCCAGAGGCAGATTATCAATTGCATATTCTGCAAATCCTCAAACAAATTGAAACTGGTTACTATGCAGAGCGAGAGAGCATAAACCGTGAAATTAACCTGCTCCGAGCAAATATCGAAGGTATCAAGCGCGATTTGCCACCTAACTACGATGGAACAGAATGGAAGGACGTCAACCTCCAATCTTGTTATAAACATTTGTCGGATGCAGAAGAGTCAAATAAACGACTTCGTGAAGCTCAGTCTGTTATTGATGGCTTATCATTGCGAATCGATGATATAAAGCGCAGGGCTGAGACGGCCGCCGAAGAAAAACGTTTGGAATACAGCCGGCAACGTGACAGCCTTCGTTCGCAGATCAATCGTTTTGAAGAGTTCATTCAAAGAGATCAGGCGATTATTGATGATACGGAACGCAGGATATTAGAGACATCTACTCAGTTAGATAATGAACTTGAACAAGCAATTGAACGTTTGAAAATTCAATACCAGGTGAAAAAACAGACTGCACGTGAAGAAATCAGACAGTCATCTGAACAATCCCTTGTTTTCATATCTGAATATAAGGAACAAATTGCAGAGAAACGGGCAACATTGGTTAGTATCGACGAGCATGAACGGAAAGATTTGGAGAAGATCACTGATCATGAGGCGAACCTAATTGCAGCAGAGCAATCAAAATCAGGCAACGCGCAAGAGGTTATTTCAAATTTGGTTTGGGTTGATTCAGAGCCTTTAAAGGCTGCTGCTGATCATGCAGCCAGCATGAAAGAATATCTACGTGAATGGGAGCGCATGAACGACATAATCCGAGAGAAACTTGCTCCGAAAGAAGAACGCAGCGCGGAATTGACAGTCAAGATCAAAACGTCTCGTGAATTACCAAAAGAACTTCTTAAAACTGCATCATTGCCGGTTGAAGGATTATCCGTGGACGAGCAAGGACGCATTCGAATCAACGATACACTGATCGATGGGCTGTCAGAAGGTGAGTCTTTGGAATTCGCATTCAAGCTTGCTAAGGCACAAGCAGGACCACTGAAAGTTATCTGCGTGGATGGTTGGCAAAACCTAGGTAGCCTCCAACGGGAGATTATTGAAGCAGCGAAACAGGATGATTATCAGTACTTCGTTCTGGAAACAGTGGACGGCCAAGATTTGAACATTGAAATTGTGGAGGGTTAATTATGTCTAATCAATCTAATCAATTGGTTTCCATTCATAACAATCTTGAAAAACTACTGGACGAAAAGCGAGAAGCAATGCCGAAAAGTTTCAATAAAACGCGATTCTTACAAAATTGTATGACAGTTTTGCAAGACACGAGGGACGTTGAGAAATGTGACGCTAAGAGTGTAGCAAGAACGCTTTTGAAAGGCGCATTCTTGGGTTTGGATTTCTTTAATAAAGAATGCTACGCAATCGTATATGGTGGAAATGTTCAATTTCAAACGGACTACAAGGGCGAAAAGAAGCTAGCCAAGAAGTACAGCGTCCGCCCAGTGAAGGATATTTATGCAAAACTCGTTCGCGAAGGAGACGAGTTCAAAGAGGAAGTAAAAGACGGTCAGCAGACCATCCAGTTTATTCCTCAACCGTTTAATGACGGTAAGGTCTTGGGAGCGTTCGCAGTGGCACTTTTTGAGGATGGCGGTCTTGTCTACGAGGTAATGACAACAGCAGAAATAGAGGCCACGCGCAAAAATTATTCTAAGCAAGCGAATGGACAAGCATGGACGAAAAGTCCTGGTGAAATGTACAAGAAAACTGTTTTGCGACGACTATGCAAAAACATTGAATTGGATTTCGATACGATCGAGCAGGCGCAGGCATTCGAGGAATCTTCTGACATGGATTTCAACCAAGAAGCTAAACCGTCCCAACAAAGCCCTCTGAATGTAGTTGAAGCAGAATACGAGGTGGTAGCCGATGAAGCTAACCAAGGATAACTACTACAGTCGCGAAGCAAATCTGCATTATATGTCCGTCAGCCAGTTTAAGGACTTCACGCCCTCTTTTGGAGGGTGTGAGGCCAGAGCAATGGCTAAACTTTCAGGAGAATATGAGCAACCTTCTCTAACTGCATTTATGGAAGGACATTATGTGCATAGTTGGAACGAGGGGTCGCTTGACGAGTTCAAAGCCAACAACCCTGATTTATATAGCAGTCGTGGCGCTACAGCCGGGCAGCTCAAGAGTAATTTTCAACATTGCAATAAGATGATTGAGGTCCTTGAAAACGATCCGCTAGTTATGAAGGCGCTGGCCGGACGTAAAGAAGTCATCATGACAGCGGAACTATTCGGCATCCAGTGGAAAATCATGATCGACAGCTATCAACCAGAAGTAGGGATATTTGCAGATTTGAAGGCGCTGAAAGAGATAGATGGAAAGTTTTGGAATAAAGAAGCGCAAGTATACGAGAACTTCATTGACCATTACGGATATAACCTACAAATGGCGGTCTACTCTGAAATCGAGAAGAGAGCAATCGGACGTAATAACTGGCTTTTGCCTCATATGGTCGTTGTAACAAAACAAGATCCACCTGACCACGAGATTTTATTTTTTGACTTCGATGCAATTGAAAGTGGATTGGCGATCGTGGGGAAATATATAAACCGAGTGGTTGATGTTAAGTCAGGTAAAGAAGAACCGATCCGTTGCGAAAAATGCGAATTTTGCCGTGAAACTAAAAAGATCAAGCGAATAAAACATTTTGCAGAATTGGCGCTGTATTAAGGAGGTTCACCATGCTTAATCGAGTGATTCTTATCGGTCGTCTTGTACGAGATCCTGAGTTGAGATATACACCGAACGGAACGGCTGTTACCACTTGGACACTAGCTGTTAATCGATCAAGAAAACAAGAAGGACAACAGGAAGCAGACTTTATCAATATTGTTGCCTGGAGTAAGCTGGCCGACTTATGTGCCAACTATTTAAAAAAGGGAAAGCAAGCTGCTGTTGAAGGACGTATTCAATCAAGGTCATATGACAATAAAGAAGGCAAAAAAGTATATGTAACCGAAGTCGTGGCGGAAAATGTCCAGTTCCTAGGCTCCAAAGATGACGGTAACGGTTTTGATACAGGTTTTAGTGGTGAATCCAAGCCAGCGAGCAAAGGTAATGACTACGATCCATTTGCTGATGCAGGTAAGCCAATCAACATCTCAGATGATGACTTGCCTTTCTAGCACTATGAAGTTCGTTCATAATCCTGTTCCAAAACCAAACCACAAACGACGCGTTCCAAAACGAAAGGAGCGCGGTAGAATCAAACCTCAAACATATTCCAAGGTGTTTGACCGGGATAACGGACAATGTGTCTTATGTAGGCGTACAGACAGCCTACAGTGCCACCATCATGTGTACCGATCGCAGCTTGGGGAAGGTACGGAAAACAACCTTGTCATGCTGTGCATTCGATGCCACGAGTTGGCCCATAGCTATAGAGCAATAAGGGAACGGATTGGCGAGTATTTGAAAAGGTTCTATGAGTAAGTAACAAGGTGGTGCAAACGTGGCGCGCAGGCGGATGGTTGACCCAAATTTTTGGCAAAGCGAAGACGTTGCAAAACTCTCTATTAGACAAAGATTGCTGTTAATCGGTCTATTCTCAAACGCTGACGACGAAGGGAAACTCAGGGGAAATCCTTCTTTCGTAAGATCAATTGTATTTCCATATGAGGATTTCAGCACACGCGAAATTGAGGATGACATAGATTGCATTGAGAAAATAGGATCGATCATTCAGTACGAAGTAAACGGAAGCAAATATATCAAATTCGTTAACTGGAAAAAGTTCCAGAGAGTTGATAAACCTCAACCGAGTCTTATTCCAGATCAGGGAGAGAACGATTCCGAGAATGATTCCGAGAATGATTCCAAGAATGTTTCTAACTCGGTTAGAGATCAACTAGAGATTGATTCTTGCCTAAAAGAAAAGAAGTTAAAAGAAGATAAAAGAAAAGGAAAAGAAGAAGAAGGGAAAGAGGCAGCAGACAATCCGTTCGTATTTTATCAAAATAATTTTGGTGTAATGAGTCCATTCATCTCTGAGGACATAACAAAATGGTGTAAGACTCTAGGTGACACAATTGTGATTGAAGCGATGAAACGAACATTAGCAGCGAACAAGCGAACATGGTCATACGTATGCGGTATCCTCAATGATTGGTACGCCAAGGGAATTAAGACAATTGATGATGTACGAGCAGAGCAAGAAGAATTTGAGCGACAAAAGGGGGATCGATCTAGTGGACAAGCATCCAGTACTAGAAGTGATCAACGGAGCGCTTTCAGCCAATACGAAGATGTTTCCTACTGATATTCCACACTATTGCCAACATTGTGGACGCCATGTTCCAAAATTAGAAGTCGAATTGTTCCCGGGAGTAAAAAAGACGGTACAGCCAGTTTGCAAGTGTGAGTCTGAGTCACATATGAAAGAGTTACGCGAAATGGAACAGTACCAAGAACGTAAGGAAGCAGAGAGACGGTTCTCGTTGGCGAAGGTTGGAGAACGATTCAAGGATGACGTATTCGAAAATTTTACGAAGAGGCAAGGGTCGGAACAAGCATTCAATACAGCTAAAGAATTCGCTGAAGGATTCTCGAAACAGACTGATACAGGATTGTACATTTTCGGGCCACCTGGAAACGGTAAAACAAAATTAGCTGGATCAATTGTCAACGCGCTATCAAAAAAAGGACATTTTGTAATATACGAAAAGGCAACCAAGCTACTGCAAAGGATCCGGGACACATTCGACCAGAAAACACGGATTTCTCAAACTCAAATCATGAAGGATATACGGATATGTGACGTACTCGTCCTAGATGATATATGCGTAGATAAATCAACTGAGTGGGTGGAACAAACGCTATATGAAATCATTGATACGCGGTATGAGGATAAAAAACCAGTTGTGTTTACCTCGAATGTTCCTGCAAGCAAACTTGTCCAGAGTCTGCCGCAAGGAGCAACAGAAACAATGGTACAGAATCGGGAACGTGTGCAGGACAGGATTTACGAAATGTGCACATTTGTGAAAAATTCGGCTGTGAGTTATCGGAAAGAACTAGCCGATAAGCGTATGAAAGAAAACGGAAACAACGGAAACACATTTGCTGGATGAGAACGGAGGGAGAACATGAAAGTTAGTCAAGCCAATCGTGGACAAGCATTCGAACAATTGCTGAACCTTACGAATCAGCAATACGAAGCCAAAGGGATCGCGTTGATTCATAAACGACCAACGCCGGTTAAAGTTCTACGAACCAGAGGGAACTTGATCACCAATGCCGTGTACGATAAAAAGTCCACAGTCGATTATGACGGCACCTATAAAGGCAGGGCAATCTATTTCGAAGCAAAGTCAACCAGAGAAAAAAACCGCTTTGATTTAAAAAATATTGAACGACACCAATTGGAACACCTAGAGAAAGCAGAACATAATGGGGCTATATGTTTCTTCTTAATCGAATTCGCATCCTACAATGAAGTTTACTTCGTGCCACTATCAACAATCCGCCATTACTTCATTCATGTGAATAACGGTGGTAGAAAAAGCATCCCTCGTGAGGATTTCGAATATTACGCCTATGAGGTAACAAAAAGCAAGAGGGCACTTCTGGATTACCTAGTGTACGTAGATCGAATGATCGGGGATGGAGCCGCGTGAATGCATTAGCTGAAACAGATAACATACGTCGACTAGAAAGGTCTCATCTAAATAAAAGCCGGAACAAATTATATATCGCCTGTGAAGATTATGATTTTACTTGGTCCGATACGGAAATCACTGCATTCCGAACGATGTGGGCCGAGGGGACTCCGATTATGAAAATGGCAATTGCTTTAAAGCGTCATATCAACGAGGTATTCATTTTGGCACTAGATCAGGCTGAACATGGATTAATTTCGAATAGACCCGGAGCAATCTTCGGAAAGGTGAGTGTGTGAAATGGCTCGTTCATTTGGACAAGATCATAGAGCAAGGGCACATATGGACCGCAAGCCTGAGCTGAAGTTCCATGAGTGCGTCACACGTAAGATGACAGAAGAAGAGTGGGAACACCTAAGCAACATACCTCTAGTAAAGACAGAAGAACGTTACAGGCCGCCCAAGAGAGGAAAGCTTGCGAAGAAGGTAACTGCAAATGAGCGGTGATATGTTTGCGAATAAAAGGCAACGTGAACATTTGGCTGTAATGGAACAAATCACAAATGAAAAGATGATATCGAGAAGGACCCATTTTTTAAGGTAAGTCTTCCAGATTTCAGACGCGCAAGAACGTATCTTTCAAAAGCTTTAGGTGCTGTCGGCAAAACACTCCATGACAGTGAAGTGAAAAAATTTAAGACACTCGTAAGAAACAGCCGCCTCAAGCTAGTAGATAACAACACACCAAAAAACGATTTGATTCGCGTAAGTCAATCAGCTCTCTATAGACTAGCTGAGAGAGCGATCGGGAAAGACTGTACCGGATGCGAAAGAAAAGATTGGAAGGAATGTGACCTTCGAGCGGACTTGATGGAAACATGGATCCCGACGGCACAGGACAACTGCCGAAAGGAATGTCAATTTAAGCAATAAAGCAAAAATCAGTTGCAGAAAGGGCGTAAATTCATTGGATAGTTCAAAAGTACAAGAACCATTGAATAATTGGTTAACATGGCAGAAACAAGTCATCCGTGAGGAGATGAAGGAGAAATGAATTTAGCACCATTCTTTGAAAAGCAGCTGCAGTTAGACAATTTCATCAACAAGACAAAAGGGCTGGAAGGACATGACCTTCTGCAAAACAAGATTCTGGCATTACAGGTGGAGTTAGGTGAGTTGGCAAACGAATGGCGCGGGTTTAAGTACTGGAGCGACAACCGGGAGCCGCGTACTGTAGCTGAGCGTGGAACGTGCAAAATGTGTGCTGGGACAGGCTCTTACCCGATTGGTGAATCGACTGCTGAGAATTGTCCAATGTGTCAAGGAGAAGGGGAACAAACCTATAACCCACTCCTAGAAGAGTACGTTGATTGTCTGCACTTTGTACTGTCGATTGGAATTGAAACGCGGCATGAACCGGGAATAGTAGAGCCACTACAAGCTAAGACAGGCGGAGTTATTCAGCAGTTCCTATCTTTGAATAAGCACGTCGGTAGTATGTCCTTTGCATGGTCAGTAGATGAAGCAGGTAATTTCACTACCTCAAATTTTTATGACAGATATGATCAATCACTAAAGCTACTTCTCGGACTTGGTGAAATGTTTGAATTCACATGGGAGCAAATCGAACAAGCTTACCATCAGAAGTGGGAAGAGAACATTCGACGGCAACAGACTGGTTATTGAGACGGATAAGGTAATCCGTCAAAACCAAAGATCAATCGAAGGATAGCATACTGTTTTACCGGAAGATCAGGGAAAACAAATGCAACATAATTTTCCGGGACCAACAAACGTTGTCCTGGAGCCTCTAAAAAATAAGGAATATCAAGATACAAAAACTTTCTCTGCATTCGATTGACTCTCTCTACAGGCACCAAATAGTAAAACGATTTTTCCATAAATGTCACGCTCCTTTTGCTATCAAGATAGCTCAGGAAATTGGGACAAAAAAAGGATGGTCGATATGAACTATGTTGAGCCTATTCGGGATAAGAAGAAAATCAAGCAGATGAAGAAAGTTTTGAAAGAGCAGTCATTAAGAGATTGGTTTCTGTTCACCTTTGGAATCAATGTTGGCCTACGCATATCAGACATATTGCCATTACGGGTGCGGGATGTGAGAGACAAAACACACCTACTGATCATCGAGAAGAAAACAGGAAAACGTAAGCAATTTTTGCTGAACGCCAAGCTTCAGAAAGCGATTTACAAGTACACCAAAGGAATGGATCCGGATGCGTACTTATTCGCTTCTGATCAGTACAAAATGCCAATAACCAGGGTCCGAGCGTATCAGATTATCAACGGAGCTGCTCGAAATGTAGGGCTAACAAATATCGGTACGCACACTTGCAGAAAAACGTTCGGATATCATTTCTATCAACGAACCAAGGACCTGGCTACGCTGCAAATGATCTTTAACCATAGTTCGCCTGCCATTACGCTACGATACATTGGCATCAACCAAGACCTGATGGACGCAGCCGTGGACAGCTTTAGCTTATAGGTAACACAATCTCAATTTTGATAAATGGACGGTGATTTCAGGTGGAGATTCTCGAGTTTGATAAGCTTGGTCGCATGAAGTACCATCCTGAATTTCATGAGAACCACGGAAAACGTTTTAGCGAAGAGGAGCTCTGCTACCTTGTTAAGTTTTATAAACAAGATGGCCGCAGATCGATGTCCTTTGCCCTTGGTCGGTCTGAACGAGTCATTCAAAATAAGTATCTTGAACTGAAAAAGCAAGGGAAATTCCCATACTACAGAAGTTTGGAATATTACGTTTAGTGCCCTGAAAGGGTGATCGAATGAAAAGATACATCTACGTTGCAGGTGTGAATAGAAAGCATCTTGCGTCTGCGGCCGATCAGTGTCCTTACTGGCTTCTCTCCGTAACATTGCTCCGAAAGTATCCAAACTGGCTAGCGCAGTACCTAAGCAATCGGACGCTTATCTGGGACCCGGGAACATTCAGCGAGGATGCAATCAGTTATCAGGGATATCGGTCATATCTTGATCGGTACGCTAGAAGCCAAGACGAATTTTTGCAGTATGACGAGATTGGCGATCCAGAAGCAACGGCCTGGTATCTAAACGACATGAGGAGACGCGGTTATGATCCGGTACCTGTACTTCAGCCGGGCGGAGACGCGCAGCTCCTTCAGGAGAAACGAGTAGCATTAGGCGGAACGGTGCCGATGACAGCAGATCAAAGGAAGTTGTACCTTGATCACTTGTTCTACGATCACGATATTAAGGCCAGCATCCACATTCTTGGCATGTGGCGTCCAGAATGGTTCGAACCATACAAGCAAGCTATCAGCGGTGATAGTACAACGTGGATTCCTCGTAGTGAATGGAATAGACAGAAAACAATTGATGAATGGCTGCAAGGATATGGTGAGCAAATGGTACCATTCAGACCACGTACGGAGCTTCAAACTAGAATGGCGATTTAACATTTCGTGTACTGTGTTGTGTGGGCGCTGTCCCGGCTGTAGAAGCTATCCCGGAAGGTGCGGTAAGTCCAGAAAAGTCCGATGGAGCAACCCCGCGGTATCCTTACCGGAGGGTGCTGATGAGTTCCCGACTGTTTAAATAGTAAAGGAGAGGTTATATATGGTAGGAAACGTTGTACGTGTTGAGAAAGCTACTGATCCAAGCGCATGGTACGCAGAGAGTGTCGGAACACAGGATGACTTTGAAATTGTTGAGGAGTTCCCAGACTCTTTCAAAGTGGATAACGGTCTCCTAATTTTAAAAGATGATTGCTGCTTTATTTTCGTGTGCCAGAACTGCGAGGGTCATGGGTTAATCACTTTCGATAAGGGTTTTGGTGAAGATCATGATTCTTGCGAGGAATGCGCTGGTGAAGGGCAAATCGAAATGACCTACAAAGAGTTCTTAGAAAGTCTTCAATTGGCTAATTAACTTATTAGTTAGTGAGAATAATCGTGCATTCAAGGAGGAACGAACATGTTTGGTAAAGCGGCAGTAATAAATGTTTCCGCACCACACTATAACCTTGGAGCACACAAACTGTATGACTGGCTTTCTGAACAAGGGTGGCAAGTTGAAATGCTAGACGGGGATCCGGGCGTGTTCGTGTATGGATATGATCTTGTCTGTTTGTCAGTCATCTTTACCTGGCATGCTCCAATTGCCAAAGAGATTGCATTAAGGGTAAAAGCTAACTCAGAAGTGTGGTGTGGTGGACCTGGTATATTTTCTCTTTCCAACTGGTGGAAAAACGAAACGGGTTTGGACAGTTTTAAAGGACTGGATCCAAGGCTCGATAAGCAAAGAGGTAAATATAGAATGACTTTTGCTAGTCGAGGATGTCCAGTAGGTTGTTATTTTTGCATCGTTCCTCAACTAGAAGGGCTGAAATTCACATTAGACTGGGATTTCACACCTGCACCAATTCTTTGTGATAACAATCTATCAGCGCTGCCAGTAGATTTTCAGGAACACATTATTAAAAGGTATCAGGAGACTGGTACAAAGCTTGCTGATGCAAATTCAGGTTTTGAACCAAGGTTTTTCAATGAGGAAACCTATCTTAGGTGGAAAGAGATACTTCGAGGACCATGGAGATTCGCATTTGATGAGGTAAAAGAAGAGCAAGCAGTTTTTGACATGATGCAAATATTGAATGGCGTAGCTTCTTCGAAAAAGAGAGTTTATGTGCTTATCGGGAATGAACCTATGGAAGCATGCTATGAGAGGTTGTTAAAAGTAGTGGAATGGGGCGGGGAGCCTTACTGTCAGCCAGTGTTACAACTGAACTACTTAGGCGGCCCAATCAAGACACATCATGACTGGACAGAACAACGGCTTCGGGACTTTGCAAGATATGCTAATCGATTTTTGTGGAAGTACATGTCGCTGTCAGAATACAACAATCGAAAGAATGAACCGCCACCGTTTAGAGAGTTTGAATGGGCAAAGAGGAAGCCAATCAGGAAATTAATCAGTGCGATTTAACACAACAATCGATTTGTTAAATGGGGAGGCGCAAAATGCAAACCTTTAATGTGAGTTTGACGATTAAAAGACCGTTGGATGACGAAGAAAAAGCACATCTTTCAACCTCAAGTGAGGAAGAAGTTGCGGATTCGATTGAACAAATGAAAAAGGATGTAATCCAATTGCTCAAGAGAGAAGGGGCAATTAATCAGGAAAGCGACATCATCGAACTCGACCTAAAATTGACTTAACATTACTTTTGAGAAGGGGATGGAACCAATGACTGATTTGAGCGGAGCAACAGTTACACTTGAATACAATGCGCTAAAGAAGCTGGAAGAGAATGAAGCAGCTCTGGATGCGATCGTGCAACACATCAGCAGATCGACAACTGTGGAGGAAGGCGATTGGATCGATGACGACACGATTGCACGCTCCACTCTCAGGATTGACTTGAAAGCATTGAAGCCGTTACTGCTGAAATACTGCTTATACAGCCAAAACCAATTCGAATTTTTGGAGGCAAACGAATGCAACATCATCTTTGAATATGGAGAACATTCCATCACAAAGATGCAGGAGGAATCGGCATGAAAGCCATTACCATCCACCAGCCGTGGGCGACGCTGATCGCGCTTGGAGAAAAGCAGTTCGAAACACGCAGCTGGGCGACCAAGTATCGAGGGAAAATTGCCATCCATGCTGCGAAGAAAATTGACCGGGATGCTTGCCAGATCGAACCGTACAAGAGCGTATTAGCCAAACACGGGTACACATCAGACAACCTACCAACTGGGTCCATTGTCGCTATATGTGATCTATCTGAATGCTATCAGGTGCGTTCAAGTAATCACCATTTGGCAACCATAGGAGATCCCACAAACGTGGTCATTGGTAATGAGTATGAATTTGGGTGGTACGAACCTGGTCGATATGCTTGGGAACTGTCGGACGTACAAAAGATATATCCTATACCAGCAAAAGGTCAGCAAGGACTATGGAATTGGGGAGGGAAACGGGATGTTTAAGTTGGGTAAGGACGGCAACTTGCATATGGTCGAAGGGATGCAAGCAGGACGTGAAATCAAGTTTCGGGCGTGGCACAAGCAAGAAAAGCGCATGATTGACCAGGTTATTTACCTGAACTTTGAGATGCCTAATCCAATTATCGCATGGTATGAAACAATGGGAGATGCTTTAGATGGAACACTAACAGATGCTTTTTTAGATGATGTTGAATTGATGCAATTCACAGCCCTCCGTGATAAGAACGACAAGGAGATTTATGAGGGTGACATTTTAACAGAGTGGTATGAAGGGGAAATGTACAAACTTAGCGTTTACTATGATGGAGGAGCTTTTATGGTGAAACAGCTTTCTTCACCAGAGTCAGATTATCTTTTGAATGGATGTGATCTTGAAATGACAGAAGTCATCGGGAACATCTACGAGAAGCCGGAGCTGCTACAGTCCATTTAACAAAAGAGAAAAAATAAAAAGCCGCTTATCTAGCGACTTCACTAAGGAAAAGGAAAGTTCATATGTTTACCCAACATTTCCTTATATAGTTGGGCTATATCAACCTCTTGCTTAAAATGTCCTGCCTTTTGGAGCTTTTTGATCGTCCATAAAACACCGCTTGTGAAGCCTATTATTTCTTCGTCCGCTGCTGGTCCGTAATTATCAATACGGGATAGCATTGACTTGATAAGGTCTTCTTGTTGCAATGCAATCGCCTCCAACGCAACTATTATATACCCATATTGTACCATTCAGGAGGCAGAGATGGTATTGATTTAACACAATATTTCGGGAGTAAAAGGGGAGAACATATGGAAGTAAAGCAAGATCACTGCAAACAATGTGGTCGTCAAAAGTGCCAACTTTGCTATGAAAATGCAGCAAGGTATGTCATACAAAATAAGTTTAATGGTAACGAGCTTAAAATATGCGACTCTTGCAAAGTGATTCTCAATTTAAAATCAGAGATTGGGGGTACAGTAACGGATGAGCACTATCGAAAATCAGCAAAATGTGGTAAAATTACCCTTAGAAAAAGGCGTAAGAGTAGTAGTCATTGAGGATGGAAACGTTGTGGAGAATTGCAAGTTAGAACCTCATCACAAGTTCACCATTATTACTCAAGATGGTAAGCTACTCGATACTGAAGAAACCAAGCGCAAACGATACAGAAAATCTAAATAAGAGCCTGACTGAAAAGCAGAGGGCGTCAGAATATTCATCCAATAAGGATGAGTTCTGGCGTCCTTTTTATTTTGTCTAAAGGAGGGACAAAGTGTGGCGAAGATTTACGAAATCATGGACGCAAAGAGAGAGAAACAAAAGGAGACGATCAGCTTTGCACATCATTTGGAGAAAGCAAAGGAACGGTTTCGGAAGCCGCCGCCCCATAAACCAGCCGAAGTAATGACGATTGAACAGCTTCGTCGGATGATGGGCGACACAGGAGCGCGACAGTTCCTAAAGGATAAAGGCAATAGACGCAAGTAAACGAGCTGAGGAGGGGTTCTCATGCAAGATTTGCTAAATGGTTATAAAGAGACAAGGAAGACATTACAAAGCATACAGCGAAGCTTGAAAGAGTCAGATGATGATATTAGAGTGATTCGTTTAGAAGAAGCGAGAATTAAATCAGGGAAGGCCAAAGCCCTCTCAAATGGTGATGAGCACAAAACCGAACGTCAGATCATCGGGGAAATGATAGGCGATTGCGAGTACGTCATTGAATGGTTGAAGTCAGGTAAGCGTCCAGGCAACAAACGAGGTATAGAACGAAGAGCAGCTTATGAAAAAGAAAAGCCAATGGACCCAGTAAAAATGCAGGCATTTGTATCACGTAGCACGGCAGGAAGCCCGGCAAACCTCACAGATGATGAGATGTTTAGATTAGAAGAAGCGCTATCTTGCCTTACAGAGCGGGAAAGGGAATGCTACATTCTAACGCACGGTGAGGGATTTTCTTTTGAAGATACCGCAAAACTACTGAAGATCACAAAAGGCAGTGTCCAAACATATGTCAAACGAGCACAAGCAAAAATTACAGAGCAGCTTCAGACCAACCTCTTCTTAGCGTGAAGAGGTCCTTTTTTGTCATACGAAAGCCCGCTATAAGTGAGAAGCAAATTTCTTGTTTTTCACGAGACCCCTTCTTGTCGCCTGGGAAACTGGGCGGCATCTTTGATCATAATTATATTAACGGACAAATATACATATTTATGGATAATCAGTTTAAATAAGGATAATACTTTAAAAAAGTCATGGAGGGCTTTAGTATGACTACTAAAACAATGCCACGATTAGTTGAGATTAATCGGAGTGAAGATGGTTTGGAAGGATTGGTATGTAACGTGATCGAAATGGATTGCGATGAGATCGAAACCGACTACAGAATCCAACTTCCAAGTGGTGAAGAGTTATGGATTCCATCAGAAAATGTGACAATTATCTGCTGATTGTTACAAAATAGGCCTTTAGATTTACAAAATTCCCCTATTTTTGCTATTATGTAGCGAGAAAGGGGTGTTTAGTCATGAATCTAAAAGTCTACCAAATTATCCAATCACCAAACAAAGAAGAACAGTGGCAAGAAATTATTGATATTCTTTCAGAAACTACTTTTTATCCTGGTGAGCACAATTTACGGTATAGTCTGAATAAAGAGTACTATTTCGAAAGAGGCATTTATGTCGGTGCAATACACGAGGAATACATTCCTGATCAGACTACTCTAAACGATGATCAAGAAGAACAATCTATTGATAATATTGATCCTTGGGAGAGAACAATCTTTGCGATTGATTTTCCAAATAAAAAGCTTCTGATTCAACAACGAGACTATTCACCAAAACATCTTTCACGAAAAACAGTTCGTCGACGGATTGTTAATATACTTGATGAAGCTTGGGATGAAGTAATGCACGTTGAGTTCAACTATATCCCAACAAACCTTACTCTTGGAAATGAATATTTTATTAAAAACTTTATTAATGGCAGGCGTGTCCTCGGAGCCAAATTAAACTTTGGTCCTGGTTTTCTAGTGGATAAGCTATACGACGGAAGTGTTATTGAGGAGAATCACAAGATAACATGGAATGATGATGCAAGTGAGTTATCCGAGTTAACTCTTAAAACATCATCAAAGGGAGATTTGCACCAATCACCATTTTTTAATCTAGCTATCAGTTCTCCTGGTGTTGAAATCGAAAGCATTACATACTATGATTCAGCGGAAGATAAACCTGCTACTGAATCTAGGACCCAATTTGATCAGGTCAATGTTCCGGATGTTACAAAAAGAACTGAAATCCCTATTGCTTTAATGGAAACTTTTAAGTCTATGGTAGAGGACCAAGATAAACTTAAGTCTCTCCGTGCAATTCACTTTGAATAAGAATATTGTCTTTTTACTTAAGCACCCACGCGGTGCTTTTTTATTTTGCAAAACAACTCAAATAATAGCTAGATGACACAGCGGCTTATGCATTTTTTTATGCAATGTCGAGACCAATAAACGATCGCTGAACCTTGATTTTAGTGGTATGAATAAAAAGGTGCATAATGAATAAAATTCGAATTCCAAAAAGTGCTGTAGTATCAACGAAATTGTAAAAGACGATAAGTCCGATAGCGGCGATTATGTAAACCAAAAATGTATGCGGTATTCATATTTGATACCGTTTCGGGGGTGGGGTGAATGTAGTGGCAAGAGCTAGGAGTCCAAATCGCGAAATGGCCGAAAAGATGTATCTGGAGAATAATGGAGAAATTCTGCTCAAGCATATCGCAGAGAAACTTGGCGTTAGTGATACGCAGGTCAGGAAGTGGAAGAATCAGGACAACTGGGAGTCAAAACTCATTAGTAACGTTACCAATGTGAATAGTAACGTTACCAAACGAACAGGAGCACCCAAAGGGAACAAAAACGCTGTAGGAAATGGAGCTCCAAAAGGGAATAAAAATGCCGTAGGCAACGACGGCGGGGCGCCAGTACGAAACTCTAACGCCGTCACTCACGGTTTTTTTCGAAAGTTCTTTCCCGAGGACACTCTGGAGATTATGGAACAACTAGAGAAACGTTCACCCATTGACATGTTGTGGGATAACATCGTAATTCAGTACACGGCTATTATCCGAGCACAGCAGCTCATGTTTGTTCGTGATAAGCAAGATGAAACGAAAGTGAAGACTAAAGAGAAGTACACCGAATCAGGAGTTGAAGAGCAATGGGCATACCAGCACGCCTGGGATAAGCATGCTACATTCCTTCAAGCGCAGTCCAGAGCCATGACAGCCCTACAATCACTAATTAGGCAATATGAAGACCTTGCTACTGGAGAGCAACTGCTGAGAGTGGAAAAGCTGAAGGCGGAGGTTAAAGCTCTGAATAACCCTGATGGTGAAGGTGGTCAGAGTGGACTTGATCAGCTTGCGGAAGTCATAGCCAAAAGTGCAGCAGCAATTAAAGGTGATGCGTAATGGAGTTTCAACTATTCGGTGAAAAGATTACAAGGTTTATTCTTAACCCAATAGAAAAAGATGCCCGAATAAACATCCTTGAAGGATCGGTTCGCAGTGGGAAAACAGTTGGGATGATTCCAAAATGGATAAATTACATTAAGCATGGCCCTAAAGGTTTACTTGTCATAACTGGTATATCGAAAGAGACCATCTATGACAACGTTCTTCAGGATCTATTCGATACAGTCGGAACTGGTAATTTTAAATACAATCACCAAACCGGGCTTATCCAAATGTTTGGTAGGAAGATCAAAGTTATCGGGGCCAAGGACGAAGGATCAGAGAAATACCTGCGCGGGAAAACGCTGGCTGGAGCATACTGCGATGAGCTTACACTAATGCCAGAGAAGTTTTTCAAGCAGTTACTTAACCGTTTATCGGTGAAAGGCGCGAAGCTATACGGTACAACCAATCCAGATCATCCGTACCATTACCTTTACACTGAATACATTACCGACAAGAAAAAACTTAAGAGCGGTATGGTAAAAGTGTATCACTTTGAGTTGGATGACAACCCAAATCTGGATGAGGAGTACAAAACTTTTATCCGTGGTGCTTATACGGGCTTTTGGTATTTACGAATGATCGAGGGTAAATGGGTTGTTGCCCAAGGCGCGATCTATGATATGTGGGATAAGGATTTGAACACATTTACCGACGAAAACTTAGTTCCAGGATTCAAGAGCGTCGCTCAAAGATATATCTCCATCGACTATGGTAGTCAGAACCCAACAGTATTTCTAGATTGTTGGGATGATGGCGAAACAGTGTGGGTGTTGGATGAATACTATTACGACGGTCGAAAAGAAGGAAAGCAAAAGGAAAATTCTGAGTATGCGGATGATCTTGAAAAGTTTATTGGTACAGATTATCCGATATTTGTAATTGTTGACCCTTCTGCAGCTGCATTCAAAACAACCTTACGTAATCGAGGGTTTCGGATCAAAGATGCTGACAACGAAGTGCTGGAAGGCATACGAATGACATCAACAATGATATCAAAGCGAAAATTCAAAGTTCATCGAGATCGATGCCAGAACTTTTTGAATGAGGTATCGAGCTATGTTTGGGATGAAAAAGCTGTCATGCGCGGAGTTGAGCAACCATTAAAGCATGCAGATCACTGTATGGATGCCGGGCGATATTTTGTGAAAACAATCATCAAGTCTAGACGCTTATTAGGCTAGAAAGGAGGGGCAACGTGAGCAGACGAAACCGCAGGCAGGTACAAGCCTCTGATAAGTCCGGTGGAGCACAAAAGAAGCCGACCGAGAAGTTACCAAGAGGACTTACAACCGATGCCTTTCAGAACGTCTTAGCACGCTTAGGGCATGGAACGCCAAATCTACTAGAAGGTACAGAATACCCTGTCACTCGATTGACGCAAAATTACCAGTTAATGAATAGCTTGTACCGTAGCCACTGGATTGTTCGTCGTATTGTCGATACAATTCCAGAGGACATGACGAGGAACTGGATCACGCTTAATACTCAGCTGCCTCCTGATAAGATACGGAAGATAGATAAACTATGGCGAACACGGAGGATCAAGCAGAAAATTCTCCAAGGTCTCAAGTGGGGCCGCTTGTATGGCGGAGCTGTTGGTTTAATTATGATTGAAGGTCATGAGGATATTCTACATCAGCCGCTTGACTTTGACACGATTATGCCAGGTTCCCTAAAGGGTCTAATGATCGTCGACCGATGGGCTGGAGTATACCCGAGCCAAGAAATGGTTGAGGATATCAACGACAATGAGTTTGGACTGCCTCAGTCTTATCAAGTGACTACCGAAGATGGACAAGTATTCAACGTTCACCATACACGCGTAATTCGGTTCACAGGACGGGAATTACCCTATATGGAGAAGCTTGCTGAGGTATATTGGGGAGCTTCTGAAATTGAGGTAGTGTTCGATGAGCTGAAAAAGCGTGATAACACCAGTTGGAATATTGCACAGTTGATCTTCCTAGCGAATCTGCGGGTATTGAAAATGGGTGATTTGGGTGAAGTCATGGCAATAGGTGATGAACGCGCCCAAAAGGACCTTTACAACACATTGCAGGCACAAAACTGGCTCATGTCAAACATGGGTATGTATTTGCTAGGCAAGGATGATGACTTTGCCACTCACCAATATACGTTCTCTGGTCTAAACGATATCTATGAGAGCTTCATGCTTGATGTAGCCGGGGCATGCCAGATTCCTGTAACTAAACTCTTTGGTAGGTCTCCCGCAGGGATGAATTCTACAGGTGAGAGTGATATGCAGAATTACTATGAGACTGTGCAACAGGCCCAAGAATCGACGCTCTCCCCCATCCTGGATAAGTTGCTACCTATCATGTGCATGTCGGAACTGGGTGCCATTCCAGATGACATTGATTACATGTTCAATCCGATACGTACACCGAATGACAAAGACGTCGCGGAGTTGGCTGATAAGAAGACGACCTCAATTATCAATGTATACAATGCCGGCATCATAGATCAAAGAACAGCTTTGAAAGAGCTCAAGCAACTCGGTGATACAACAGGAATGTTCACGAACATCACGGATGAGGATATTGAAAATGCCGATGAGAGCACGCATCAAGGAGAGATGGGGTTTGGTGGTGATTTAGACTATGGCGGCTTCCCTTTGGGCACCGAAAAGGCGAATCGAACAAGCCTACCGCAAGGCGATTCAAGCAGCGTTGAAAAAATTAAACGAGTCATTGACAGGTTTAGACGACGTTTCCGAAATTCTTGAACGAATTAAGAATTACACTTACGATCCACAGTTCATGGAATACGCTGAAGCTACAGCTCTAAAGATGGTCACTCACCTATTTAGTGACGCTGGCCGGACGTGGCGACAAGCTGCCAAGCATAACAGCAAGGGCCGCATGATCTATGCAGCTCTTCAAAAAGAAATGCGAGGTCCTATTGGTGCGGCTGTACGTCAGCAAGTAGCGAGGAACGCTGAGATAGTTAAATCATTGCCTATCGACGTTGCAAAGCAGGTTAACGAGCATGTATTTCGAGAGGTTATGAAAGGTACGCGTGCTAGTGAGATTGCACAGCAGATTAAGACGTATTTCCCGGATGCATCGAAGGCAAAAGCAAACTTGATAGCCCGCACAGAGGTAAGCAAAACTTCTACTGCCTTGACGCAAGCGCGTTGCGAGTTTGTAGGAGCAGATTGGTATATATGGTGTACAAGTGAGGATGCCCGCGTTCGTGATTCTCATAAACTCATGGATGGCGTTCTAGTTAAGTGGACTGATCCACCCAGCCCTGAGAAGCTTGACGGAGAAAAACGCACATTCGGCCATTATCACGCAGGAGAAATATTCAACTGTCGTTGTTACACCGAACCTGTGATCGATCTTGATTTGATTAGTTGGCCTGTAAAAGTGTACTACGGTGGACGTATTCAGCGTATGACTCGCAAGCAGTTTGACAAGATTGCGTGATGTACTAACCAGGTGAATACGTTATGCAAAATTATGTATCCATTGTTAACATAATCAATCTATTAGGACTCTGATGCCATTTGAAATCCCACTTATGACAATGCTTTCCGAATGATCAATAATCATCACTTTTATGCATACGGTGAAATGCGGTTTCAAAGCACTTTATACAATGCTATGCATGCATGAAAAACTGCATATTTTCAAGCGAATGGAGTCCAGATGGAGTCCTTTTTTTATTGTCTGAAGGGAGGTGAAAGGCATGTTCAAGTTTACAGAACGAATAGGAGATTACGAACTTTCTTATGAAGGTGACACCGTTCAAGACGTCATTAATCTAAAAAAAGCTTTGAATCCTTCAGTTATCAAAATTAAAGAAGAAGAAATTCAGCTTGATGACTTGAAAAAAGTAATAAATCAAGTAGTAGTACATGGGGCTAATAGATTAAAGTCTGCTGAACAAATTGGACAGGACGTTTTTGATGAAATAAGGAGAACGGCAAAAGGTGGTGCGATCTGATGAGAGCATATTACGGTTCACGGTTCAGCCCAAATATGACGGCCACTCCTGAAGGCTTCCTAATCTGTCACAACGTTCCGATAGCTCGGACAGGCTGGTATGAATACCTGGGTGAGGAAATTGGGGCAGATGATCAGCGAGGAAAGATTGTGAAGGTGTATCGAAGCCCAGAAGAAGTATTCAGCCCAGCTGCCATTGCCAGCTTCGAGGGAAAGGTCCTGACAGACGAACATCCGGCAGAAGTCGTAACGCCGGACAACGCTACTCGATATACCAAGGGCGTTGTGCAGAATGTCCGGGAAGGATCTGGATCCAATACTGACCTTCTATTAGCTGATCTAGTTGTCTATGATCAAACCTTAATCAACGAGATTCAACAGGGCAAACGAGAGGTATCATGCGGCTATGATTGCGTGTACGAGGATATGGGAAACGGGACGTACCAACAGAAGCAAATATGCGGCAACCACGTTGCTGTTGTTAAAAACGGCCGCGCTGGTGACCGCGTTGCAATAAAAGATTCAAAATCCCAAGCGATTGGGAATATCAATCCAAATCCGAAAGGAGAATCAAACATGGCAAAAAAACTCAAATTGCCACAAAAAAAGCAATCACTTGTAACGGACTTTCTGGCCGCGCTTGGTCTTAAGCAGTTTGCGACAGATGCTGAGCCGGAGGAAATCATGGACGCAGTCAGCGCGATGGCAGAGGAAAAAGGAATTGTTGACGATGAAGGAGCTGACCCCGAAACAAATAAAGAGGGCACCAATGACAACCAAGACCCTGCCATTTCAGCATTGACCGAACAGGTAGCAAAACTGACGGAAATGGTGCAAAAGCTTACGTCTACTGATAATGCAGAGATCGATCCTGAAAAACAGATCGATGCTGCAATTGCAGAGCTTGAAAAACAAACAGGCGACAATGATGAAGAAGAAAGCCATACCATTCCTGCTGAGATCATGGATGAGGAAGGTCCTGTTGCCGATCCTGATGAACGCCCAACAAGTGCCTTCACTGGAGACAACGCCCATAAAATTGCGGCGCTCAGAGCGATTAAGCCGATTATCGCGGCTATTCCTGACCCAGTTGAACGAAAACGCGCTGCCGATGCTGCAATTGCTAGCATGAAATCAACATCAAGAAATAACACCTACGCTGCTATCAGTAGAGGTCAGAAAAAAGCAGCAACCGATAAGCAGGCTAATACCACAAAGGTAGTAGATCACTCGCAACTCGGTCGGAATATCGCGGAGCAATACAATCCCCATTACAAGAAACGCGCTCAGAACGCGTAAGGAAAGGATGATGAGAATATGCCAGGTTCAGTTGTAGGTAAATCCTTAAATCTTGGATACCCCGGTAATATTTCACGAAGTGCAGACGCCATCATTACAAATCGTATCGTTAAATTGACGGACGCAGCCAACATCAACTTTGGTGATCCGGTTGTACTTAATGGTGACAATACTTATTCCGCCTTCGGTGCTACCGGAACGGCTGCCACATTCGCGGGAATTGCAGTTCGAGAGGTTAAACAAAGCACTGACTATTTCGCAGGACAAGGATTCTATAAGCCAGGGCAACCATGCGATGTGGTAGAGCGCGGATCTGTGACAGTAGTATGTAACGTCGGAACACCTACAGCAGGTGGAGACGTTTATGTACGTATTACTGCTAACGGCTCAGTCCCTAATGGTGTAGTGAACGGATTTGAAGCAGCTGCTGATGGGGCAAATACTATCAAACTACCGGGTGTCAAGTGGAAGACCGGTAAACTCGACAGTAACCGTGTTGCAGAAGTCACAATTACACAACGGAATAATCCGTAATCGAGGGGGATTAGAACTATGAATACAGCACCGAAAGCACCAAAGGTTTTTTCAGTCGACGGTCTTGGCGGCGCGATCCTCACCAATGACGCAGCGATCGGCTCTGGCATGGCATTTCTTAACGCTGAGTTGGAAAAGCGTGATCCGCGCCTGCTTGAACCGTTGCAGAGCGTGACGTGGATGCGGGATATCGTCTCCAAAACTGGCGGCGGATGGGTAGAGTTCACGTCTAACTATTTCGTGGATTATGCTACTACTGGAGGAAACGAGAGCGGTATTATCGGTGGAGAAACCAACGATATTCCGATCATGCAAGCAAATATGAACAAGGATGTTTTCAAGGTGTTCACATTCTCGAATATCTTGAAGGTTCCGTTCGTTGATCAAGCAAAATTGCAGGGTATCGGGCGCAGCCTAGATGACATCTTGGACAAAGGAATCCGGCTAAACTACAACAAGTCGATTGACAATTTGGTGTATAACGGATTCCCGAGCTTCGGAGTTTATGGTCTAGTGAATAACCCCAATTTGGTTGCCACGGCAGCACCAAACGGCGCCGGCGGCTTTGCGGATTGGAATCGGAAAACGCCTGACGAAATTCTGGATGATGTGAACGCTATTATCACCGCTACATGGGCAGCATCCGAGTACGACACGACAGGTATGGCGAATCATATTCTTGTTCCGCCAGTCCAATATGGCTACCTAGTTGGCCGTAAAGTCAGCAATGCTGGTAATATCTCGATCCTGCAATTTTTACTCGAAAACAACATTGGACGTAACCAAGGAATTGAACTGGTTATTGCTCCTTCACGTTGGTGCACTGGTGCCGGAGCTGGTGGTAAAGATCGAATGGTGGCTTATGTAAATGATGAGGACCGTGTTAATTTCGATTTACCCGTTCCGCTTAGCCGCGTTATGACACAGGCACAAGTCACAGAAATGGCATATCTAACTGCCTACGCCGCACAGCTGGGACAAGTGAAATTCCTGTATACACAGTGTGCACGTTACATGGACGGAATCTAAAGGAGGAAAACAAAACATGCGAATTTTTTCTAAAAAATCTTTTCAATTCGATCACCCGACGGGCCAAGAGCCTGCCGTTGTTGTTCTTGCAGGTTCATTTGTTGATGTTCCAGATTGGGTATCTGACTCCACCATGTTCAAGCTGGCAAGTCAAGATGGCGACGTCGATGTGATCGGCAACAAGAAGGATGAAATCGCAGCTGAAACAGGCTCCAGAGGGAAGGTAGCCGCCGCGAAGAAACCAGAAGAGCAAGCTTCTGCAGAATCCGGTCAACAACAATAAAGAAGGTGAGCGCATATGTCGATCACAAATGATGGCAATATGAGCGCTAGCGGAATCATCGGGGTTGCCTCCAACGTAAAGACTGGAAGCAACCCTGCTTTCACGTTTGACGACTTCATCGCTATTTACCCGCAATTCGGTCCTAATACTGATGGAGCATATATAATTACGCAACCTATCGTGGAGATGTATATCGCTCTTGCGGATGCCAGCATCAAAGAAACACGTTGGCACTCCTATTGGAAAGTAGCTATGGGTTGGTTTGTTGCTCACTTCTGTACGTTGTATCTACAGGGTGTAGCCGATCCGAACAGTGGAGCTGCTGGAGTACTCAAGGCGGGACAAACGCGCGGGTTACCAACTTCGAAGTCAGCGGGAGACGTATCTGTAAGCACAGATTATTCTTCGATTGCTCAAGACCTGGACGGCTGGGCAGCGTGGAAGCTAACTCTTTACGGCCAGCAGCTAGCAACAATTGGGCGGATTGTTGGAAAAGGTGGCATGTATGTGTACTAAGGAGTGACGACATATGTTCAATGCTTTTTCCAAAGTCACGACTGGAATTGATAAGACTGGCGAGCTCAACAAGATTCTTGAGGGATTAGCCAAAAAACAGGTGTATGTAGGAATTCCAGAAGGAAGCGAGCGACCTGAGGAACCCGGCCAGCCAATCGATAACGCCCAATTGCTCTATATCCACTCAAACGGCATCCGTCAGAAGGCAATGCGCGACGAGATGAATCCGAAAGTAGAAAGTGGAGAAATGAGCTACAGCAAAGCCTACCAAATGTGGCTACAGACGCATGGATCGCCGTTATGGCGTTCGCCTCCCCGTCCTGTCATTGAACCGGCTATTGAGCATAACAAGGAAGCCATTGCCAAACAGTTGAAGAAGGTTTCGGAGGTTGCTTTGGATGGCGGAGATCCGGAAGTGGAGCTGCACAAAGCAGGTATGATGGGCCAAAACTTTGCGCGCGGTTGGTTTACAGATCCTAACAACGGATGGCCGCCAAACTCTCCGATTACCGAGGAACGGAAGGGCAGCGACAAGCCGCTCATCGATAAGGGCGAGCTCCGTAAAGCTATCACATACGTAGTGAAAGGATGAAGTAAATGCTTGACGTGAGCGAAGTGATTACTGACCCTGATTTTGCGCAGACGTTTATTGTCCATCGAAAGTCTGATACTTGGTCATCTGGCCGTACAGTTTCGTCAGAAGTATCGCTTTCAATGATCGGGATTGTGACTGTGGCTGACGCCGATACATTGGAGCAGTTACCAGAGGGTGACCGTGTGACGGGGATGATGTGCTTCTACTCTACTCAGGAACTTTTTAGGACTCGTGAGCAGGGAACGTCCGATGAAATTGAATGGCGCGGAGAGAGATATCGGGTGAAGAAAGTTTTTCCTTATGGTGACTACGGATATTACAAAGCGGTTGGCGATCGAATGGCAGGTGATTAGATGGCTGATTCTGTGCTTACACTCCGGGAGATAGAAGATATCTTTTGGAATTGCACGATTAGAAACTTAGGGCTTGACCCTGTAGCAAAGGAAAGTCAAAAACGCGTTCGTATTGGGTACCCGGCAGAAGGCGCTCCAGCTTGGAAGCGTACTGAGAACGTCGGGTTCATTCTTGTCACGCCGGTTGATGATCCAATCTCACAACAAGTCGAGATGTCTTATAAAAAGACCAGTGAGACGACGGCAGATCACATCAGTAGCTATACCCGCGTTATTCAGGTGTCGTGGACGTTCTACGGTCCAAGTAGTTTCGATGATGCTGACAAAGTGAGAGCCGGCTTATACAGAAATCCAATACTTTTCTCTCCATTGAATCTGGTAACGAGTGTTCCCTCTCCGTTTCGGCTACCAGAGTTATTCGGTGGGCAATGGTGGGAAAGAACATCATTCAGCGCACGATTCAACGAAAAGGTCGTCCGCAGATCCACAGTCAACTACATCGAATCAGCTGATGTACAAATTGTTCCAAACAGATAAGAAAGGCAGGTGTTTTTCTTGGCACAATCTCTTGATGACATCGTTAAGGTAAACGTCACGGTATCGCCAATGTCGGTAAGTGCTGGTTCGTTCAATATCGGTCTGATTGTTGGGAAGTCTACATTGATTCCTGTTAAAGAACGTGTAAGGGTTTATTCCAGCACGACCGACATGCTATCAGATAAGTGGAAAGTTAATGATGAAGAATACAAGGCGGCACAGATTTACTTCAGCCAGATTCCACGGCCATCTAAACTTGTAGTCGGCAGGTGGGACGGAGCTGGATCGGAGACAGCAGATGCGGCAGTAGCCGCATGTCGTGCAGCAAATAATGATTGGTATTCCTCTTATGTGGTTAACGCCACGAGTGCTGATATTGCAGCCGTTGCAGCGGCAGTAGAATCCATGATTCCAACATCCGCCTATTTCTACACAACAAATGATGATGCAGTAAAAACCGGAGCCACTGGAAACATCATGGAGACACTGAAGAATGCGGGCTATAAACATACAGGTGGACTCTATAGTACGACTCCACACGCGGCGGTGGCCTTAATGGGGTACGCAATGGGAGCGAACACCGGATTAACAAACTCGGCATACACATTGGCGTACAAAACGTTAGTTGGGGTAGATCCCGAACCTCTTTCCACAACTGAGGCACAGAAAATCCTAAGTATGAATGGAAACGTTTATACAAAGTACGGTAACAACTATAAACTGCTTGTTCAAGGCACGATGGCAGACGGGACACATTTCGACGAGGTATTAAATTTGGACATGCTCACTGCGGAGATTCAAATCGGAGCGACTAATGCTTTGGTTATATCAAAAAAAATCCCGCAAACAGAAGACGGTAACTCACTTTTGTTGAGTGCTATCGAGGAACAATGCGAGAAATCTGTCCGCCGTGGTGCGATCGCTCCAGGAGTATGGAAAGCATCTCCCATTTTGTCTCTGCAAACAGGCGACATGCTTTCAAAAGGATACTTGGTATTGTCCGGAAGGATCGCAGACCAATCACAGGATGATCGGGATGCCAGAAAAGCACCATCTATCTATGTACCTGTCAAGTTAGCAGGGGCTATTGAGCATGCCGTGATCGGTGTAGCCGTCAATCGATAAGAAGGGAGGAATCACTAGTGTCGTATACAACGTACAGCTTTGCAGACGTATCAACGGTCATCAGCCATCCAGCTGTTGGACAATTCGTAGCTACCGGGGCCGGATTGGGTACCATTTCTATTTCCATGTCCACAGATCGATCATCCCACGATGTTTCTGCTGATGGTTCCGTGATGGTTTCTAAAATCATGGGGAGAAACGGGAATCTTACGCTTTCCGCACAGCAAACATCTGACCTGCATAAGTGGTTGCTGAAACTGTATAACTATCTTGAGAAAGCCCCTACTTCAGAATGGGCGGCCATTAAGGTAACAGTTCGGGCTCCCACTATGCAGGATCTGATCCGCGCTACAGGAGTGTCTATTCAAAAGCTCCCAGACAAGCCGTACCAAGCACAAGGTCAACAGGTTTCTTGGGTACTGATGGCAGCAGATATTGACCAAGCAGTAGCTTAAATACCAATCATTCATGGAGCCAAAGAAGGCTCTTTTTTAATGTGAGGAGGAACTGAGATGCAACAAGCAGTGAAGTATAAGGACGTTGAAATCAATGGCCGGACTTTCCGTATTCGGAAGTTTCCGGCCCGGGTTGGTTCTTTTATGATCATCAAATTGACCAAAATCTTGGCTCCTATGTTTGCAGGATTCAAGCCTAATTTGAAAGCGAAATCTGTTGATGAAATCAACGTCGATTACATCAATATTGAAGGTGTAATGGAACAACTCGGGAAAATCTCAGAAGAAGATTTCAACTACATCCAGGAACAAGCTCTATGCGTTTGCTATGAATCCCTGCCAGGTGGTCATGCACCAGTATTAAATCCGAATGGAACATTTGGTGTGGAAGGCTTGGAGGACGACACTGTAACAGTAATGGCGCTAACCGTCCATTCGTTGATTTTTAATCTGACAAGTTTTTTTCAAGGGAACGGGTTGGGTGGTCTGGTAACGGGCCTGATTTCATCCCGGTAAGGTTGCCGAATGTCGATGAATTTTTATTCGGACCTGTTCTCGGCGGACTTTGGACGCACAGGGATGTGGTAGACGATGTGTTTGACATTGACGACTTACTGGACGCTCATGAAATCATGGAGGTTCGGGCTGAAAACGCACTCAGGGCGAAAGAGGCTGCCAAGCAGCAACAAGAAAGGGGGATGCCGATATGATTGATGTGATTAAGGAGTACTTGGTTTCATTGGGCATGTCAGTTGATAAGAAGTCTTTTGATGAGGCCAACAAGACGATGCAAACTCTTGAAAAAGGGGTAAAAAGCTCCGCGGGATCGATTGTAAAAAGTTTTACTATCGCTGGCGCGGCAATGGCGAGTGCAATGGTCACGGCAACCATTGGCATTGCCTCTTTTCTTGGTAGTTTGGCAAAGGCTGATCTTGAAAACGAGAAGTTCGCTCGTAGAATGTGGATGTCCAAGGAAACAGCAACGGAACTGAACAACACACTGAAAGCCATGAATGCCACTGTGGAGGACCTGTATCTTAGCCCGGAATTGCTGAGAAACTTCCAGCAACTCCGCTCCACGATTGCTGAGATGAAACCTCCGCCTGAGTTTCAACAACAGATGAAGACTATCCGATCAATCACCTTAGAGTTCCAACGTATGAGGTTGGAAATGACCTACGGCTTACAATGGATTGGCTTCTATCTTTTTAAGTACCTAGAAGGCCCAATCAAAAACATTAAGGGCGGGTTACAAGGATTTAATGATTCAATCACAAAGAGTATGCCTCACTGGACGAAAAATGTTGCCCAGTTCCTGAGTTGGATAGGACGGCTAGGTATAGCAATGGTAAAAGGCGGCAGGGATGTTTTAAGAATATTCGATGAACTGGCTGACCATATACCCCAAAAGCTGAAAGTGATTGGGATAGCTGTAGCTGCATTAGGCCTTATCATCAAATCGGGTCCAATAGGAGTTGCAATGACGCTTATCACCAGCCTGTTACTCTTGCTCGATGACTTCTACACTTATCTTGAGGGTGGCGAGAGTGCGCTTGCCCCGATGTGGAAAAAATTGCAGGGGTTTTACAACCTGCTGAAAGATACAGGTGTGATAAAGCGATTCGGAAACGCCATTGATGGCGCTGCTCGAACTGCTGAAGAAGGTTTAGAGAAAGTATGGAACTGGCTTGTCAGTCTATACAATAAATTTGAAGATAACGGCTCTATTGAGAACTTTGGAAAAGGCATTGAAACAAACTTTGGAACAGCGATTCAAATGGTCAAAGACTTTGGTTCATGGGTGGAAAAGGTCTTTGACAAGCTCAACTCGGATGGTACACTATCCGGCCTTGAAGATTCTTTCGTAAGCCTTGGTAAGGAAATAGCTGAAGACTATAAGTCACTTGCGGAGTTTATCCAAAAAATATATGGGTTGGAAGAAACGAAAGAACTGCTACAATGGATTGGCGATTTTTTCTCTGGAACTTTAAAAGTTGCACTCGAATCACTTAAATTTAGTATCGATAACATGGTAAACGGAATTAAGATGGCAAAAGCGTTACTATCCGGGGATGATGAGGCGCTAAACAAGGCATGGGAAGAAAGAAAAGAGTTAACTAGTCAAACGTTTGACAAAGTTAAAGGCGGTTTGAATTCTTTATTCGGAGACGCACCCGAGCCAGCTCCCGCTAATACAACTGAATCCAGTAAACAAACAGACAAGCTGAATACCTCAGTAAATAACCTTCCAAAAGGAATGGAACCGTCCTTTAAAAAAGCGTTGAACGAGTCGGAGGTCGTTAAGGGATTTCGTGGGTTCAACCAGGATATGAACAAGGGATTCAATCTGCTTGCGATGGCTATTAATCCCGATGTGTTCCAGCAATATCAAGATATGAGTACTGGTAATCTTCCAAACAGTTACATGTACACAACGAACGCAACTTCAAATCAGACAGTCATAAAAAATGAAAACAAACCAGTGTTTTATATTAGCAGTACGGATCCAAAGAATGCAGCTCAAGAAGTTGAACAACGCTGGTCTGGTATGAATATTCGCTCTGTTCGCGGTGTATATGGATAAGGAGGAATAGCTTATGGGATTGAATCCAATACTCGATTTAACGAATCCACAGATTTCTTCCCTTGTCTATCTGAAAACAAACATTGGCGGCTGGTTTTTCGATGCGATTCTACGCTCGACTCATACCAGCCGCTTAAATATTACTCAACACCCTGTTCAAACAGGCGCAGCAGTGACTGATCATGCATTCCTACAACCGAAAGAACTAACTATGGAAATAGGTATGTCTGACGTTGCTAAGGGGCTTATCCCGGGGCAGTTTACGGGTGGGTGGAGTCGTTCTGTACAAGCCTTTAAGGTTTTGCAGGAGTTACAAGCCTTGCGTGTCCCACTTCAGGTACACACAAGGCTTGGGTTGTATCAAAACATGCTCATTGAGGAGTTATCAGCACCTGACGACTTCACAACGCTTTATGCTTTACGCTGTACAGTTACCTTGCGTGAAATAATCGTCGCACAAGTAAGGACAGTTAAGGTAAGTTCAAAGCCTGCTGTGACTGATCGGGCGAAACGGGGGAAGCAGGAGCCTCAAAGTGCAAATGTGAGTGATTTAGAACAAATACGCAGGAAAATGTCAGGAGGATGAAAAAATGTCATCTATATTGTTGCCTATTACTCCTGAGATGAATCAATCTTTTACATGTACACTACCAGTTGATGATAAGAATATCAGCTTGGAATTTTCTCTGACATACAATTCACCGGGAGGCTACTGGTTTATGTCAATCGCTGACCATGATACAGGTACATTGCTAATTGATGCGCTACCATTGTTGTCTGGAGAGTATCCATCAGCGAATCTCTTAGGACAATATAGCTACCTTGGTATAGGCAGCGCCGTCCTAATTTCTAAATCAGGTGACAATTCGATGCCAACATTTGAGTCTCTTGGACGTGAACATTTGATTGCTTGGGGAGATAATCTCTAAGCAGATAACTAGAAAATTTCTTTACTCGTCAAAAATCGACAAAAGACCTACTTCAACTGTGGTACCATTTCTCTTAATTAAACTTGGTGGTGAGGTTATGAAAATTAAATGGATTGTTTCAATTATCGCAATAGTAACTATGATTATGATGTCTTTGGGTATAGTAAGCGCGGAAACACCCAATCCTGTAAAACAAAATCAGGTGCAAATACCTGACAGTATTAAAACACTTGATGAGTTGGTAAAATATTTAAAGTCACGAGGCATCATAAAAACAGACAATGACATCTTAAATTATATGAAGAATAACAAGAGCGTAATTCTTAAAGTTAGTCCGAATCTCATTGATTATGGATTCACATTCAGATTATATGTAGAAACTAACACACCAACTCGAGATGACGGTTTAACCAAAATAACACACGATTACGGAATTAAAGAGGCAAAAATATGGGTTGTACCAGTTGTTATTTCAAATAACAGCAATCAAACAATAGAAATTAGCAAAGAAAATTTTGCGTTAGTACCAAAAAACATTCCTGTAGGAAGTGAATTAAACGTACTAGCTATTGAGCCAGAATACATTATGGATGCCTCGAACGGAAATACACTCGGGAAATTCGACTTTCCGTCTAAACGAGAGGTCCACTTAAATGCTGTATTTTATGTGTATCCGACGACAGCCGAGAAAAATGTTAATCTAAGGATATGCGACGGCAAAGATCACACGGATGTGAATATTGCAAAATAATGATTAATTGTATAGGTCTAACTAAAGCGCTCCTAATCGGGGCGTTTTTCTTTTTGTCACAATCAGAAGAGGTGACTACAGACATGGGTGATATTCGTAGCATTGCTATCTATGAAGCTAACTATCAAGGTGTTGACGTGAATATCGTGTTAGCCACACTTGAGGCAGAAACAAACTTTACAAACAAAACTGGCGATAGTGGCAAAGCCTTGGGTCCTGGACAAGTTTGGCCTAGATGGCACACGGATGCTTTTCAATACGCATCAAATCGATATCGCGTAGAATGGCCGTCAACTCTTCAAGAGCAAACAAACCTCGTTTTAAGCAATGACGGACTGGCTACAGCTGCTGCTGTATACGTAATAGGACGAACTTGGAAAGGAGCAAGTTATAACTTCCGCAAGTTTTCCGAGTATTATGTTGGGCCAAAAATCCCTGATTGGGACTATCAGCGTCGCCTGAAGATTTATCAGAAATACGCCGGGGGTGGAGTGGTAACAACAGGGACTGGAATTCCTTCATTTGCACCTGGTGGAGCTGATGCAGGCGGGAGTGGTACACAAGCGCAAAGTATCAACGGCGTTTCCTTTCCATCAACCAATTACGGTATCGTAGCAAACAGCCAAAAATATGGAAATATCCTTTACGGAAGAAAGTATCGTATCTTGGTTGCAAATAAACAAGGAACCGCATTAGACGTTTCGCAACTAAGATGCACCTTTGAAATTCGGAAAATATATGTTGGACAGCCCAATTTTTCTACGGTGACGATATTCAACTTGAATCCTACGACAGAGAACAAACTCATCAATGAAGGAGATACAGTTATTGTAGAAGCTGGTTATGAAGGTGAGCAGTACGGCATGATCTTTCGTGGTGATGTTGTTAATGCTATTCGGGGTAAAGATGATGGGGTGACCTATAAGTTATCGTTTTATGCATTGCCGTGTGATCGTGCACTTAATTTAGGTGGATTTGTCAATACCTCGCTCGCGAAAGGACTCACTCAACGTGATGTAGTCAATAATCTGGCTAGTCGTGCTGTTGTCCCAGCAAAACTTGGTTCGATATCAGCAGGACTATCTACGGCCAAGCTGACACGCGGAAAAGTGATATTCGGTAAGGCAGAAGACTATTATCATCAAGTAGCAAAAACTAACAATGCTACTTTTTATACCAATGACGGACAAGTGAATATTTCTCAATTCACTGATCCACCGCCTACGATATTAGATTTATCGCCAGAGTCTGGCTTGATCGGTACGCCGATGCAGAGCGACTACCATATCACTTTTAAATGCTTGCTCAACCCGAAAATAAACATTGGGTCTTGGGTACATATCCAAAACAGCCAGATACAGGCGCAGGCATTTACTCCGGGACAGCCCGCGTACCCTCTTGATTCGGCAGGATTGTACCGAATTATCGAAGTGAGACACCAAGGAGATACTCATGGGGATCAATGGTACACAGAGTGTGTGGCATTAACACAAGCAGGCGGTGTGATCCCAGGCATTATGGCTAGTCCAAGTACTTATCCGAAGTGAGGTGGTATGAGTGGGCGTTACAATAAACGAAAGGTTAAAAGGTAATGATGCGGAATTTCATCGAGAGTTCGCAGATAAAATATTTAGCACGATGCGGGTAAGTATTCCTGGTATTATTCAGTCATTCGACTCGATCACGCAGACAGCCACGGTACAAGTAGCTATTAGGGAGCATGTCCGACAACCAGATATGACTAGGGAGTGGACAGAGATTCCTTTACTACAAGATGTCCCGGTCGTATTTCCAAGAGGCGGTGGATATGTTCTAACGTTTCCGATTAGCCAAGGCGACGAATGTCTCGTTGTGTTTGCAGACATGTGTATTGACGCTTGGTTCAGTGTGGGAGGGATACAGAACCAGATTGAAATGAGACGTCACGACCTATCTGACGCAATCGCCATTCCGGGTTTATGGAGCCAGCCTAAACAATTGAAAGACTTCTCGACCAAGCATGTGGAACTGCGGAATGAGAACCGAAGCGAGTTCATTCGCATTAAAGAGGGCGCAATTGACCTTGTGTCCCCTTCCGTCCGTGTGAATGGCGTAAACATCACAAATCAGGATAACTATGACAAGTGGATAACAGGAGGAGGGAGAGTAGATAGATGATCTATCGACAGTTAGATGGTGGAGACTACTCTATGGGCAAGCCATTCCTTTCAAAGTCTGCTGCTGTAGGCCAAGCAATATACACGCGTTTGAAGCTTCTATTAGAGGAATGGTGGGAACAAGCTGACGACGGACTTCCTCTCTTCCAAAATATCCTTGGATCAAGAGGACATCAAGATAGTCTAAATGCTATTGATCTATTGATCCAAGCAAGAATCATTGAAACTCCTGATGTATCGCAGATAACAAATTTCCAAAGTTCTTATGATAACCGGACGTATTCATTTCAGTGCAATGTGGATACGACATTCGGTGAGACAATTCCAATATCAATGACTTTCTAAGGAGGTGTACAGGACAAGATGGCTTATTTCGCACCGTACATCGATGAAACAGGATTCCACATGCCATCATATAACGATATCCGTGACGATCTTATCAGCCAAGCAAAGCAGATTTTCGGACAAGACATCTATCTTGGGAATGATAGCCAGGATTATCAGTACATCTCGGCCTTTGCTAATAAGATTTATGATGCTTTTCTAACTTGTCAGGCGGTTTACAACAGTAGAGGACCATCGGCGGCAGTCGGCGTAGGATTGGATGCTATTGTAGGAATCAATGGTATTAAACGACTTGTAAAAAGGTCTTCGAACGCATCAGTAGTGCTGTCGGGTACTCCAGGGGCGATCATCACAAATGGCGTTGCTTCGGATACGTCCGGGTATCAATGGGTTTTGCCTTCTCCTTTAACGATAGGCACTGATGGTACTGTTACCGCAATTGCTACGTGCCTAACTCCCGGACCCATCCAAGCGTCTTCCAATACGATCACAGGGATTGTCACTCCAACACTAGGATGGACGGGTATAACGAATCCACAGCCTGCCGTGGCAGGGAACGACACTGAATCAGATCATGCGTTACGTTCCCGTCAATCAATCAGTACGGCCAATCCTAGTCAAACTATCTTAGAAGGGGTACGCGGGGCCGTTGCCTCAGTAAGTGGCATTACGCGATATAGCGTTGATGAAAATGACACGGATACACCAAATTCAAAAGGGCAACCTCCACACTCTATTACGGTGGTTGCGGAGGGCGGCACTGATCAAGATATCGCACAAGCGATTTTTGCCCGAAAAGGACTAGGATGTTACTCCAACGGCACGACAACAGTAACTGTATCAGATAAGTATGGAAAACCTACTCCAATTCGATTTTACCGACCTACCTATGTAGATATTGTTGTAGTGGTATCTGTAAAGAAACTGGCCGGGTACACCACACAAACAACAAGCGATATCCAAAGTTATGTTTCCGACTTTATCAACAGCCTTGCCATTGGCAATAGCAGTTTGGTTCTGTCTAGTTTATGGGGTGCTGCTCTACAAGCAAACAAAGTAATGACAAGTCCTTACTTCTCAATTACCGCTGTAACAGCAGCACGATTAGGAAGTGTACAAGGAACGGCAGATATTCCTCTCTCATTCAATGAAGCAGCTCGTGGTTCAGTGGCAAATGTCACTGTCAACGTTGTAGGTTAATAAGGGGGATGAAGTTATGTCTATTACTCCATATCTTAACCTGATCACCTCGCAACACAGCGATAAACCGAAGTACATGGCCTGGCTAACCGCTGTTCTGGAGAAGGGAGATGCAGCGGTTACAGTAGTGAACAACATTCCTAGCGCTTTTGATGTGGAGAATGCAGTTGGAGTTCAACTGGATACCCAAGGCGAGCTGATTGGCAGGTCAAGGTACCTGCCTTTTCAATTAGCTGATGGAACGTCTCCGGTTTTGGACGACTCCAACTACCGTGTGGCCCTGAAAGCGAAAATAGCCCAGAATCAATGGAATGGTACTATTCCACAAATCTATGACTTGTGGAGTAACCTTTTTCCGAACGCCTTACTAAAGATTCGTGACAATCAAGATATGAGCATGCAGGCAACAATTCGTGGAGAATTAGGGCTGCAAAGTGTGCAATTAGTTACAGTCGGGTATATTCTTCCTAAACCGGCTGGTGTTCGATTGAACATTTCATGGGAGTCGGAATTGTCTCGGACGGATTATGTGGGAATTGCAGTCACAACTAGGGATACCGTCGCAATAAATTGTGCAGCACCTATTTAGATTTCTGAAAAAGGAGGGAAACAGATGGCATTATACGGACAGATGATCGTTACTCAACTCGGAAAAATTCTCTATGCGAAAGCTCAAACCGGAAAGGCACTCACATATACACGCATACGTATTGGTTCTGGTAACTTTTCAGGAGATCCTACGAACTTAACTGATTTGGTACAGCCAATTGGTTACGTACCGATTAATTCGTTATCCGTAACTAATCAAACCGCCCATATCAAAGGAGTTTTTCAAAATTCAGAGATTACCCAAATCACATATTCCTGCGAGATTGGTTTGTATGCCCAAGACCCGGACTATGGAGAGATTTTGTATGCCTACGCTAATGCTGGTAGTAATGGAGATTACATCCCACCAATTGCTGCTGGGCCGTTTTCACGTGAATTCCAACTGAATGTAGCTGTAGGTAATGCCAGTCAAGTCATAGTTAATATCCCTTCAAATGCTTTTGTCACGCAATCTGATTTTATAGCGCACGTAAACGACACAAATCTGCACATGACGAGAAGCGAGATTCAATCAGGATTTTCTACTTTGCAAAATCAAATTGACTTAATTAAAGCCACATTCCCTGACAGTTTTACGCACAACTTGTTCACAGAGGATTTAACAACTTTGGATGCGATTACGCTGACACATGGATATTACAACGCATCGCAAACCAGGCTGGAGGTATAGGAGATATGTGGAAACCTTCGGATAACGACCATTTGCAGAAAGGAGTGAGAGAATGGCAGTTTCAACAGTAGTAAATGCGGCTGCTGATACGTATGGTAACGGTGGGCGTAAATTGGTTCGGTTAAGTAACGGGTGGCTAGTAGCAACTTTATACACTCCACAGGTAAATGCACCGCAAATCTATTTTTATGTATCCAAGGACAATGGATTAACCTTTAGCAGGCTCTGCTGGACAACATTCAGTAGTACAGGAACAACTTTAGTGGGATTTGCTTTAGCATCAAAAGGGACAAATGTTTACTCTATAGCCACATATAGCAACGGATCGGTTAGAAGGCTATTTTTTGATGCGTTAACAGTAACAGACGACAATAAAGCATCTGTTGATTTAGATGCGTCTCAAACATCCTGCGGATCTGGATGCTCACTCGCAATCAACTCCGAAGGAACAGAACTACACGCCGCATGGTCATCGAAAAACTCCACGTACCCCAACTCGTTCAACATCCGTTATGCAAAAGGGACAATTGATGCAAACGGTAGTGTAACATGGGGTAGTGCAGAACAAGTTACTACAAGTAATGCTACTGGTACTAACAATAATAATCCATGTATTGTTTATACTAGTAGTCGCCCTGTAATTTTAGTTGAAATGGCAAACACAAACACGCCTATCTATCAAATGACTGCATACTATAAAAATGGTAGTTCGTGGACACAAACTTCTTCTTATTTAGCTAATGTTGCTCAAGTACAAGCAAATCCATGCGCTGTCGTAGACGGTAACGGCGTGATTCATGTGGTCTGGCATGGAGCAGATTCTATTTATACTTCTATTTACAATGTTCGTTATTCATCGTCTGTCGATGGCGGTCAAACTTGGTCAACTATATTCAACGTATCCGCAAACACTATGTATTCGCAATACAACCCTTCTTTATCTGTTGATAAAAAGAACAATGTTTATGTTTTTTGGGAGGGTAGATATAACACATCCTCGATTGTCAACGACATAAGATTAAGAAGCAAAACTAGTTCCGGAACTTGGTCAACTACCACAAACTTGACTAGCCAGCCTAACGGTGGAGGATCAGCGATCAATCCCAGTTCGATGGAAAAGGAAATTAACGGACTAATCGGATGGGTATGGAAAGATTCACAAACGTCATCAGTAAAATTCGACTTTATCCTGCTGAATCAAGCACCAACGCTCACACTAACCAATCCTTCCAATAATCTCGTATTATCAGAAGGAAACAGCTACAGCGTGCAGGGATCGGCTACTGATTTAGACAACGGAAATGTAGTGACAATCAAGTACAAAATCAATAACGGTGCAACCAGGGCGTTGAATTCCGGAGTTTCTAACGGGAGCACGCCTATTTCTTTTGCCAAAAGTCTCACGTATCACGACAAGCGCCTATGGGACGGCACTACGGATGTTGTAGGTGTTGATCTTGCCGAGGGCACAAATCACACATTATATGTGTGGGCAGAGGACGATCAAGGCGGGGTATCCATCCAGGTCACGCGTACATTTACTGTTATTTGGAATCGACCACCAACTATCAGCGGAGCAGATGAAAATTTGGGTACAATCAGCGCGTCACCGAGCAAAACATACTCCGTAACCGATCCAGAAGGCAATTCATTTACGATTACAGAGTACCTTGACGGTGAAGTACTTCGGACATTTGCAGGAGAAGCAGGTAAACAGTATACCGTAACTATTCCGCAAGATAAGTGGATCAGGACTCCGCTGGCTACACACACACTAAAGGTGCGTGCAACGGACAACAGCGGAATGTACTCAGATCGTGTTTATACTTTTGTTCGAACAGACAACAGCATTGTTTTCCAACTCACCCAACCATTTTCGAACGATGCAAAGGCGAACAGGGTCTTGTTTACAATGGATTCAGTGATTCCGACCGGAGCGACATTGAAGGTAGAAACCTGTAACAATGCCTATGATGCAAGCCCAACGTGGGAGGATATCACATCTAAAGTGTTGGCAGGACGCGGGCATACTTTCGCCAATACGACTAAAACGGCTACGAAATGGGCCATCAACATTCGGGTAACCATCCAAAAAGGAACTGCTACTCAACCAGTGATTATCAATGGATTCGGAGGTGCTTTTGACTAATGGATATCAAGAATCCAATGAGCATTTCTCAAATTAATCTTAATAAGGAGATGCAGGGGGTTAGTCCCGAACTGGTTGCAGCCTATGAGGCCATTGCTTTACTATCATCCGAAGTAGATACCTTAAAGGCTGAAATAGCATCATTGAAAGGAGGTGTAAAATGATGGTGAAAAAGTATATGATTCCTGTTTATGGTCTTCTTGTTAAATCTGGTAGTTGGGTAATTGAACCGACTGGAGAAGAAGGAGAAAAAGTGGTTCCAGAGGCGTACCGTCTTTCTGTAGCTGAATATCTAGCTGAACAAGTATTATAAACGCCTTTTCTCAAGACGAGAGAGGCGTTTTCTCATAGGAGGGCTACGGCTCTCCTTTTACTTTTGCCCTTAAGGGGGTGAGGAGGACGATGAACACATGGAACGATTTGCAAAAGCTATCCTGAGCCTAGAAACATTAGGTAAGCCTTCAAATGGTCTGGCAGCATTGATAGGAGCAACAATAGCACCGTTCCTAGACACAGCGGTGCAAAGCGGTAAGTTTTGGGCTTACCTCTTTATGGCTTCAATTATCGCGGGTGATTGGTTAGCAGGAACTTCAGCAGCAAAGAAAAACGAAACTTACGCAAGTGAATATGGCTTGGCTGGTGTATTTCGAACACTGCTTCTAGGCTGGATACCGATCATTGGTTTTTTATTGGATAAGGTCACATTTATGGTTTTTCAAGTCGCTCAACCGGGCATCTTCTACTACGCACTCACTCTCGGCATTGCTTACCACAGTTGGGAGAGCATGACCGCTAACGCTTACCGAGCTGGTTGGAAACGATGGATTCCAAAAAAGATTGTTGACTACGTGTCCTCGGAGATAAAAGCAAAGGCAGAACGTTCGCTACGTCAGAAAGGGGATAAGTAAAATGATGACACTACTTGAAATTTTGAAACAGTATCGTGTAACTAGTGATTATGGTCCTCGTATTGATCCTATTACCGGAAAGCCAGGCGCCATCCATTCTGGTGTGGATTTAGTCGGTAAAGAGGTAAATGACCCTATCGAATCGTTTACTGAAGGAGATGTCATTTATTCCAATGACACTCATCCAGGTACTGGCCTAGGTAACTATGGCTGGGTTGTGCTTGTGAAAGACCGTAACGGCATGGTCCATCTATATGCCCATTTACAAAAACAATCACTTAAAGTTAATGTTGGCGATCACGTCGTAACAGGACAGCATCTGGGCATTATGGGATCAACAGGGCGATCAACAGGTAAACACCTTCATTATGAGGTCAGGACAACAGACCATCCAAGCTGGGGATGCGGTTTGCATACCAATCCGTTGAGATATCTCGAAAAATTGTGTAAAGATTCCTGGACTTACTACAACGGTCAAGGCCGCCAGGACAAGTGCAACGAGGTACATCAAACCGCTGAATATATCCGGTCTATGATCGCGTAGTCGAAGCCCTCTATCAGATTAATTTCTGGTAGGGGGCTTTTTCTATTTTTTGGATGGTAGTATGATAGAGTCATATGAAAGGAGCGGTGTTATGAGTAGTTACGGTGAAGGTGGTTCGCCATTTTTGGGGCCGATTGACACAGGTTTACATGACGGTGGTGTGTGGAAATGTTACGATGCCGGCCCTGGACACAAGCTCGACGGTGGCCCAGGTTGGAAGTGCAATGATTTTGTCCCTGGTCATAAATTAGACGTAGTTCCAAGATGGGGAAAAGACATAGGCCCAGGACACAAGCTTGATTCTGGACCAAGATGGGGGCCAGGCGAAACAGGATATCTAGAAAATGGGTCAAGACCCACTTCACAATTTGACGGGACTCCACGATGGAACTTCCAAGACGCGCCAGAAGAAACAAATGTGGTGATGTTTGGTCCTGGCGAGACAAGCATTCACGAATTTGGCCCACCGGATGGGTGGGGAAGTGTTGCATTTGATGAAATTGGGCCAAGGTGGGATAAGTTGAACTTTGGTCCTCCAGAAGGAAATAACCCAATTAAACAAGGCCCACCAGAAAACGGCTCTCAACTCCACTGATCAAGTGGAGTTTTTTTTATTTGCACGTTCCCATCTCGTTCGTATATAATACAAACAAACGTTCGTAAAAATGTGAAAGGAAGCGAACAAGATGAGACTGGAACGATACATCAATCAAGCAATTGAGATCATATATCTGGACCGTCACGGGAACATAAGTAAGCGTACTGTCAGGCCACTTGAGGTAAAAGATAACCGACTAAAGGCATATTGTCTAACCAGCAAGTCACCGCGTGTTTTTCTACTTGAGAACATCCTTGCTGTACATCCGGTGGTGAATCATCATGCTATCTGATATCGAACGAAAAGTCTTGCGTGTGATCGGTAATTACACATCAATCCGATGGCGAACACCGACTATCGGTGAATTGTGCATCAAGACGGGGCGCGACCGTGGAGGTATAATGACTGTCCTTGAGGTATTGAACAAAGAAAAATACATCGTGTGGAACCGAACAGAACCTGATAAAATTGATCTTTTGGAAGCATGGGAACGAAAGGAGAGCAAACCATGGCATCTAAGATAGATGATCCGTTAATCAGCCGTTTTATGCTGCCTGAGCATGTAAAGGCACTTTTGGAACTTCAAGAGGATAAGAAACTCACTCTGCAGCCTGTTCTTGAAGATGACGAGTTGCAATCATTTCAGTATCAGATTATGGATGCGGCACGCAACGATTACGCGATTACAGTTACATGGTGGGTGGCAAAGAAGGAGAATCTTGGATTAACGTGTACCTTTTGGGGTGCCGTCAAATGGATCGATCAACAGGCAAGAAGGATCAAGCTTGTGAATGATGAGGATATACAGTTGATTTCAATGGATAATATCGTGAGGATAGAAACAAAATAAACAAACCTCCAAGTCGAAAGCTACCTGAATTTTTGTCCAGGTAGCTCATTTTGTTCACCGATATTTGTCTAAATAGCTTGATTCGTACATAAACCCAAGTCCACCTCTTATCATGTACTGTTTCAGATGTTCCCTGAACTTTGGATCAGATAATGCCAGCTCGACTATGAACGCCTGGGCGCTGCCAGCTGATCTATTCCTCTTTGACTTTCCGAAGAAAATCTGGTTCCGAAAATCTATGTTATCAGCAGCTCTCAAAATGTTTCCGTAAGTGACCAACGAATGCGTTGACGTTACGCGCGGCAAATCCGTAAAAGTCTCCCCGAAATCCATGCCCCTTCCCCTTTCGCTTATCGATTGGAAATCGTCTGAATTTCACCTTGATTTCAAAACATCATTCAGCACACTACACACTAGGAGGCCACTCCAAAGAGGTGGAGGATAGACAGATCATCTGTAAAACACATCCCCGCGCTTTAAGTCACCGCGTAACGCCTTACGCACCATGTCTTGATCGGCGAAGTTGACACTCCGTCCTGAGTCAACTTCAATCGTATGTAGCTGCCCATTTGAGACAGAGACAACACGGTACCCGCCAGTCATCGATTGAACGGGCGGACTGTAAAAGAACTGTGTCGCCCATAGTAAAAACCCAAATACAAAGAAAATCAGTATCCCCAACCCACCCCTCTTAAGAAGCTTATCACCGTCAAGTGGTTCTGCTTCTTCCTCGTCGTCATCCCATTCTTCGTAATAATCGTCGCGGTAACGAGCGGGCTTGCGTTCCTCTCGGTAATAATTCCGTTTACGCCCCATCTCCGACACCTCCAGCAGATTCATAAATGCACTTGTCACCCACTAGTCGCGGCTTCACTCTGTATTGCGAATCCTTGTTATACATTTGCTGGATGTACTCGACGATGTTCGGGTTGTTAAGACATATTTTGAGCATCCTGTTGGCCATTGTCGTCGGTTGCATACCGCATGATACAGATAGCTTTGAAAGCTTTTCCTTGGTGTCAACGTCCGGGGTGAGCCCAATTCTTTTCCCGATCATTCCAATCACCTCATTTCTGTGACTGAGTGAGTTTGTCACTCGTTTGATACTAGTAATGAGGCATTGGTTGTCCAAAATTACACTTTTTTCTCCACAAAAGTTTTAAATTTTCACCTCTTGTCCAAACTGGGTGTTGAGGTGATTAAATGTTCGGGTTAGGAAAGAAAAGAAGTAAGCTAGGAAGGTATCTTGATAAGAGGGGAATTAAGCAACAGTGGCTTGCTGATGTAGCCAAGCTGAATAAGAAAACGGTGAGTCAGCTAGCTTCAGAAGAAGAGTATATACCAACAGGAAATACGATGAAGAAGGTATTACAGGCCATTAGAAAGATCGATCCGAATGTTAAACAGGATGATTTCTGGACGATGTAACAACAAAATAAAATGATAAAAACAGAAGACCATCAACCTTTTTGATTAGATGGTCTCCTTGTGGTGTTACATATTACCACGTTAGAATTAAATCATAATAGGGTATATCACAAAATAGAATGGATTAAACTTGCGGGAAAGTTCGGTACAGACCGAACTTCTGGCGACGAGTAGCGAACTACTCGTGCCTACTCTTTGCTCGGTATCCATTCGTACAATTCGTCAATCATACATCCTAATGCTTTGGCGATATTACGAGCCGTAGTTAATGACATTATCACATTGCCATTGGCATATTCAGATATCTGAGATTTTGGTTTACCGAGTTTGTCTGCTAGATCTTGTTGGCTCATTTTTCTAGCTCTAAGCAGTCTCTTGAGTAGGCATCTTCCAGCTATTTCAGCCATAGATGCCTCCCAAAATATTTTATTACAATCAGCATACCACGACTAACATCACGGGGGATACAGCATGTTTAAGTTGCGGATTTTGCATATAGAGGATCAACCAGGCCACAAAAAATATATCGGAGACCTTCTTTCGGGTTTAGGTGTTTTTTACGGAACAGCAAAAAACCTAACCGAAACCAGACAGCAACTGAAAACTGATCAATACAACTCCATGCTAATCGATTATAACCTTGGCGAAGAAATTAATGGTATTGAGTTGTATCATACAGTAGCTGCCGAAGGCTACGACTATCCAGCGCTGATAGTAACTGGGTACGAGTATTTGATTGAAGATACAGAGATTGATGGTGAGAAACTAGTAGGTCTGATAAGGAAACTCGGCCTAACTCAAAAGGAATTAAAAAAGGGATTACAACTACTTAAATCGACTTTAGTTAAGAGAGGATTGGTCGGAATATGGATACCGGCAATTAATGAGACAATCGAATATATTCATGTTTCGGACGTATACAGTATACAACGGATCAGAAGACAAATATTTATCTACACGCATAATAGAGTATACGAAACCAGTGTATCACTAAAAGTCTATGCTCAATTCCTGGCGGAGAATGGCTGCAACTTTTTTCAATGCCGCAGTAATACAATAGTCAATCTGGATAAGTATTTGTCCTATAACTTAGTCACTATGGAGCTAACCCTTCAACCGGATGGCACAGGAAAACAAATGGTGGTAAGGGTATCAGATGATCATAAAAAAGAATGGATGAACACCTACAATTCGCTTGCAACCGAAAATCCGTCAATACAAAACGTTCCGCAAAATTCGACATAATTTTCCATATAATTTAGGCGTTTAGAATTCTAAACGCGTTGAAAACACCAACTTAGGATAAGAAACAGGCGTTTATTTTTCTAAACGCCTGTTTCGAGTGGGTTATCCAGTGAATTATCAGAGTAGTAAAAAATGCCCATGTTATTATATCCTCAGACCTAATTTAGACACAGGAGAGGATATGAAATGTTGATGCATGAAACAAAACAAATTGATATCAAGCTTCAGGAAATTGAAGTCAAGTGCCTTCCAAAATGGCTTGAGCCGAGTATCGAAAGGAGAACAGATAAAATTTTTAATGATCTATGTGACGAGCGTCACGGATTTTATAACAAGTTTATTAATTCGATTAAATCAACTAATATAGAAAACGATTTGATTTTTGATCTTGAAAATATATTTATTCTGATGGCTAGACAAGCTATTGATATTTCTTACAGAAGTGGTCTTTCGGACATGAATGAACTCAAAAAATAGATGGAAAGAGTGCAGTTAGCAGGCTTACGTTATATATATAACTGCACTCTTTTTATTGCGGAAATTTTGTTCTTCGATGAACAAAAGGATCGCCTTTGGCCTGAATATAAGTGGCTGTCCACGGAACACCGGAAGCACTTTGGTAGAAGAGACCATTGTCGTGCGCTACGTAATGTTCACCCAAGCCAGCTTCTTGCATTTGCTCGGGGGTAGCATCTTTGATCAGCTTGTAAACAATTTATAAAATGCTACAGAAGAGAAAGCCCGATTTTACCTAATTAGAGTCATAGTTGTGAGAGGATACTATAATTAACGATTAAGCGTAAGTTGCTCTTCCACTGATTCTGCCGTCGCTACCGTAACTTGCCCGTTCATCAGAAGCGGGAGGAGAAAGTCGCGCAGGGCCGTGAGTTCGCGTGTCTGCATTTCATATTTGAAAATAAGCCGATCCATAGGTGCGACTTTATCTTCATATGCCTTTATAACAGAGACCTCTGGTTTGCAAACAGGCAGTTCATAAAGCATTTCTTTCGTTACGGCTCCGAAGGTTGTACCGTTTCCGCTCATGGTATTAAGGCGTTCGCTAACACCTTGAATAACCTGATTTAGATATGCGTTAGCGCCGATTTTGCTTCTGAGCGCGGAAAGACCACGACCAACACAACACTTCTCATAAGCAATGTTTGTCTTACCTACCGGAGCGCGAACACTCAATAGTATATCGCCTTGTTCCGCTATGCGAGAAGGCTTGTTAGTATAAACCCTTGATGTAGGAAAACGGTGCCCAAAATCCGTACAACCTTGGAAGAAAATCATTCCATCTCCTTCCGTGTTGTAACTAATTCCTTTGGGGGATTGACCCATTATGATATATGCAATATCAGACAAGGCACCATGAGTCCACCCCTTCGGAATCTCCCGCTTCAACTGCGCATTGTATTCCATCGCGCCGCCAGAGGATCGGTATGGTTTGCCATTCTCATCAGGGAATTCAAACTGTGTAAACCAGTAATCATAGAGCAATTTAGCCGTATTTTCGAGCTCAGCGATGATGGCTTTGTTGAGAGATACTTTATGGTCGATATTCTCAAGGGTTCTCGATATTCTTTTCTGAATCTTTATATCGTCGGGTATCCAAACAGCTACGTCATAGATTCGTTCTGGTGAAGTATGCTTAACCTTAGATCCAGAAGCTGTACGGCGGATTTGTTGACGTACTAAGTCAGTCATAAACAGATAATAAATGTACATTTTTTCAGAGAGCGTTTCATTCCAAGAAATAAGTCCAATTCGCTGGTTGTGGAGGAAAGTACCGCTTTCGGGCACAATAGCGGTACTTCCCAGTAAGCCTTCAGCCTGCTGAGTCATTGCTACAATTAAGTCTCCTTCGGAGCAGAGATACTCTTCTGGAAAGTCAGCGTCATAGTATTTTTCTTTACCTGGTGTGTGCTTAAATCCCCCTGCTTCAAAAAAGTTTCCAGGGGTTAAAACGATATACTTGCCTTCATTAGTAAAGTGTTCCCCCAAAAATGGAAAACCGTGCTTTATTCGAACGAAATCGCCAATCTTACGCTTCGTCAACATAGAATAGTCCATCCAATCCGCTGAGTATATCCTTTTCAAGCTTTCTGCCTTCGTTAAATAACTCAGTGAGCCTCGTCTTGCTCTCGTTTATTCTCCAAGAAAACTCTTCGGAGGAAATATTCACGTAATCAATACTCACATCAAAATATGCGCCCGGATTGAAAGTGTATCCCGCTTCCTTTATGTCAGCGAACGATTTGACGACACTAAAGTCATCAACTACTGCTTGACCGTTTACAGCATCGATAATACGCTGCTCCTCTTCTATCGACAGGAGCATTTTCTGATTCTTGCCGTCTTTGATTTTCGTGCCAAGATTGGAGGCATCTACGAGGACGCACTTTCCAGACTTGTTCGTCTTATCTATAAATATAATCGACACATTTGTTCCGGTGGTGGCGAAGATGTTACTCGGCATTGAGACAACCGCGCGCAACCACCCCTTATCGACAAGCCGCATACGTATTTTGTTCGCGATACTTGTCGCCTTGCCTTTGCCCTCAGTCAGGAATCCGGTCGGAACGACGACAGCCGCCTTGCCCTTACTGTTAAGGGACGAAATGATATGCTGAATGAACAAGAGGTAGATCGCCATCTTGTCCTTCTCCTTATTTGGGATTTTCGGCACTCCCGCAAAAAAACGCGCATTCAGCTTTTTCGTTTCTTCGGTTTCACCTTCCTGCACGGTATGATGGCTTGCGTCCACACGGTCGCGCCAGTCGGAGAAATCAAGCTTAAACGGAGGATTACTGACGATGTAATCAAATCCGTCCTTCGGCTCACGCTTGATGATGTGAAATGGCTCAGTCATGGTGTTTCCTTGCACCACGTTGAGTAGTGAATGGGCAAGGTTGTTGAGAATCAGGTTCATACGCAGAAGAGTTGAGGATTTCTGGCTGATGTCCTGGGAATAGATGGTGCAGCGATCTTCGCCGATCTGGTGTGCAAGGCTCATGAGCAAGGAACCCGTTCCAGCGCTAGGATCGTAGCACTTAACGTTGGACACCTCATCACTAACTAGTATCTCGGACATTATCCGAGCCACTGCGTGGGGCGTGTAATACTCGGCGTATTTGCCACCGCCGTCCTTGTTGTAATCCTTGATAAGGTATTCGAAGATTGTGGCGAAGAAGTCATATTTCTCGTGGAAGATCTCGCCGAAGTTGCAATGGAATAGCTTATTTACGATGGCACGGCAAAAGCCGTCGCGCTTGGCTTCCTCCACCACATACTGACTGACGCCGCTGAAAAGCCTGACTTTTTCACCGCCGGATGTGCCAACCGAAAAGATGTCCGCATTCAAGGACGCTACCGAGCGCATGGTGTCGTCAAACAGTTTTGCAAACTCGGGGACGTTTTGGCTGTTGAAGAGATTAGATATATAGTGCTCGCGGTTTAACTGCGCCACACTAGCGGGCAACTCTAACAGGAGAAGATCATATTCATCATCGGGCAAAGCCTTCAATAGCTCCTCGAGGTTCGTGGCACTCTGATACTTGGCATTCAGATTGCGAACCTCAAAGAAGAATTTGTCGTTCATGAACTTGTATAGGAACACCTCGGTGATGATTTTATATTCGTTGCCATCGTTTCCCAATCCGTGATTTGCGCAGATGGCCTTCAAGTCGTCTACAAGCTGTTTCGTTTTATCTTTGATGGTCAAGTTCACTAAACTGCCCAACTCCTATATTCTTCGAAGTATTCATTGGCGATGAGATAGCCAATTTGTTTGGTAGTGGTCGCATCGGTTTTGAGTTTTAAGCCACCGAAGTTACTGATGACCAACCGCATCAAGTCTTTCTCGAAAAACGCTTCGTGTTTGATGAGCGCGGCTTGATGGAGAAGGTTTTCGTCGGTTTTCTTTTTTATTCCGAGCAACGCCTGATTAATGGCGACCATGCGGTTACTCCAATCGGGGTAGTCCAACTCAACAAGACGTTTATGCACACGGGCAAACTTCTGGTCGCCTTGGTATTTGTCAGCCAGCATTCTGTCACGGCGGTTCTGTTCGCTGATTCGCTCAAAAATCGACCGCAGGATTTTAATGTCGTTATCCAGTTCTTCCGGCGTGGGCGTTTCGGTCAGCTTCTTCTTTTTGAACAGACGTTCCAATTCCTCATAAAGGGTAACATAAACAGGGTCTTTGTGATCGAAGTTTTGCTGCATCGCCTCACGGGTTTTGCGGACTTGCTCTTTGTAATCTTCTACCAAGCCGAGGGGCAGTTCTCGCTCGCTCACCTTTCGGAAGGAGAATACGATTTCCTCAAGTGCCATATTGAGAATGTTTGAGTTATCCTCGGCATTTTCCAACGCCTCGCGCTGGTTGATGAGGGCAAGACGATTGTTTACCTCTGTCAGCAAATTGTTCAGCTTTTTAAAGTCAAGCTTGTCGGCTAGTTCATCATGACCGTAGGTACGGATTAGGTTGCCGAGCACCTTTGCATTTTCCAAAGCCCGTTTCAGTTCGAGAATTTCGGTGCGGTCATTAATATCGCTGATCTGCTCGCTGAACCGTTCAGCATTCTGTATATCGTAATAGAATAACTTTTCTTGTATCTGCCCGATCTCTGCTTCAATTTCTTCCGCAGTTTTAAATAACGTGCTGTACTGTTGCCATTCGTCGCCGATTTCCTCTTCAAATTCCTTGAAGTAGGCAGCGTTGGTTTTGTCAAACTCGCGGCTGATGTCGGCGAAGTCCACCACAAAGCCATATCTGAAGTCTTTGTAGGGACGGTTTACCCGCGTCAGCGTTTGGAGCAGATTGTGATCTTTGACAACGCGATTTAAGTAGAGCTTCTTCAATCGCTTGGCGTCGAAGCCCGTCAAAAGCATATTGTAGACGATGAGCAGGTCGATGTTGCCGAGCTTGAACTCATCTCGGTTGTTGCGGCGTGTTTCTTTGTCGTCCACATCGTGCAGGATCAGCGATGTTTTTATATCCGGATATTTTTCGACTATGATCCGGAACAATTCTTTCGCCTGTTCGCTAGTGTCGCAAACGACCATGCCTCCGATAGACGCGTCACCAAGTTTCATGCGGCTGGCAATGAAGTCGTTGATGATATATTCGGCGAGTGGCTCCACAAAGCGGTGGTGGGCATAAATCTCACCTTTTTTGACAGAGCCGAGAGCAACCTCCAACTGTTCGAGGATTTCTTTGAGCCTTGCCTTATAGGTGGTTTCGATTCCTTCCCGGATCAGGCGCAGCGTATAGCCATCCTGAATGGAGCGGCTGTAAAAATATTTGTGCATATACTCGCCGAACACATCTTTGCTGTTGAAGCGCAGCGGTTTGCCGTAGGCGTCCTTGAGCATCTGGTTCAGGAGCGGTGTCCCGGTCAAGCCGATGATGATCGCATTCGGGTCGCTCTCGTACAGGTTGGCAAGAAAGCTGCCGTGCGGGTTGTAGCTGCGATGAACCTCATCGATGAAGTAAACGCGCTGGACATTTATATCATAGTCGCTTTGCTTGACAACCTTGGAATCTGTGCTGAATTTTTGAATATTGACAACCGTTATCTCGGGCGTTCCTTCGGGATTTTCTATCGCGCCTTGCGCAGTGATGTGGCCAACAAATTCATCTTTACTGTTGGCGATGTTCACCCGCAACCCCCGGTTTTCAAACTCGTCGCGAGCTTGGGTCATCAGGTCGAGCCTGTCCACAATGAAATAGAACTTTGGCACCGTTTTACGCTTTTGGAAATAGTCCATCAGGTAGGCGACATTGAAGTACGCAAGGGCGGTTTTGCCGCTGCCCTGTGTGTGCCAAATAATGCCCTTGCGTACACCCTCATCGAGTTTCCGGGCGATAGCCAGCGTTGCAAACAGTTGCGGGTACCGCATGACATGCTTCTCTAAGCCATTCTTCTCGGTTGTATATACGATGCCATATTGCAGTATGGTCTGCAAACGTTCCCTACTGAGCAATGACGATAGAATACGGTTTGTAGGCTTATACGGCGACTTATTGGTGATGTACTCTTCCGAGTACTTAATCTGCGGCAGGTTATTGTCACTCAGGATAAAATCTTCAGTCGCGTCGTCAGACGGTACAAAGCGGTCAAATATCTCTGGGACTTCCTCTCTGAAGCAATTGAAACTGGCTTCCTTCGCCGCGACAGAAGCATAGAACGCTCCCTGAATCGGCACGGTCGAATCAGCATCATATTCCATATTGTTGGAGAAAATCATGAACTGTGTTGCGCCAATAAACCGCCGGAACTTTTTGTTCTGGAAGCGACTGTTTATTCGGTTTCGCTCGGCAAGGATACCGTCGCGATTGTTGGGTTTCTTTACCTCAATGAACACCAACGGCATACCGTTGATCAGAACGGTAATGTCAGGGCGAAACTCATCCTCGCCATTTTTGCAGGTAAGCTCCGTGCAAACATGAAAGCTGTTGTTGTTGAAGTCCTCAAAGTCAATCAGGCGTACACCTGACTTGGTTATAATGCGCTTATAAAAGGCGCGTCCCAGATCGTTATAGTCCAGCAGATCGGACATCTCTGAAAGCAAGGCTTGGGGATTGACATCTGCTCCGGGATTGAGTCGTTGAACACTTGCAGCGAAGATTTCATGGAAGATGTTAGTGTCGGTATCCCGAACGGCATGCTTCAGAGACACATACTCGTATCCGAGACGTGTCAAATGGAGCAAAGCCGGGATTTTTACGCGAGTATTCTCGTTAAAAGCCACCCAAGCTCCTCCTCCCTAAATGCTCTTCAAGTCCGCTGTAATCGCACATATTCTATACTAAATTATAATATCACAGATTTGTATATGTTTCATTTCCAAACTAGGGTAGTTAAACGCTGGACAGTGATTTCAGTGAAGGTCTGACCAGTAGCCTGAGTGATTCCTTTTACACCTATCAGTACAGACTCAGAATGGATGCGCTCACGATTGTGTTGCAAAAGGAGGCGCTGAACGGCACCGACCGTTTTGCTATAAAACCGCAGGCCGTGGTTGAAGTGGTGCGCCAGCAGATGCTGGAAAATTGCGACTGCAATCAGGACGGAAAACTGGACAGATCAGAGATGGCAAAAACCAAGGGATATGTTTTTGGTACTCTTCTGAAAACGGATGCTATCGAAGGTGTTGCTCGTACAACGCAAGATATGCTGAAGCTGAATAGTATTTTCAGCGACAGGAAAACGACAGACTGGAGCATCCTGCGTATCAATATTATAAACAGCACAAGAAGCTTCCCAGTACCGCAATTATGACACGCAATGTCTTTGATAACTACGGCAATAACATTCTGATTCAGCCTAATCGCACATATACCGAAATTATATTTGAGGAATGGTGCCAGAGCTATGAGCGACTACAGTGGTACTATAAAAACGGTGATAAGGGTGATGAGTACTTTAGCCTGATTTACCTAGAGCCTTCAGAAGGAATAACTTCTACCCTGACTATATCGTTCAGCTCGATAATGGCGAAATTTGGATTATTGAGGCCAAAGGCGGCAGGACCGCTGACGGCGAATCCAACAACATCGATCGCTACGCAAACCGTAAGTTCAATGCACTGAAGGAATACGGCGAGCGCAATCCCGAAATCAAATGGGGATTTGTGCGCGCGGTCGGAACGCAGCTCTATCTCTCCAACACAGAATGGTCGGAGGATGTGACTAACCGAAATGTATGGAAACCCATCGAAGTGTTCATCTAATAAATAGCAACGAAGGCTCCCGCAGACGATTCTGTGGGAGCCTTGTTGTAGTCCAATCATTCGGTCCTTACGACGATATTGTCGATACATTGGGTGGTAAATCACTCACATTGTTTCGACATTTCTTGAAAAGGTGGCAGCTGCATTTACGTTGGATCTGTAATAGAACCGGAAATACGCTACATTAGGTCTTGATATGAATCATAGGGCTTTCGAGGATAATAACCGTTTTATGAATTTATCTAGATCAAATTTTCCGAATACCTGCACAGTCCCCTTGCCGTTAATAGTCTTCTCAAAGGTCAGTGGTTGCCCCATCATCGTATCGGTCTTCGGCATTGGAATCACCTCTGCCTTATTCCTATGAGTGTTAAGATTTGTCCGATTCATGTATGGTTTCTTGTGCAAGCCGTGAATGTGTTTCTGCTGCTGGGGTTGCCGCTACATTAGGTAGGCTTATCGGCGTACCCTGACCAAAATGATAAGTCATTAGCTCGTTAGCTCCAAAGTTAATGACTTTCTGAATTCGTCTTTTCAAGGCAGCCCATGTGGTAGGCTTTTCAAGTCTAATGTTGGGGTACTGCTGTTCAAACGGTATGTTAGAAATAATGTAAACCTTTGTAAAACATGCCTGTTTGTTAGCGTAGCGACAAGGGAGTTCTGTCGGGTAGCCCTCCAAATACATGAGCATTTGTGTGATTGGTAACTGAGAGTGGAACTCATCGAAAAGTAACACGTCCTCGCATTTATACCCATCAAATGGATGTGAATAATCAGTAATTCGGTAGACATTTGTAAACCCATACTTTTCCAGTACGTGACGTGTTTTTCCTAAACCAGTAGAGCCAAAGATATAGGTAATTTCTAATTTTCGGACAGTATTTTTGAATTCCTCTGCCTTCACCATCTGTCTTACACGTTCAATGTCGCTTATTCGCAACAAATAATCTGGATTTTCCTCGATAATTTCATAATTGCTCATATTGTTTTTTATCATGTCATACAGATCGGCGAGGTCATTTCTCGCACCTTGTCGCTCAACTGGCATTTCCCCAATTTCTTCCAGTGTCCCAGAAATAAAAGTACCATGTTTTTTATCGTTTTCCCATTTCCCACTCTTGGAAATATATTCATAGTTTTGCGTTGATGACCCTTTAGCAATCTCTAAGTGAGCTTCGGGGAATTTATGCTTTAACGTGCTAAATCGAACAGCGCTTGAACAGACGATGAAGATGTGAGTGTGGTGGGTTTGACCAATTTCATCTGCCATTACAGCATATTGAAGTGACTTTAACTCGTTCAATACTTCTTTGATCTTTGAATGATCGAATCCCTTGTCAATAGGGTTGTTAATAGTTATCTGCCATTTTCTGGATTGAGAATCACGCACTACGCTCACCACCTAATGTTGATACAAATTTACAGGTTTGCGACTTGCGACAGTAGTGGCAAGGTAACACTGGCTTGCCACAAGCCTCGCTTCGCGAGGCAGGCGCGTATGAGCGGCTTTGGGCCTAGCCCCGCCGCCCTCACGCGCCTTGGCTAGGCTATTTCGAGACTGTCTTACGAATATACCTCTCGACCTTAGCCTGATCGCGTATCAGAGGCACTCTGATGGCTCTCATGTCCGTGCCATTGGTCAACATATAGCCACATCCGATACCTGACACTGGCTCCATCTTATCTCTATCGAAATTGAACATAGCGGCAGACTCTTTGGATATATTGCCTAGGGCAATGACTAGTCCAAAGTTATCTCTTGCTTTAGCGAAATATTCTGCATCTGCGCGCTGTTGACTGACTAAAACGTGTACGTTATAACTGCGTCCTAATAGAAGGAGGTTAGATAGCTTCAATCGCGCCGCATCTGCCTCTTTCTTCTCAAGCATATTAATGAAAGACATGAATTCGTCGAAGACCAAAAGGAGAAATGATCTATTCAAGTCTTCTCCATTCTGACGGCTCAGGAAGGAGTTATAGAAGTGCTCCAAGCCGTAATAACATCGAGTAAACTCATAATAGTTCGGCTCGCCTCGGAGAAAGCTGAAATCTTGGGCTTTATAATCACATAGCAACACAGATGCGTCCGCAATATAAATACTAATTTTACCCAGTATTAACTTCAAGAGCGATGTCTTCCCCGATCCCGTATTTCCTATAATGATCGCATGTGGGATTTTACGGTATAACCATTTATAACTATGCTTTATTCCATCAAGGAGCAACGTCGCGTCAAAGGCTATATCAATCCCATCATTAGAAATCATCATCTTCGGGTAACGATTGGTTGGTTTGTTTTTTGCGGTTGTTGTGCTTCCAGTAGAGATACTTAACTTTGTATTCACTGTCTACTAATAGAACATCGACTTGAAGGTGTGTGCCGTTATCTACAACGTCATCAACTACGATTGCAGGAATGTTTCCGACAGGGAATGGATTAAATACATAGGCAACCTTACCTTGTCTCAAATCAGCGGTAATTCGGGCTTGTAGATGCTTTAAGATTATGCTCGTTTCTTCCTCGGGTAGGAAACCATTATGGGATTTTGGAACGGAAGCGCGTACCATCTCAACATTGTTCTTCATTACGATAGATGGATTCTGGGCAATATCGTATAAGTCGATTGGTCGTCTTGCTCCGATTCGGTCATGGATAGCATGAAGAGTTTGATAGAGGCAGTTATAGACAATGGTATCAGCAACAATACCAGGTCTATTTTCAGGCTGTTTAAACTCGCTTTTATAGACGTAGACTCCAAGTACGATTAATACGATTACAACCCAATAATTGATGAGCAGAGCTAATGAAATAGCGCTGGCAATCAATACGACCGAAAGTGTAATAATATTGGCTTTGTCATCGGGTGTAAGCTGTCCTTGTTTCATACGGCTAATAGTCTGAGCAATCAAAGTAATAAAGTTTTTAATAGGTTTCATAGAGGGTCATCCTTTCTTGGTTGAAGGAGAGAGTGAGGTTAATTCACTCCCTCTCATCAATAAGTTGTTATGTGTTCTGTACTGGCTTCACTAGCTGTACCTTGCTAGCCTTGCACGTTAGTTCCCAACTTTGCGAACGATTGGAAAAGTAATACTTTGCAGAGAACTCGATGAAGTTCACGTAAACAGGTTCTTTCGAGCTTGCTAACTGTTCAGGTGTAATTGGCAAATTACTAAGACCCTCAAGCTTCACTGTGACCTTCTCGAAGCCATTGGCTTCCGCAAGGCATACCATGTTATAGCCAATTTGGGAGGTTTTTACGTTGTTCTCATAGCCATGCAAGGGTGTGATGTCGATGAGTCGAACCTGCTTTGACTTGAAAACAGCTTCTTCATTGATTGCTAGTTGATTTGGTTTCATTGAAGCACCTCTTATTTGTTTGTTTAATTGGTTGTAATGAGAGCGCCCGCTCTTTGAGCAAGGCTGCTCTGTTATTGTTTTGTTGCGTATGTTAAACCTCTGGCCAGAGAGGGACTTGCTATGTTCGAACTGACGAGCCTGCTTATTATTCGTCGCTTCTTAATAAAAATCTTATCAGTTACTTGGTCGTTGGGGGTCGCTTGGGAAGTTACACTTTTTTTGTTCGGTAAGTCAGTAAGCTAAGCCCCTGTTCTTCAAGAGCTTCATTCAGTTCATTCACTGTGCAATGTCTTCTTCTAGACATCAGATTGATAATAATTCTATCTTCTTTGTGGAAACCCGATAGGAAATAGCCTGCTTTCGAGAGGAATGCATTCATTTCTTCAATTTGAAATTCAAAAGCTGCTCCGAGCGCGATTGCGAAACCGCGGCTGATTCGATAATTTGGATTTCCATTGTAACCACTGAGAATTTTGTTTTTGTTTTGTCTGTTTATTTGTGCCTTTGTAAAGATCCGGTCAAGTTCTTTCCATGCGGTTTCCCTATTGCATTCCTTCCCTGTGGTACATGTGATTTTCTTTTTGCATTCCTCGATCAAAACATCAACAAAATTTCTCATAGTGTATCTCTCCCTTGAATTTTTGGTTCAAGGAACATAGAGAAAAATGTTGATATAAGTGTGCTTTTTGGATAAATTGGGGTAAGGAGAGGTTTTTTTAGATTAAATTTTGGGGAGTAGGCTAAAAATGTTTCAAATCACTTGTCCAAAAAGAGGAATAATATGCTCAAATTTCTTTAAGCGCGGAACAACAGAGAGTGGAAAGCAACGTTACTGTTGTCGGGAATGTGGGTTTATCACTGTAGGAGAACGAGAAAAAAGAAAGAGTAATGTCGGACATTTAACATGTAAAGAATGTTATACTAAGTCTGTTGTAATGTATGGTACTTACATTTCGTACAAGTTACGTCAAAGATATTACTGCAAAAAATGCAAACGTACGTTTTCATATGAATCCTAGCTTTTTCAAGAATTTTTGTTCCATCAACCCACTTAAAAAACACAATAGACTTGGTGAACTTGCAGTAACAGTTTGGATTAAGTAAATAAGAGGACAGTTAAGATAGTAATCTTAACTGTCCTCTTATTTAGACCAAAGGTTAGTATAACTCCCCTAGAATGCGGAACATTGTCATTCCTTCATAATGATTTTCAGGTTAATCTCATTTCCCTCCTTGGTGTAGATGATCGTATCAATAAATTCACGTAGAATATCATTCGCTTCATATTCTGGAATGTTGTCGCCATGAATTAGAAAACGTCTCATGTTTTCAAGTCGCGAAGAAATTTTATCGTGTTCTGACATATTGTTCTCTGCTTTCATGGTTTTGATCTGTTCTTCAAGTGTTATGATCTGCTCCTTAAAGGATGCAATTTGCTTTCGAGCCTCATCTGGTGTGAAGATTTCCATAACGAATCCTTGCTGCACTCGTTTAATATCCTTGTTTAGCTTCTCGATCTGTTTTTCTCTGCGCTTGATCTCTTCATCAAAATTCTGTATTTCGTCATCGGTCATAAGGTGAACGTATTGTGCAAGCTGATCGACAAATTGAGCAAAGTACTCGTGGAAAAGCGTTTTAAAGTCGTCAACGTATGCCCCGCCATTTTTACATATGGTATACGTTCCATCATCTTTGTATGTCCGTGTCGTGCAGCTTGTAATTCTCTTCTTACCGTGTGCGGTTTGAAATGAATGGATACTGCCACAGACCCCACAACGTACTAGACCCGAAAATATATGTTTGCCGATCTTCAAAGCAGCAGGTCGGGAGTTTCTCTCGTTCCTGATTCTCTGTGCCATATCAAACAAGTCTTGGGGAATGATTGGCTCATGGGCGTCCTTAATAACGATTTGATCTTCCGCTGAAGTCCGTTCTGTTACACGCTTTCCACCTTGTTTGTACTGCTTGGTGCATCCGTAGGAGGAGTGACCAGCATAAGCAACATTGGCGATCATTCGTGCCACAGAGGATGAACTCCATTGCATGTTAGTAATCCCTGCATTGGTGAAGTCGTATGCTATAGTTGTGGTAGACTTTCCTGACACATACTCATTGAACATGCGAACAATGATTTCGGCATCCTCTGGTACAATCTCAAGGTTCTTGGTGTCGCGATTGTATCGATAACCAAAAGGAACTTTCTTACCCATCCAGTTGCCTTTCTTTGCAGATTCCCTAGAACCCCTCATAAGACGCTTTCTAGTGGTTTGCCATTCTCGCTTTTCAATTAATGCAATAATGTCGCCGCTAAACATTTGATCTTCATTGGTATAGTCCGTAATCGATGTTGGTGTAACAAGGACACAACCTGTCTTAATCATGATCTCTTTGACTTCCTCGTAATGTTTCGTGTTCCGAGTCAAGCGAGATTGTTCGGTGCAAACGATAGCATCGTATTCATAGTGCTTTATTTTAGAAAGAAGCTTCTGGAACTCTGAACGATCCCATTCTTGAGACGATCCAGTCTCACTGTACAAATCATACACATACCCGCGCTTTTCACATAGTTCTATCAGAGAATTAGCTTGTCCGTCTATAGAGGCAGTTGTCTTATCATCGGCTTCGCGGCTTTTTCTGCAATAAATTGCAACCTTCTTAATTGCCATAATATTTCATCCCCTCATGGTATATTATTCCTTGAGAAGAGTGTAACACATTTGTTGCAATTAAGCAGCTGTTTGTTTGTAAACCATGGTAGCAATCATTTCGAGGTGGGCAAACTCCTCGGTTCCAATATCAGTGAGAAGGCCGATTACCCTGTCTGGAATGGAATACCGCTGATTAAGATAACGCAGGGCAGCGGCTAACTCTCCGTCTGCCCCACCGTACTGCTCCAACAAAAGTTTAGCCATTCTGGGATCACACTTGCTTACTCGAACAGGATATTGAAGTTTTTTCTCATAAATCCACACGATGTGTTTCTCCTCCTTCTATCTTAAACCTGCCAAGGCCAAGGCGTGTCGACCCACTGCCAAGGAAAACTGGAATAGCTGTGACCAAAATTCATTAACGGGCCGTAAAAAGACTCGAACTCTTGAGCCAACATCCAACGCTTTTGTACGTACTGATTGTATTGATTGACCGCGTTGGTGTCGCCTTTATGTGTGTCCAAATACAAGTTAAGCTCGACGAGAACGAAGTCCAAAGCTTGAAGTTCCTCCAGCATCTTGTAGTAACGTTCATCTACCGTTCTGTTGTCGCTCATTCATAATCACTCATTTCTTCTACGACTTGACCGGCTCCCCGTGGATAGGGGCCATAATCACTCATTTCTTGTCGGAATTGGCCGGCTCCACGAGAATAAGGTTCACAATCATGCATTTCTTGTCGGATGTGACCTGCTTCGCGAGGATAGGGTCCATATAATGAAGGCCAAAGAACTCCAAATTTTAGGGCTTCAAAGGGAGCAAACTGTGGTAGATTGGGTGGCTGGAAGGGGATATAGAGCTGTGGCGGCGTATTGTACCACTTGACACGAATTGGTGGGCATGGATCGAACGGACTGACATAGGGGGTCCAAGCCTTGAATTGAGAAAACAAGATCATTGCCTCCTTCAAATTGGGTATTTAACTAGTCATTACACTGTACGTTCGCCTAAGTTGTTTGGTGATGGGCATTTGCCCAATTTTAGATAGCAGGGATTTCCTGAATACAAAAAAGCTGGGGAAATCCCAGCTTTTCATTGTCACTGAATTACATATGTTTTTTTCTGCACAAGAACAAACAGGCTAAAGCAAGGTGAATCAATGGAATCAAGCCAATGAGCTGGAAAGAATTTTTAGCTCCTCCAAAATAATAGGCGATGGGTAGAAATAGTACACCACTGATTAACGTCCAAACCCATGATTGTGCAATGATTGCAAAAAATAAAACCAATAATGAGAGAATGCCAGACATCCACCACAAAAAAACGATTAAACTCACGGGTACCAACTCCCACCCTTATTTTACCATTCCTCTAAAAAAGAAAAGAAGGGAATTTTGCAACAAATGTATAAAAATAACAGTTATAGCATAATCCTTAAAAGATAGGTGTACTAGGACATAACGTTGAGTAGATGGGGAGGGTTCATGTGGATAACCTGAGGAACGTTTTTCAAAACATACTCGAGAAGGTCGGTTGCCTTGATTTTCATGTAAAGCTGGATTTTGTGAGTTTCTCGCACTCGATTCTGTCCAAAGAGCAGCTGGAACAACCTCAGATCATGTCTTATGAGGAGCTATCCGCGCAAGAGCGGCAGACGCATCAGCTTGAACTCCCCAATTGGACCATTTTAACGAATGAATACTGGCAGAATGTTGAGCACTTCCACGCGGTTGATGAGTTGTTGGACTGGATTGAGAAGGCCTACGGGTGGGGCAATGTCTATTTAAGCGGGTTGTATCAGCCATACAGATTAGGAACACTTGAGAGAAGTTAACAATTTCATTGAAAAGTTGCCTAAAAAAATTTAGGCAACTTTTTTGACTTTATTTATAAATCACTCGACACTTGCATGTGGCTCCCTTGGTTGTGGTACAATTAGTCAAGTTTTACAGTAGAGAAGGGATTAAGAGATGAGAATTAATAAATTCATCAGTGAAACCGGCATCTGTTCCAGACGGGAAGCGGACAAGCTCATAGAAGCGAAGCGTGTCACGATTAACGGGAAAATTGCCGAGCTGGGCAGTACCGCAGAGCATGGCGACGTTGTTCTGGTTGATGGCAAGCCGATTGGTGCCAAGAAGCGAAATGTCTATATTGCGTTAAATAAACCAGTGGGGATTACGAGTACAACGGAGAGGGAAGTTCAGGGAAACATCATCGATTTCGTGGATCATCCTGAGCGGATTTTTCCAATCGGACGGTTGGATAAGGATTCGGAAGGGCTGATTTTGCTTACCAACGATGGGGATATCGTGAACAAAATTCTGCGCGCCGAAAACAATCATGAAAAAGAATACATCGTCACCGTGAACAAACCGATTACTCCGGAGTTTGTCCAAGGCATGTCCAAGGGTGTGCATATCCTTGGCACCAAAACCAAACCCTGTCAGGTAAATCGTATTGGTGAACGTGTCTTTCGGATTATTTTGACGCAGGGCCTTAACCGCCAGATCAGAAGAATGTGTGAAGCGTTTGGTTATCAGGTCATGCGATTGCAACGAATTCGCATCATGAATATCCAGCTTGGCGGACTTAAAACAGGTCACTGGCGCAATCTGACGCCAAAGGAGCTTGACCAGCTCAAACAATTTCTTCGTTAGGCTTGAGATGAAAAAGACGCTCTTCTTCACGAAGGGCGTCTTGTCATTGTTGATAATTATGTAGCGACGATGGGGTTAGGATTGAAGGGTGTATCCTTCTTCCTCCAGATAGTTCTTGGCTTCGACATAGGATTCAAATGCCGCATCCAGATTCAGGCCGGAGTATACGTTCCACAGTTCATCTTCATGGACGAGCAGGAGCGTCTGATTATGTGGTCCGACCCAGCGTTCTTCCTCTCCGTCTCCAACAATCGCTTCTTCAATAGAAGGTTTCGGCGGTGTGGTAAGGGAGTTGATTGATGCCTGGATCAAGGAACGCAGGGCTTCCGCAGAGAAATCGCGGATGTTGACGAGACCTTTTTCATCCTTTTTGTACCCTTTTATAAGGCCGGCGTACACAAAGCCGTTTCCGTTAGGATGCAAATGATAGATGACATTTTTCTTGTCGTAGAGGCTTTCTTCCAATTGATAATTAACCCGTCCCAGGGACACATTATTTCTTTGCAGTTCTTTAAACGATTCAATAATAGACAGTTTTTCTTCGAACGTAAGCATGAATTCCTCCGCATTTCAGGTGGATTGTTTTGGTTTGTCGATTATACCACACACAGCTTTTCAGAAGAAAGCGAACGAGAAATAATTGAGAGGAAACAAGTAGATGATGAAAAATGGTGATGCGTTTTGTTAGAGTGGACAGGAGAAAGAATTATCCCCAAGCAACTGAAGCCAACCAACGGCATGCTGCTGGAGCACATTGCAAGATATTACTTCGCGACTCCGTATGTACAGGGAAGGGTACTGGATATCGCATGCGGGACTGGATACGGCTGCCATATGGTGGCGAAGGAACGGAAGCGGGAAATCACCCACATTGTCGGTGTCGATAATGATGAAGAAACGATCCGTTACGCCAATATTGAGTACAACCATCAGAAGGTAACCTATCAGGTGGGAAACGCGATCGATCCCAATCTCCCGGAGGAGCTGGGGATGTTCGATACGATTCTCAGCTTTGAAACGATCGAGCACGTGGAAGATGATCGGACGTTCATGGATAATCTGTATCGAATGCTCAAGCCCGGAGGAACACTGGTGCTGTCCAGCCCGTTCGGACGCGGGCGCGGAATGCCGACGAGTGAACCGTTTCACGTGCATCAGCTGACACCACAAGAGTTTGAGGAGCTGTTTGATCGTTTTTCGCAGGTGGAGATCTACTACCAGAGAGGCGTGACTTTTGAGAAGCCAAGAGAGGGAGTCCGCTATTTTATCGGGGTGGCGGTTTGTACCAAATAATCACTAGTAGAGGAGTTTTCACAGAAGATGAACGGTCAAATTCGTAAAAATATTTATCCTGGATTAGAAGTAGATATCGTGTTAAAGCAGGATCAACGAACGGGCAAAACCACCAGAGGAATTGTAAAAGACATCCTGACGAATTCCCCGAATCATCCGCATGGGATTAAAGTTCGTCTCCAAGATGGACAGGTAGGCAGGGTTCAAGCGATCTACTAAATACGATTCCCAGATAAAACAGAACCGAGCGATTCCATATTTATTCCGCATTATCGTGGTAAAGTGGGACCGTGTCTATTGAAAAAGGAGAGAACTTCATTGAACGAGCAATTATTTCAACTTGTGAATCAATACGCCGGACACTCCGTTTGGTTGGATGGCGCGATGATTTTTCTTGCCGATTACACGCCAGAGGTATTCGCGTTATTCCTTTTGATGCTTTGGTTTAGCTCTAAAAAAGATAAGGATGTTCTGGAGAAAAATCAGCGGACAGCCCTTTACACCGTGATAACGATCCTGATTAGTTTCTTATGCAATCAAGTGATTCATCATCTGTACTGGCATCCGCGCCCCTTTATGGCCCATGCAGTCAATCAGTTAATTCCCCATGCTGCAGACTCGTCGTTCGTAAGTGACCATACGATTCTTGCTTTCTCTGTTGCGGGAATGTTTTACTATCGACAAGTTCGTTATCGCTGGGCGGTGATGGTACTGGCTGCGCTGACCGGAATTGCGCGGGTTTTTGTTGGCGTGCATTACCCTGCGGACGTAGTAGGTGGAGCGGTTGTTGCTTTACTGGTAGCGCTACTCGTCAGCAAGTCCGCTGGAATTTTAGAACCGCTCATTCACAAAATTTTCCAACTGTATGCGGCATGTACGAACCGTGTGCCTGTGCTTTCAGCCTATCGGGTGTACTCGACGAAACAAAAAAAGCTGTATAGCGAGCTGTAGGAAGTAGAGTGAAGGAGCTAATAGCTTTTACCCTGGGAGGTTACCTCATTTGCCCAGTTGTCTAGATTGCTCTTGGTAAAGTAAAGATCCGAGTTAATTCGTACTGGAGACAACATGACACCGGTGTAACTTCCCGCTTGTCCTAACTGTTGCTGTTCTTGTCTTACAATCGAAAGGGTTTGTTCTTTGGAGAGCCCCAAATACTGAGCGGCCTCATCTAATGTTAACAAGGCTTTGACAGGAACTGTGGGGATGGTTGTACTAGCGCTTGCGGAAGTAAGAAACGAACCAGATTTCAAAGAGTTCTGTACCTTCATCGCATTGCCAATCCAAAAACCACTAAAAGCGATTGCGGCAGCTAATAGAACGATGGAAAAAGGGATCCAACTGGATTTCGTCAAGGTTAGTAGCTCCTTTCAAATATGTATAGAATGAAGTACGCCAAAAGCAGGGGATTCCCCTGCTTTTTTCCATTTTCCATCTCCATTTAGCCCTATTATTTTGCCAAACTTGTCATCGGGAGCGAACTCGGAAGTTTCTCTTTTTTCATAAATCGGTGATAGAAATACCCAACGGACGAAGCAATGAAGATTGCGGAGAGTAAAAATAGGATCAGGTATCCCCAGTAGAAGCCATAATGGGTCACGACGTACATACTAAGCGGACTGGCGATTCCGGTTCCGATTGTCGTCGTTGTAAAGCCGATGCTTGAGGTCAACCCTTTTTTGGTTTCCTCCACCTGTTCCATGATGATTTTGGATTGGATTGGCATCATGGCATAAAACATGGATCGAAATAACAGAAATCCAAGCGCTGCGAATAACAAATTCGTCGATGTGCCGATCACCAAAAGACAGGGAAGGCCGATCATCAAGTAGAGGAGAAGTGTTTTGAATTCGCCAGTCTTTTGGGTGATGCGAGGGTTGCATAGCATCATCACAACGGTCCCCAAAGTCGCTAGCGCCAACACTCCGCTGATCATGGTGGTATCAAGCCCAAATCGATTAGCAAGAAACAAATTCATGAAGGGGATAACCAGTCCTACACCTAATCCTTCGAGAAATTTTGTGATCCCATACTGCTTCATGGCTTGCGTGGATTGACGTGATGGATTCCCGTTTGTGGCTTCAAGTGATTGTGACATTTCCTTTTTAACCATTCTCCGTTTATTTTGCATGGCAAACAGTGGCAATGTACTGATCAAAAGAAAGCACGCCGCGATGAGAATCACACAGCGGATACTGATGAGTGAAGGAACCTGCCACCATCGAGCGATTTGATCGGCGATAATGCCTGATCCGAATGTGCCGAGAAATGTAGCGAACGTCCCCAAGCCATAGGCAAAGCTGAATAAATGAAGTCGTTCTTCCGGCTTGGAGTATTCAGTCAAAATCGGCACGAACATGACGATCGTAAAGGATTGCCCAACTCCGAGCAGAACCGCCCAAAGGGAGAGGAAAACAGAGCGCTCAGCAAAAACTCCTCCGATAAAACCACAGGACAATAGAAACAATCCGATCAGTAAACTTTTTCTTGAGCCAATTCGATCGGCTAATAACCCTGCGAGCGGTGAAAAAAGAGCGTAGAACAGGTAGCTGATTCCCACTACTTGCCCAATTACTTGCGGTTCGACTACTTCTTTGAGGTAAAGGTTGTATAAGACCATATAGCTTCCAAATCCTGTGCAAAATAAGATATTCCATAGTAAGATGTATTTGGTAGAAATATGGTAGTTCCGTACAGTTGTGACCCAGTTTGTGATTGGTTTCATCCAGATCCTCCTCTCATCGTTCGTTTTCACTATAAGGGGAGCGTGGGTTTCACAACAATTAGGCACTTTTTTGTAACTAGTCTTGAATGAGACGGGGGATGTGTATGACCAAAAAGAAATACTACTGCCCAGTGGAGGTTACTGTAGATGCGATTGGAGGCAAGTGGAAGTCTCGGATTATGTGGCATCTGAGTCATCAGAAATACCGCTATGGCGAATTGAATCGCTTGATCCCAGAGGTTACACGCAAGATGCTGTCGCAAGCCTTACATGAGTTGGAAGATGACGGTTTAATTAAGCGTGTTGAATATTACGGCAAAATTCTGAAAGTAGAGTACGAACTGACCGAGTACGGACAGTCACTCACTCCTCTCCTGGAAATGATGAGTGAGTGGGGGAAGCAGCATCTCTCCAAAGGTTTATCGATGCCAACAGAATCAACCCAAAGTTCATAATTCGAGTGACGAGGTGTGATTTTTTTCACAACTCCTTGTCTATCTGAGATGTACACTCAAATCAGAAAGACAAAAGGAGTTGAGCAATATGATCATGAATTGGCTCAGACAAAGTAAATTTGCGGCAGGACTCTTACTTATTATTCGATTATATCTTGGCTGGGAATGGATCACTGGCGGTTGGGGCAAATTAACGGGTCCTAAACCATTCGACGCATCTGGATTTTTAACTGGTGCGATAGCGAAACCTGTAGCAAAAGCAGGGGAAGCGATCTATCCGACTTTCACAGCATTTCTGCAAAACTTTGCTCTTCCCAACGTGAAGCTATTTAACGTCTTGGTGCCTTGGGGTGAATTCCTGGTTGGTCTAGGCTTGCTGCTAGGAGTCTTAACAACAGCGGCCATGTTCTTTGGACTTCTGATGAACTTCATGTTCCTTTATGCCGGTACGGTTTCTGTAAACCCCTGGATGATCATGATTGGTTTTATCATACTTGCCGCTGGCGCCAACGCTGGTAAATACGGTGTAGACTACTTCCTCTTGCCTTATTTGAGAAAATTATTCGGGCGAGGCGAGTATCAACCCGAAACGGTCAAAACCTATCGGTAGGTAATCTAAATTCATTCACCATTAAAAAAATCCGAGGAGCATTCCTCGGATTTTTTGTAACATTCCTTCCATTCGCGTAAGCCCTCTTACGACTGTCTGGAGCGTTTCGTTAACCAACCATCCAGCAGATGACTGCAAGCGACATGAAACCCGCTCACCAACAACGTACCCGTAACGGTGAGGGTTACATCTGTCACCCAAAAAGATGTCAGCCATAGCAGAATCGTCGTTTCGGCTGCGATTGCGGTAAAGGCCAGAAACCCAAGTGGGATTTTTAACTTTTTCACAACGATTTGTAAGGGAGTTTCAATAAATAAATCATATAGAAAAATGGAAAAGCTAGCCAAGATACTAAGATGAAGCAAGGACAGAAGAGAGGGGCTCATGATTGCGTTGGGAAACAGCTGAGAGGTAACCCACATGATTCCAAACAACAGCGTGGCAGGTAAGACCAATGAACCCAAAAATGCGGACAATGTAAACAGAAAAACAAATATTCTTACGCTTCTATGGGCATTGGCGATCCCTTTTTCCTTCGCGACGGTATGGTTATAGATAATTAATCCTACTGTAAAGCAGATGGCGATGATAACTGAACTCATTAAATCCACTCCTAGTCTCTCTATTATAGAGTACGAACGTGAGGATGAGTTGATTTCTTGCCAACTTCCTTGTGCCAAATAATTCTTAGTAGATACTGAAATGAGAATATTTTTACATTAAATACATAAAGAGTATTGCAATAGTTTTTATCGAGTAAATGAAGGAAAAAAGATTCCCCTGCCGAATATTGGGAGGCGGGAGGAGTTAAGGATGACACAAATTGAGTTAATTATCTGGAATCTAGTAGAAGCTCGGAGGAGAAGCAAAGAGGTTTGGTTATCCATTCCTACAGAATATGCAGACTACAGACCTGATGGGGAAGCGATGAGCTGCATCGAGCTCGTCAGGCATGTGTTAGAAAGCCAGCATTATTATCATCATACGATCCTGAATCGCGCAAGCTTAAAGGAGTACACATCCCCCTTCGATGATCGGGAATTGACTTCAATCGTTGATGAGATCGCATTCGGAGAGAAGCATCATCAAGCGTTTCTGGAAATGATTCAAACACTTACTCCTCAAGACTTGACAGAAATCACAATTGATCGCACGGATGTGGGATATATCCGGGGGCTAGGAGATTTCCTGCTTCGCGTCGCTTATCATGAAGCGGTGCACACGGGTCAGCTCCTGCAATATTTACGAATGATTCCGATTGATCGACCGATGATTTGGGATTAACCTCTTGAAATTGTAATCAAGAGGTTTTCTTTGCGCCAAAATGTTCTAAAGCGAAAATTCCTTGGATAAAATCTGGTTGACAGGAATTGGCTACTCATGCAAAAATAACAATGCTAACTGAACGGTTATTTAGGGATTGTTGTCTCTACAAAAGTAACTGAATAGTTATTTAGGAGTTTGAAGTAGGATACACGTTAATGAGGAGGATGAAAGTTGTCAGAGAAGCAGACGGTGGATCGCCGACAGATGCTGAAACAAGCGGCGGTTCATCTCGCATGCCGTAATGGATATGACAGGACGACAATTAAAGATATCGCGAAGCATTGTGATGTGACGGTTGGCGTGATTTATCATTATTTCGCCAACAAGGAAGAGCTTTTTAAGGAAGCGCTGGCGGATAAAATCCCTTACTATTCCGAAGTTTTGCCCGCGACTCTGAAACTGCCCGTTGAAGAGGGACTTGTTCACATCGCTACGCTATTGATCAATGGGGCACGGATTCGATCAGAGATGATGGCGGTCATCATTGGAGAAAGTTTGCGAAATCCTGAAATTTTATCCCTGTTTATCAACGTAGTTACAAATGCGCGGAAGTTAATGGAGACTTATTTTGAAGAGAAAATCAAATCAGGCGAGCTTGCGCCTCACAATCCAAAGATTATGGTCAATCTATTTTTTGGCCATTTTCTCACGTCTTTTTTTCATAAACAGATGCTGGGGATTGAGTACTTGCCTGAGATTGACGAGGAGTTTATTCAGGAAAGTGTAAAAATGATGTTAGCTGGATGGAAACAGGGGGGTTAATCGTTGAGAAATCATCTGCAAACAGTAACGAAAGCATCTGCTCAGGCAGCGTTCATTTGTCTCTTAGCCGCATCACTCGTTGGCTGTTCAAGTGTTGCTACAAGTTCAACAATCGGGGTTCAAAAGGTTGTCGTACAGCAGGTGGGCAAATCTGATCTGAAAAAAGCCAAAATGGCAGTAGGTCGCGTCATGGGGGATACGGAATCCGCGGTTATGTCCAAAATCCAGGGGCGTGTAACAAAAGTGCTGGCTGACGTCGGTCAGGAAGTGAAAGCGGGTCAACCTTTGATTTATCTGGATGACAAGGATTATGTAGCCGCTTTGGAATCAGCACAGGCTGGACTGCGCGGCGCACAGGCTCGATTGGAGGATACGAAGAACGGAACTCGTTCTCAGCAACTGATCCAAATTCAAGGCAGAATCCAATCCGCTCAGGCAACTCTGGAAAATGCCAAATTCAATCTGGATCGCATTAAAACCTTATTCAATCAGGGAGCCGTTCCGCAATCCCAGCTGGATGCCGCCAACCTGGCATATACGCAAGCCCAAACAGCCCTGCAACAAGTGACACAGGAGCAGAGCATGGCCAAGGAAGGTGCGACTCAAGCGTCCCTCGAGAACCTGCGGGCAACCGTTGAACAAATGCAGGCTGCCGTAAACCTAGCCGAGATTAACAAAAGTAATACCGTTATAACTGCACCAATCTCTGGTAAAATCGCAACGCAAAACATTCACGTTGGCGAGACGGCCTCCACGAGTGCGCCGCTGTTGACGATTGTGAGCGGGGTCGCGGTGGTGGAAGCCTATGTGCCGGAAGACCAGATCAACACGCTCAAGGTAGGACAGACCTTGAAGGTTCGTGTTGAACAAGTTTCCACAGAACCATTTGACGCCAAGGTTCTGGCCATTTCACCAATTTCGAATTCAACAAGCAAGGAATATCCCGTCAAATTAAGTCTGCCGGGTGATCGCAGTCAATGGAAATCGGGCATGTATGCCGAAGTCACATTGCCTACTAATGATCAATCTGCTGCTATTACTGTTCCGGCAGAGACAATCGTCAAACGTGGAGATCAGCGGTTGGTCATGGTAACAGACGGGAAGAAGGCGATCGCTCGTCCTGTAGTGACCGGAGCGACTGATGGAACCACGATCCAAATTGTGAATGGCTTGCAAGCAGGAGATAAAATCATCGTCGTCGGACAGGATGAATTAAAGGACGGAGACCCGATTGATGTCTACTATGAGAAGGGGGACAGCAAATGAAAAAGAAAATTGGCCTACTGATCCTCGCTCTCTTGGTCGTCGGCGGGGGTTCACTCGGGGCGAAAAGCTATTGGGACAGCGTTCATTATGTCACGACAGATGATGCTCGAGTTGATGGAGATCTCGTCAAAGTAAGTCCGGAGATTTCCGGAAGAGTAACGGAAGTGCGGGTAAAAGAAGGCGATTCGGTCAACGCGGGAGAGACACTTGCCCGATTGGAAGAGAAGAATACCACGCTGCAAAATCGTGATGCCGCGCTGGTGAAGGCACCTGGCACGGGTGTTGTGATCAAAAAGTTTATGACTCCAGGGGAAACGGTAGCTCCCGGACAGCGTGTTTTTCTGTTAGCCAATCTAGATAACGTGTTCGTATCGGCCCGAATTGATGAGACGAAGATCGAGCGGGTAAAAGTGGGCGAACCTGTAACCATTCAGGTTGATGCCTTTCCTAACCATGATATTCAAGGAATCGTCGAGGAGGTAGGACTTGCCGCGGATAGTGCCTTCTCGCTTTTGCCTACTTCGAATGCTTCCGGCAACTTCATCAAGGTGACCCAGCGTATTCCGGTGAAAATCAAGATTCTGGATCAGGGTGGGCTTCGATTGTTGCCAGGCATGAACGCTGTGGTTAACATTTCCACCGGGGGATGAAGCGATGAAAGCGAAACGAATGATCATCATGATCATCTCCATCTATTTGGTGGTAAGTGCAGGTATATCGGGTTACTACTGGATTCATCACCAGAATTACGTGGAAACGAACGATGCTCGCGCGAAGATAGAATTCTCTGTCTTGAAGGCCCCGGCAACTGGACGGGTGATTCAGCTGGATATCCGAGAGAATCAAGAGGTTCGGGCCAATGAAGTGATAGGCGTTATACAGGCGGGACCTGCATCGCCGACTCCGGGGGTCAGAATGCCGCTTCTCGCTCCGGTTAGCGGTCGGGTTTTGCGAGTTGGTGTTCAGAATCAGGAAGTCGTATCAAGCGGCCAAAACCTTGTTGCCATTGGTGACCTGACAACGACTTATGTGGAAGCGCGATTGACGGAGGATGAAGTAAATCGTGTGCGTGTGGGTCAGGTTGTTGATGTGCAGCTGGATACCAATGGCAAGATGAAATACAAGGGAATTGTTTCAAGGATTGAAGGAGTAACTGAAACTGCGGTGTGGCCTCTTATCTCTCTGACTCCTACTCGAAAACAACCGCGAGAAGAACAACTTGTCCCCGTACGAATCCTTATACCGGATGTAAACATTATCCCGGGAACCGGTGCGGAAATAGCCATACATGTAAGGGGGGATCAAGATGGGCTCTTCTGAAGAAAGAAAAGTACCGGGCGTCATGACGACCACGCTGATTATCGTAATCGGTACATTCATGGCAATTCTGGATACGTCCATCCTTAACGTAGCCTTACCCAAATTAATGGTACTGTTTAGTGTCGATACCAAACAGATTGAATGGGTGTTGACAGGGTATATGTTAGTCTCCGGAGCGATTATTCCGATTACCACCTATTTGGGTGAACGATTCGGTTACCGAAGACTATATGCCTGGTCTGTGGGAAGTTTTACGATTGGCTCGCTCTTGTGTGGGTTAGCGTGGAATAACCCGAGTCTGGTTGCCTTTCGCGTCATTCAAGGAATTGGCGGCGGCCTGATCATGCCAGTCGGGATGGCTCTCATGTTCCGCTTTATCCCTCGAGATAAGATGGGTGCTGCAATGGGGATCTTCGGATTATCCATGGCCGTAGCTCCATCCATCGGTCCTACACTCGGCGGTCTGATTGTGGAGCATTACAGTTGGCGATGGCTTTTTATGATTAATGTACCAATCGGACTAATTGGGGTCTTGTTATGCCAGATCTTGTTGCCCGAGACACAACGAAGACAGATGGGGCGATTTGATTTCTGGGGGCTGCTCTTGGCATCAGGCTGTGCGTTTTTCTACCTGCTCGCCCTTGCAGAGGGAGAGAGCTGGGGATGGAGTTCATACTCTATCGTCATGCTGTTCGTAACAGCGACAACGATGCTGGCCCTCCTGATTGTCGTGGAGTTGAACCATGCTGAACCGGTGTTGGATTTACGCCTCTTTTTGAACCGACGCTTCCTGTACAGTACGGTGTTAAGCTGCGGGCTTTACATTGCCATGATTACAGGTGTCATCCTGATTCCAATTTATCTGCAGAACATCCGCGGATACTCGGCGATCCAGACAGGTCTGTTGCTGATGCCCCAAGCGTTGGCGATGGGTGCGATGATGCCTATATCTGGCAAACTGTTCGACAAGGTAGGAGCAAGGCCGCTGATTATGGTCGGCATTCCGTTGATCCTGCTCAGTACCTATGAATTGCATACCTTGTCTACAGAGACACCATCCAGTGTCATCAGTATGTTAATGGTCATCCGCGGATTGGGTATGGGGCTTACCTTCATGCCGGTGAATACCGCGGGAGTTAATACTTTGCCGCCAATACGAGCGGGAGCTGCTTCAGTTCTCACTACGCTGGTACGTAATGTGGCCGGTTCAATAGGAATCGCGCTGACTACGGTGTTGATGGAGAATCGCCAAATCTTGCATCAGCACCGGATGGCAGAGAATCTGGATCTGTTCTCCCCCAGCTGGGGCATGATGCAGCAGAGCGCAACTGGACTGCTCGCCACTGTCGGCGATACGTCTTCCGTTCCTGCGGTAACGCTAAGCATGATGAATTCACAAGTCATGGCACAAGCGGCGTCATGGGCGATTGGCGATGTGTTTCTGGTCTTTTCCTTTATCATTGTGGCGCTTGCACCGTTAGGACTCCTCTTTAAAAAAGAGAAGAGAAATACCGGAGAAGCCCCTGTGTTTGCGGAATAAATGAAAGAAAACCTGTTGCGTGCGCAGCAGGTTTTCTTGTTTACAGGAAGGTTGGGGGACGAAGGGTTTTCTCATTTAATTCGGGAAGTAGAAATTTTTTTCGAAAGGAAAGAAATTTATACTTCCCTTCCTTTCGCGCAAGCCCACCAAGAAAAGAGCTTCGTCCACTTCCCCCCTCTCTTCGGGGGGTTGAAACATAGCCTCCTTGGAAGTAAAGCCTAGCGATGGAAAGGAGAAAGGGAAAAGAGTCGCCACCCAACCCCGTAGGGGCGCGAAGCGTTTGGCGACTCCCTTTCGGATTGAGGGAGCGGACTTACCCACTTCATTGCGAACTTCCACAGAGCGTAAAGGGACGAAGCTCTTTTCTCCCTTACGATGATGTCGGAATGGAAATAACAAAGCTGGTGCCTCTGCCTAGCTGACTCTCGATATGGATTTTGCCTTTCAACACATGAACAATATGAAAAGCAACCATTGTTCCGAGTCCTGTCCCCTTCTCTTTGGTTGAATAATAGGGGGTACCCAGACGGGAGATTTGTTCCTTGGTCATCCCGACACCGGTATCCTTGATTTCGATTTGGGCCTGTTTGTTTGAGGAACAACATCCAATCGTAATCGTGCCGCCGTCGGGCATGGCCTCAATGCCGTTTTTGACCAGGTTGATCAAGCATTGATGGAATTTCTGGCGGTCTCCTTGAATGACGCAATCATTGGTGAAATAACTTTCCATCTGGATATTATTCAGGGTGGCGAATGGCGCCATTACATCCACAACGTATTGAATTTCATCCGTCAGGTTTAAGGGGACGATACTCTCCAATTGAGGCTTGGCCAGTGTCAAATAATCCGTAATAATCGACTCCGCGCGGTTAATTTCGTCAAGTGAAAGCTTCAAATACTCTTTGCGCTTGTCTTCTGGGAGCTCATCGATAAGCAAGAATTGTATAAAGCCGCGAGTAACGGTTAACGGATTACGGATTTCATGTGACACGGATGCAGCCATTTCGCTAACCACACGCAGCTTTTCGCTTCGATGGAGCCTATCTTTTAAAGCCGCATTCTCTCGTAAACGCTCTACCATTAACGTCACAAAAAACATACAAAAGGTTTGAAGTAAGATACAATCTATTCGATTAACAATGTTTGAAGCGCTTTGATGTGTGGAATAGAGAAAAAAAAGATTATGAATACATGATCCGATGAATCCGATTAGGGTTGTCATCAGAAGTTTTTTGCCAATCGTAAGACGGTGATAAAGCGGGATTAGTCTATACAAGGCGAACAGAACAAAGTTGGTGACGATCATGGTGGGGATTACCCCGGCTCCTCCAAGAAAAAATCGATAGATACTGAGGAAGCAGGTAAGGAGAAATCCGATCGAGAAGCCTCCATACAAGATTCCTAGCACAAACGGAATCATCCGTAGATCAAATAGATATCCATCAACACTGGCAAAAGGGAACCTCATACAAAGCGCAATACTAATAGCGGATAATACCCCGGTCAGCACCTGATTGTGATTGCCGCTCAGACGAAAACGGTCGGTATAAAACACCAAGCACAGAAAAACAGGTAGTATGATGAAAGAAATGTTGATGAGAATATCCTTCCAGTAGTTAGCCATTCCAACACCTGCCTTATTCTTGGTGACTATATAAATAAGGTAACTAGAAATCCTTGCCTGATCAAGTGTTTTATTAGATGGAACGACACTGGATTGAAGTGAACCAATTTGGACATGTTTTTTTACAGATAATTGTGGTAGTTTGAAAGTGTTTGATTTGTTTGACTAGAAGGGAGAAGTTGAAGGATGAGTGTACATATCGGAGCACAGCCAGGTGAGATTGCCCAAAGCGTTCTTCTGCCGGGAGATCCATTGCGGGCCAAATATATCGCCGAGACCTTTTTGGAGAACCCAGTTTGCTATAACGAAGTTCGCGGAATGTACGGCTTCACCGGTACCTATAAAGGAAAGCGAGTATCTGTTCAAGGAACAGGAATGGGAATCCCCTCCATCTCTATCTATGTGAACGAATTGATCCAAAGCTATGGCGCCCAAAACCTGATTCGGGTAGGAACATGCGGGGCGATCCAGAAGGATGTGAGAGTAAGAGATATCATCCTTGCCATGAGTGCTTCTACTGACTCAGCAGTGAACCGCATCCGCTTCAACGGAATTGATTTTGCGCCGACAGCCAACTTCCATCTCTTGAAAAAAGCGTATGAAAACGCAGTAGATAAAGGACTCTCTGTTCATGTCGGAAGCGTTCTAACCAGTGATACTTTCTATAACGAAGACCAAGCCAGCATCCAAAAATGGGCCGATTACGATATTCTCGCACTCGAAATGGAAACAGCGGAACTCTACACCCTGGCGTCCAAGTTCCATGTGAAGGCTTTGTCTGTTTTAACCGTAAGCGACCATATCTTGACTGGCGAAGAAACCTCATCGGAAGAGCGTCAAAAAACCTTCAATGAAATGATTGTCATGGCACTGGATAGCATCTAACGAATCCAGTTTATCCCTTTCTAACTAACTTGAAGCACGTTTTGATAGTGGGAATACTAAGAAGACTTGGAGTAAACAAAATGTCGATCCATGGATTTGTACAGAAACTGTGGAACCTATGCCATATCCTGCGAGATGACGGGATTACTTACCATCAATATGTAACCGAGCTCACCTACCTGCTGTTCATAAAATTACTAAAAGAAACAGGACAAGAGGATAACCTGCCGACACGCTACCGTTGGGATCAACTTGTCGCAGCGGAAGGGGAGGCCTGCCTTAACCTTTACACGCAGCTATTGTATGATCTTGGGCAAAATGAAAGAGGCTTCATTCAAAAGATTTATGCGAATGCGAGTACTCAGATACAAGAACCCCGCAATCTTCAGAAGCTGATTCGGGCAATAAATGAACTGGATTGGTACCATGCCGACGTCGAAGGACTGGGGGATTTGTACGAAGGTTTATTAGCCAAGAACGCCAGTGAGAAGAAGTCGGGCGCCGGACAATATTTTACGCCACGGCCACTTATTAACGTAATGGTGAAGTTGATCAATCCACAGCCAAAAGAGAGATGCCACGATCCAGCAGCTGGCACGTTCGGGTTCATGGTTGCTTGTGATCGTCATGTTCGCGCATTAACCAATCATTATCGGGATTTAACGGAGGAAGAAGTCAGCTTCCAACAGACAGAAGCGTTCACCGGATCAGAATTGGTTCCGGATACCCACCGTCTTGCGCTGATGAACGCCCTGCTTCATAACATCAAGGGCGACATACGCTTGGAAGATTCTTTGGCCAAGGCAGACAGCAGCTCACCGTTGTATGATGTGATCCTCACCAATCCGCCGTTTGGCGCCAAAAAAGGGGGAGAACGAAGCCTGCGAGATGACTTGCCTTTTCCGTCAAACAATAAGCAATTGAATTTTTTACAGCATATTTATCTCTCGCTTCTCCCCAATGGCCTCTCCCGCGCCGCTGTGATTGTACCGGATAACGTGCTCTTCCATGAAGGAGATGGTCAGAAGATTCGAACGGATTTGATGGAAAAATGCGATTTGCACACCATCCTGCGCCTTCCTAAAGGGATTTTTTACGCCCCAGGAGTTCACACCAGTGTCCTCTTTTTTACGCGGGGTTGTGAAGATCAGGGCAATACGCGGGAGGTTTGGTATTATGATCTGCGCTCCGAGATGCCCGTCTATGGCAAGAAGCTGCCTCTTTCCGAAGACTGTTTTACGGTATTTTGTGACGCCTATCTCGCTTCGGATCGCAAAGCCGTGCAAGATCCTCGCTGGTCTTCCTACTCGCGTCAACAAATCAGAGACAATCACGACAATCTTGATCTAGGCTTAATAAAGGAGGGCGTTACACATCCTCCTTCATTTGATCCCGAATCCTTGGCAGAAGAAGCCCTTCACAAACTTGAGCAGGCAACGTCGCATTTGCACATCCTCCTTGAAGAGCTGAAGCGAAGAGGGAAAGGGAGAAGCCTATGAAGTGGAGCCGGGTTCGACTGGGTGACGCGCATACGATTGTGACAGGCTCTACGCCCTCCCGGATAAACGGCGCGTATTATGGGGAAGGTATCCCTTTTGTCAAACCGCAAGATCTCGAGCAAGGAAGAAGACTGGTGGACGCCGCCGAACACTTGAGTGAAGCCGGCAAACAAAGGGCGCGTGTGGTTGGGGCTCATGCCACATTACTCTCTTGCATCGGGACCATCGGCAAATCAGCTTATTCCTGTGTTCCCGTCACGACCAATCAGCAAATTAACAGTCTGATACCGGGTGAAGTGGTTTATCCGCCTTTTACCTACTACTATACGAGAAGTCCGTTCTTTCAGAGAATGCTGCGAGAGAGTTCTACGATAACCACGATCGCGATCGTGAATAAGAGCAAACTCTCGAATCTGCCGTTTCCACTGCCGCCCTTAAAGGAACAAAAGGCAGTTGTCCGGTGGATTGAGCAGTCTCTTGATCAATTACAGCTAGTAAAGCAATTGCTTCGGGAATCAACGAATTTGCTAACCCAATGCAGATTGGCGATTCTCCATCAACTTTATCCTACCTCCCTGGAAAAGGTTCCGAGTGGCTGGAGATTGGCTACCTTGGGGGAGTTGGTTCGGGAATCTCGAATCGGGCTGGTACGCTCTACTGCGATGCAATCCGAGCATTATCGCTGTGGATATATGAAGATGAATAACATTACGTCATCCGGAGAACTTGACCTGACGGATCTAAAGCGCGTGGAGGCTACCGAGCAAGAAATCGCCGACTACCAATTAAGGAAGGGTGACCTGGTGATCAACACACGCAACAGTTGGGAATTGGTGGGGAAAAGCGCCGTTTACTTCGGTCAGGCTGAATATCCGCTGCTGTTTAACAACAACCTGATGCGAATGCGCTTTCAGGATGGAGTTGACTCCCGGTATATTCAGGGGTTTTTCTATTCCAATTCGGGGAACTCACAGCTTCAGCGAATGAAGAGTGCCACCACCAACGTAGCCGCTATCTATAGCAAGCATTTGTTTCGGATGAAGGTGTTGCTGCCGCCTTTAGAGGTCCAGCTTCAGGTGGTGAATGATTGGGAGCAGCTGACCCAGTATCATCAAAAAGGGCTGATGTGCATTCCAGAAGCAGGGGAGCTGGAGGAAGTGGAGAAGGCGATTTTAGGAGAGGCTTTTGCAGGCTTTTCAGTTAACTAAACAGGAGGTTATTGCGATGAATTCATCAATTCAATCGGGAAAACAAGAGATACTGACTGGTTTCGCTGAGATGCTTTCGTATGTTCGCGGGTTGTCTGGTATTGATCATGATCTGTGGTTAACTCCTATGCAACCAGGAAAATGGTCGGTTGCCGAGACGATTGCTCATTTGGTGTTTTGGGATCGCTTTATTTTGGAGGAGAGAATGCCAATCATGCATGCTGGGGCTATATTGCCCAAAGCGGAGATTGATCTGGAAGCCTTCAATGGAGAAGCGGCGAGGTACGCCCGTGAAGAGGCTAGTCAGGAAACGGTTATTCAGGAATTTTGCCTGGATCGGGAAAAAATTTTGGATGAGATTGCAAAAAGAAGTGAGAAAGAGGTTGCCGCTGTTATGTACACCTCATCACAGAAAGAGACCAGTATCTATCTGTATTTTAAAGGGATGATCGAACACGATTTGCACCATCTTGCACCCATCAAACAATTTCTCTCCATCAATCCAAATGAACTTGATTCCTAATTGTTCCTGCTATTCTTTTTAAGAATATTATGTTTATTAATATAAGAAGATGAAATCAAACATACACGGGGTGTTCATATGTCTGCTAAATTACAGTCCATTATGGATTCAATGGAATATTATCAAGCTACGTATCCGGAGGACGCTTATCTTATTATGGCCGATACAGAGAAAATTCTCCGAGTTCTCCCAGGTAAAAAAATCGACCTGAAGGTTCCGGTTGGGGCGTCGATTGAAGTTTTTAAAGACTCGGTCACTTACAAAACACTCAAGACAGGACAAATCCTTCAAGAGGAACGTGGAGCTGAGCATTTTGGAATCGCTTATATCGCTACAGCCAACCCAATCATTGAAAATGGAAAAGTAATAGGTGTCGTCAGTGCGATCGTAACAGCCGACAAAATTGATACCATTCGGACGAGCGCCACTGAGCTCTCTGCTACTGTCGAAGAAATGACGGCAACGACTCATGAAGTTTCGGTTTCCTCTACAGATATGGCGAATCGCCTACAAGACTTATTAAGTGAATCGGAGACGATGATTCGGGATATCCAAGAAATTCATTCTGTTCTTGCTTTCGTCCAGGAAGTGGCAAGTCAATCCCACATGTTGGGACTTAACGCAGCCATTGAAGCAGCACGGGCGGGTGAACAAGGACGCGGATTCTCCGTAGTCGCCAACGAAATTCGCAAAATGGCCGAGCAAAGCAAGGGTTCCGCCAAAAATATCCACGACCAACTTCAACACATCCGCAATTCGGTTGAGCGTATTAACGAAAACATTCAGGAAATCGCGAGTTATACAGAAGAGCATTCGGCCAGTATGCAAGAGCTCCATCATGCGTTCGATCACATTGCCCAAACGGCAGATCGGTTGGTGCAAGCTACATTTAAATAGACGCGCCCTTTATTCTAACGTGATTTTGTATTACTTTTATAGTAATGCAAGTAATAACCATTAGAAGAAAAGAGGACGTTATGAAAGATAGACTCTATTATCAGGATGCCTACATACAAGATTTTAACGCGGAGATTGTCCAGCGTGGGGAAGATACTACAGGAATTTACGTTGTGCTGGATCAAACAGCTTTTTACCCTACCGGCGGAGGTCAGCCTTGTGATGAGGGAACTCTGAACAGTGCCAAAGTCATACAGGTAGAGGAAGTAGAGGGACAAGTTCGTCATTATCTCGAAGAAGCCTTCTCTGAATCTGTCACCAGCGTGCAGGGAAGAATCGATTGGAACCGACGCTTTGATCATATGCAACAGCATACAGGTCAGCATATTTTGTCCGCGTCCTTTGAAGAGGTAGCCGGACTTCCGACAGTTGGCTTTCACCTGGGACGTGAAGTGGTTACGATTGACCTTGAGACCCCTTCAATTTCGGACGACGTGTTGCGTAAGGCGGAAGACCTCGCCAATCAGGTCATCGCGCAAAACAGGGCAATCGAAGCAAAATTCGTTGATCCAAAGGAGTTGTCATCCTATCCGTTGCGCAAAGCGCCTACGGTTGAAGACAATATTCGCTTGGTGATCATCCAGGACTTTGATTATAACCCCTGCGGAGGTACACATCCGCGTCGGACAGGCGAAGTAGGAATGATCAAGCTGTTAGGCTGGGAGAAGCAGAGAGGTAGAGTTCGTCTCAGCTTTATTGCGGGTTCTCGGGTGCTGGAGTTTACCCGTGAGCAGCAAGCGATTATGCAACAAGTGACGCGGTTATTGACGTGCACGGAATCAGAGCTGCCCGCTCAAGTCAGCCGATTGATGGAAGAGCAAAAAGAAACCGCCAAGCTCTTGCAAGAGGCCAAAGCCACACTGATTAGCTATGAACAAAAGGATCTGCTTCAGCATGCGGAGCTTCACCAAGGGATGCGAATGATCTCTAAGGTATACCAAGGGCGAAGCATGCAGGAATTACAGCAGTTAGCCCAACAATTGACGACGGCGGACCAGGATTGCCTCGCGCTGTTTCTTTCCGTAACGGATAAATGCCAGTTGGTTTTTGCGAGAGGCGCAAATCTTCAAGTGGATGTAGCCGCTCTGCTCAAGCAGGTACTTCCGCATATCGGGGGAAAAGGCGGAGGCAAACCGGAGATGGCTCAAGGTGGAGGAGCTATTCCTCTGCATCCCGAAGAAGTGTTGCAGCAAGCGAAAATCTATCTTCAAGGATAATTTGCGCATGACAAAATCCCCGGAGCCCCGGGGATTTTGTCTTCAGAAGCAAACTTGCAACGTTTTATATAGATTTACGGGCTTTAATCATGTCGACAACGGTCTTTAGCACCTTAACTCTCGCGTGCCATTTGTATTCGGCCTCAACCAGTGTCCATGGGGCGTAAGGGGTATTCGTACGGTATAGCATTTCTTCTACCGCCGCCTCATAATCCTCCCATTTTTCCCGATTCCGCCAATCCTCTTTTGTCAATTTCCACTGTTTAAACGGATTTTTTTGACGCTCCTCAAAGCGTTTAAGTTGTTCATCCTTGGAGATTTGAAGCCAGAATTTCACGATTAAATATCCATCATCCGTCAGCATTTTTTCAAACTGGTTGATTTCATCATACGCTCGCTTCCATTCATGCTCATGAGCCAGCTTCTCTACCCGCTCTACCAATACCCGACCATAATGGGAACGATCGAAAATTCCGAAACTTCCTTTTTGGGGCAGACGATTCCAAAATCTCCACAAATAATGATGCTTGGCTTCAATTCCATCTGGTGCCGCAATCGAATGAACCTGAAAACCACGAGGGTCCAATCGCTCGGTGAGACGACGAATGGCGCCACCTTTACCCGCCGCATCCCAGCCTTCAAAGACGATAAGAATAGGGATTCCCGCCTGATGAAGCTCGCGCTGCAACAGTAAAAGCTCCAACTGATATTCTTTCAATTCCGCTTTATAATCCTTTTCAGTTTCGTATTGCTGATTAAGATTCATCTTTTCAAGCATCGTGAGTTCCTCCTTGCGTTAGGCTCGTCCTTCACTATGTATCCTAATAAGAATTGTAGTACAGACATCCTTGGAGTGAAAGGGAGAAAAGGAAAAAATTTACGAAAAAACCCCGTCAATGAGGAACGGGGTTTCGTAATATTTCCCTATATTTGGCAAATATCAGGTGGGCAATCATCGCAATGAATGGCTGTCTTAAGGTAATGAATATCTTTGATCAGGATATGTCCCAGTGGAAGTATATCAATTACATCCAGCTTGCGAAGCTCTGCCAGCATCCGATTTACGCTTTCGCGAGTCAGTCCTATATATTGAGCGAGGTCACGGTTGGTTAAGGATAAATCGATTAGGATGCTGCCGTCTTCTTGAGGCACCCCATACGAATTGCTCATGCGGATTAATGTCGAGTAGAGTGCGCCTGTTTTTCCATTCAAAAGTAAATCGCGGAACTTAGATTGAGTGCGACGATGGACCCTTCCCATCCAACGCATGAACTCTATGCAGAATTCACTGTTGCAAAGCAGCAGATTTTCGAGGGTTGCGCGAGGTACAATGGCAACTTCACAGACGTCCATGACGATTACTGTGGAATTGTACACCAGGTTCTTTTCAAATATGCCTACGACTCCAACTAATTCCCCTGGACCACAAACCTGCAAGGTCAGTTCCTTGCCATCCATGGTCGTTTTCATTAGTTTCAGGGAGCCTGAACAAATAAGATAAACAAAGTCTGCTTTATCACCATCGTTAAACAATACATGTGGGGCTTTGAACGTCTGGAGCGTCGCTTTGGATTCGAGTTGTGCGGTAAATGCCGATGAGATTTGTTCGGCAAAAGATAGCCCGTTGGGGGGCATTGTTTGATCACCTCATCATACACGTAAATAAAGTAAGTTAGTCTTACGTAAAGTATAACAAATAAACGAGAAGAAGAATCAAGGAGTTCGTGTGACGATCTTTTGAGAATTTTGCAGTGAATTTAGTCACATGAATGAAAGGGAAATTTGTTACAATACTAACAAAAGCATCCCTTAGTTTTCAATCCTTTTTTCAAGCCTGCATGTCCCGTTAGACGAAGGGTCTGGATGTAAGGGAGAGGTGATGCACAATAATGAACGTATGTGGAGTGAATTAAATGGGAATTTCTTCAAAAATTGTATTGATCGGTAGTGGAGCAGTAGGTGCTACTTTTGCCTATACGGTCTTATTAAAAGGATTGGCTAATGAATTGGTTATTATTGATGCCAACGAAGACAAGGCAATGGGTGACGTACTCGATTTAAATCATGGTCTGTTGCTTGCCAATACGATGAAAATAACAGCGGGGACTTATGCCGATTGTAAAGATGCAGACATTATTGTAATTACCGCTGGTGCGGCCCAACGTCCAGGTGAGACGCGGATCGACCTGATGAATCGCAATGTCTCGATTTTCGATTCCATCATTTCACAGATAACGAAGTACAATCAGAACGGGATCCTACTGATTGCCACCAACCCGGTGGATATCTTGACGCAGGTTGCGTTAAAGCTGTCCGGTTGGGATAAGAACCGAGTCATTGGTTCGGGAACACTTTTGGACACCTCGCGTTTCCGTTATCTCATCGCTGAGAAGATGGGGGTCGATCCGCGAAGTGTTCACGGTTTAATCGTGGGTGAGCATGGTGATACGGAAGTTCCTGTATGGAGTTCCATGTACGTGTCTGGTTTACTTCCTGAGAAAACCGATCAAGACTCTCGTTGGCATTTATCCGATGAGCATAAAGAGGAAATTTATCAGAACACCAAGGGGGCAGCCTACAAAATCATCCAAAAGAAAGGCGCCACCTATTATGCGATCGCCTTGGCGCTCGCCCGTATTTGCGAAGCCATTCTGAAAGATCAACACTCCGTACTTCCTGTTTCCTCCTATCTGGAAGATTACCAGGGAATCAGCGGAGTTTGTATCGGAGTACCTACTGTCGTTGGAAAAAATGGCGTAGAACATCTCGTCCCATTACCTCTCACAGAACAAGAAGAAGCTCAATTAAAACATTCGGCAGACACGCTCAAACAGTTCCTGGTTGAAATCGGGTTCGCCTAATTACACATTTTGACGAATAGAAAAACCGACTTAGCTAATGGCCCAAGTCGGTTTTTCGTATGGAACAGCTTATCGAACTCCAGGTGGCAGTTGTGGACGAACGTAATTTAGGGGCTCATCAAACGTAATGTAATCTAGGTTCACCATCAAGAGCAGGTAGCGACGACCTGTTGTGGGATCGCTAATAATAATATGGTCGCGTCCAGCTGCTTCGAGGATGCCCTTGAATACTTTGGCGTTCCATTCGCTGTTGTTTTCAAAAGTCTGGTAAATCGTAGCCATTTTCCCTAAATTCATACGTAAAATATTTTCTATATAAGATTCTTCTACAAAACCAGTTGGTGTACCGGGGATTGCGCTTCCACTTGGCTGAACGGGCGTAACTTGTTGCATCGGCATCATTTGCTGCATGGGCTGCATGGGCATCATTGGTTGCATTGGCATTCCCATTCCCATAGACTGCTGCTGATCAAATGGCATCATGGGTGTTTGACTACAATCGTAGCAAGGCATCATCATTTGTCCACCGAGACTTGGATAACTCATCGATTTTCTCTCTCCTTCTGATGTACTCGATTTCGCTTGGATGAACTTAGTAAACGCGTGGGCAATTGCTTGGGATCGGGGCAAAGAAACAGTGAGATTTATACCGTCCAACATTTGCTTGGTTGAACCATTGACCTGGACAGCCTCCTTCAGGTTTGAAGAACCATAAGGAATTGGTAGCTGGGTGTTGTTTTTCCCCGTTTATCACTCGTTTTGCCAGACGTCTTTCTTTATCACGGGCCCGTTGATAGAAATACGGTTTTTGTACGGATTCATATCCACCAGGAGATTGATAGACCATGTCACTCACTGTCCGGATGTTTTTAAAATCCATGCAATTCCCGTAAATACGATTCACGCCAACGTTACCTACCATTAGTTCGCCGAGTTCACCTTCTCCTTCTGCTTCTGCCCGAAGTAAGCGAGCCAGTAAATCTACGTCACTTGAGTTTGCCTTGATAAGTGCCATTCGTTCACCTCCACGCTGAAACCTACATTATCAATATATTGGCGAAGTTCGTTTAGGTGATTGTCTAGGTAAAAAAACAACAGCCCACCTTTCTAGAAGGCGAGCTGTAAGTTATTTTCGTTTTCTTTTTTGAACGACATACCAGGTGATCACGAGCAGTACTGTGATTCCGAACAACGCCATTCCCTGATAGTTATCCAGGATTTCTTTGGCATGCTTGCCGTAAAAGTAAAACAACACGCCAATCAAATAAAACTTGAGTCCTCTTCCCAGGATGGCGTACATCATGAGCCTGAAAAAAGAGAATCCGAAGGCGCCCGATAAAATCGTAAACACTTTAAACGGAATGGGAGTAAAAGAGCCAATTAAGATTGCGGCATCTCCGTTCTGCGTGAACTTCTCAGTGGCCACATCTACCCACTTTTGGGGCAAAATCAGATCCAAGAATCGTTTTCCTAAGAACTTCCCCAACAGGAATCCCACTGGAGCACCAAGGATAGAGCCAAGAAAAGCATAGGTGGCATACTGAAAGGATTTGCTAGGATCGAGTAGGCTCATGGCGATTTGCATAAAAAACGGGGGCACGGGAAGCACGAAAGAATCAAGGAACGCCATCGAAAAAAGCCCGAATGCTCCATATTGCATAAAAATTTGGGTGATTTGCTCAAACATCTTGATCTCCTTTGTCATGGTTCAATTGGGTAGCCCAAATTCAATCATTAGTAGGTAATGGCCATTTGGGACATACTGGAGAATGTGAATAACGCGCTGAAGGAGGAAGAATCCTGATGACTCATCATGCTTACGGTGCTCATGAGGTTATTGAATTACACGATGTATTAACCAATACGATTAACACCATCCATACGTTTCAACTTTATTTACAATCGATCCAAGATTCTTCATTGCGGCAGATCGCGTTAAACCAATTGCGGTTTATGACAGTGGAATATAACGAACTCGTTCATTTTGTCCATGGACTTGCGGCGGGTAAAACGATTTCCTACCATTCGTTTGGAGATTGGACAACTGGAGTCAATCAAGGAAACGTCCCCAATGCTCTGACCAATGTTCATTCCCCTTATCGCAATCACTCTATGTCAGACATCGAACTAGCCTCATGCATGTTAACGCTGCACAAAGCTAGCGCCACTATGCGAATGCACGCCGCATTGGAATGCGCAGATTTCAAGATTCGTCAGCTAACGTTGCAGGGAGCCGCGAATTGCGCGCACCAGGCGTACGAGGTATGGGATTACATCCATTCACACGACCATTATCCTGTTCCATCCGTGAACGAATTATCGCATTCTCATTTGTTGCATGATTTCAGTCCTCAGCCGACGGACGTTCAATCCGTCCAATCCACATTCGAGCATTCGAAATCTCCTGCCGAAACAGCTTTTAGTGAATCGGTATCCTCCAATAGTTGGGAAACTGAAGGACTAGATAATACGAATGACACTAGTCTAACCTGACCGATAGATGTGACATTTGTTACAATTTTTCTGAAAATAAGTTGACGGAATCATTACTTTCTCCCTACTATAGAAGTCATAGACGGTACGCTGTAGGAGGTTTTTATGAAAGATATTGGTTCTGGTCAAATCCTGTTTTATGCACCCGATGGGACAAAAGTACAGATTAAAGGAGAAATCACCATTCGTCAGGATCGAGTGGTTGTGACGGAGATCATCTATTTTAACGGACGTCCGAATGGTGCGAGAGAAATTAACTTTCCACTTGCGAACTGTGTCATTTATTGGGAAGCGGAAGTGTACGAACATATCGGATTTGAATAAGCATCCTACATATGATCAAAAAAAAGCGTGTGGATGGACACGCTTTTTTATCATATCGGAAAGTTTAATTGCTTTACAGAGGTAAAGCAATTAAACTTTCCTTCCATTCGCGTTAGCCCGCTGAAGAAAAGACTTCGTCACTGAAGACTCATTTTAAGCGAAACAAAGCGTAGTGAACGGAGCGGACAGTAGATGCTTCAAGCGAGCTTAAATAGAGCGGAAAGGGACGAAGTCTTTTCTTCTTACACCTCAAGGGTTCCCTTGTCTAATCTCCCTGTGGTAGGATGATAGGTGCAAATAGTGTAAAGGTGGGATTCTCTTGATTGATAAAATATTAGCAAGGGCAGTCGCCGGTGAACGCTTGGGACTCGAAGATGGCTTGGCCTTGTTTGACAGCGATCAAGTAGAAAAGATTGGTCACGCTGCCAATTTAATTATGCAAAAGTGGCATCCTGATCCGATTACGACATTCGTGATTGGACGAAATATTAATTACTCGAACGTTTGTGACACCTACTGTCGTTTCTGTGCATTCTATCGTGCACCTGGTTCGTCAGAGGGTTACGTGTTGCCAGATGATGTTATTTTCCAAAAAATTCAAGAAACCGTAGATGTAGGCGGAACTGAAATTCTCATGCAGGGTGGAACCAATCCTGATCTGAAAATTGACTACTTTGAGAATCTACTAAGAGGTATCAAAAAGAGATTCCCGAACATCACCATGCACTCGTTGTCAGTGGCGGAAGTAATGAAAATCGCTGAGGTTTCCAATCTGACAGTGGAAGAGACGTTAATTCGTCTCAAGCAAGCGGGTCTTGATTCACTGCCAGGTGCGGGTGGAGAGATTCTCGATGACCGTACCCGCAAAAAAATCTCCCGACTCAAAGGCTCCTGGACCGAGTGGATTGATGTACAGAAGACCGCTCATCGTGTAGGGCTTCCAGGCACAGCTACGATGGTAATCGGGTTTGGCGAATTGATGGAGGAGCGCGTATTATCACTGATGCGCATCCGGGAAGCGCAAGATGAGACGAACGGATTCAAAGCCTTCATCGTGTGGCTGTTCCAACCAGACAACACCAACATGCAAGCTGTGAACAATACACCAGAAGAGTATCTCAAGACCTTAGCAATCGCTCGCTTGATGCTGGATAACATTCCAAACTTCCAGGCTTCCTGGGTAACGCTTGGCCCGGATTACGGCAAACTGTCGCTTTCATACGGCTGCAACGACTTCGGTTCAACCATGATGGAAGAGAACGTGGTTTCCGCCGCCAAATGCGCGTATAAAGTAAACACTAACCATATCTTGCAATTAATCCGTGAAGCAGGCAAAATCCCGGCTCAACGCAATACGCAATACGACACTCTGCGTGTGTTCAAGGATACTGAAATGGCTGATGTGGATTTCGTGATGCAGAATTAATCGAATATGAAAGAGATTAACCGGTAGCCCTGTAGGTTGCCGGTTTTTGGTTTCCGCTTTTGCCTTCTGCCTTCTGCCTTTCCAATCGTTCACTCCGATAGAAGAAAAGACTTCGTCGACGCGTAGCTCCTTTTAAGCGAAACCCAGAGGAGGGAACGTAGGAAGGGAAAAAAGTCGGCATTCTTTACTTCAGACTGAGAGGCTAAGTGATTTTCTTGCCGACTCCCTTTCGCAGTGAACGGAGCGGACAGTCTAAGCTTCACCACGAGCTTAAACAGAGCCCAGCGTGACGAAGTCTTTTCTTCCTCACCACACCCCTCATTTCCAACTCTTTAAAAGTATATCAGCTTACCTTCAACATATACTGTTAGTACTACGTTGGAGGTGACGCAAGATGCAGACCTTATCCGTACTTCTCCAAAAAGACAAGCCTGCCAGCCGTGATCATTTTCGTCAGATCGTCGCCAAAACGAAACAGCAAGTGTCAACCTCTCCTGTTACCATAGAGGTAAGGGAAGATCGTTCCGCTGGATATGACATGTTTACGTTTGTCAGTTGGTCCGCTGAAGAATATACATTGGAGACGCGGGATAGGGTTCGATCATTTGTGTCGCTTGTCGTGATGGAGTTTATTATTGAGCAGCTGCAGCCTCAATTGATTCGGCAAATTATTCGCAAGGCGTTTTCCGATCAAGTATCGAACGACTGGAGCGCTTTGTTGCCTTATATTCACGTGGTATTGCAAGATAATGATCGAGAACAGTCTCAGCTTTCCTACAAGACGAGGCTTTACCAGCAAATTCTGGAGTATCTGCAGGATCATCGAGAAATCGTCATGGACGGTTTTGTTCGTTTTCGCTGCAAGCCTTACCTCGATACATTGCAGGATGCGATCGAGGTAGGTCTCAAGCAATATAAAGAGGACAAGGAATACAAAGAGTTTGTGGAGCTTTTGCGATATTTTGTCTCCGTTCAAGAGACGCGTTATGAGCTTGTCCATGTTGTTCAGAGCGGAAGCAAGCCCTTTTTATTTTTTGATGAAACCGGAAGTTTAATTAATCTAGATCAACTGGATATGATTTTACAATCGGTTGGACAAGATTTTCGCGAGGAAGATTATGTGGTAAGCGCTTTAATAACCTTGGCTCCCAAAAGAATTCTGTTCCACTTGGCGGACCAGCGCTCCAATTTAATTGAGACCCTGTACGGAATTTTTGGAGACCGTCTGGCATCATGCCAAAACTGTTCGTATTGCCAAAATGTCCAGCGCGCCCTTGACTTCATTAAATCGACTCACTATAATACATAACTAAATACATGATTGAAATACAATGAGAAGGACATGGACGTTATTTTAGCCGCTTTCAGAGAAGTAGGTCGTTGGCTGTGAGCCTACAGTGCGCGGATAATGCTCTACCCCCTTCGAGTAGCTGTCGGGAACGAGGAGTTCTTTGTAAAGGAGCGTCCTTCACTATCGACTAGCCGGTCCGATTAAACGGGTCGTTATTTTACTGGAGAGATCGTACGGATTCCCGTTGATCTGAACTAGGGTGGTACCACGAGAACAACGCTCGTCCCTTATGGGGATGGGCGTTTTTTTATTTTTTTTTAAAACAGAAGGGAGTTTTTCAAGTGGCACAGGTGAATATTACACTGCCGGATGGAGCAGTACGCGAGTTTGTCGCGGGCAGCACAATCGCTGATGTGGCTCAGTCCATCAGCCCAGGACTTCGCAAAAAAGCAATTGCTGGTAAATTAAACGGTAAAGTTGTCGATCTCTCTACAGAATTGCATGAGGATGCGGCTGTTGAGGTGGTCACTCTTGATTCACCAGATGGTCTGGAAGTGTATCGTCACAGTACGGCTCACTTGTTGGCTCAAGCGGTTAAGCGTATTTATGGTGAAGAGGTTAAGTTCGGAATTGGTCCTGTTATCGAGGACGGATTCTATTACGATATGGATATTCCTGCGAGCCTTACTCCAGACGATTTAAGTAAAATCGAAGTGGAGATGGAGAAAATCGTCAAAGAAGATCTCCAAATCGTTCGCAAAGAAGTAAGCCGTGAAGAAGCGGTTCAAATTTTCCAAAAAAACAACGATCATTTGAAGCTGGAGTTAATTCGTGACCTTCCAGAAGACGCTGTTATCTCAATTTATGAGCAAGGTGAATTCTTCGACCTTTGCCGTGGGCCGCATCTTCCATCCACTGGGCATATCAAAGTCTTCAAATTGATGAGTGTAGCGGGCGCTTACTGGCGTGGAAATTCCGAAAACCAAGTATTGCAACGCGTATACGGAACGGCTTGGCCGAAAAAAGCGGACCAAGACGAATACCTCCACTTCATCGAAGAAGCCAAAAAACGCGACCACCGCAAATTGGGACGTGAGCTGGAACTTTATATGTTCTCCGAAGAAGCGCCAGGTATGCCGTTCTATCTGCCTAACGGATTCACTGTCCGTAACGAGCTGGAGCAATTCTCTCGCCGTTTGCAGCAATTGGCTAATTACACTGAAGTTCGCTCTCCTTTCATGATGAACCAACGTCTGTGGGAGCAGTCCGGACACTGGGATCACTACCATGAGAACATGTACTTCTCCGAGGTAGACAATACTAAGTTCGCGATGAAACCAATGAACTGCCCAGGTCACATGCTGATCTTCAAAAATAAAAATCGTTCTTACCGCGACCTGCCAATCCGTTACTCTGAATTCGGTCAAGTGCACCGCCATGAGTATTCCGGCGCGTTAAATGGTATGTTGCGTGTTCGTACTTTCTGTCAGGACGATGCTCACGTATTCGTTCGTCCTGATCAGATTGAAACAGAAATCAAAGGCATGATGTCATTGATTGATCGCATTTACAAAGTATTCGGCTTCGAATATTCCGTGGTATTGTCCACTCGTCCAGAGGATTCCATGGGTTCTGATGAACTATGGGAAACAGCTGAAAGCTCCCTGCGTCGCGTGTTGGATGAAATTGGCATGAAATATGACATTAACGAAGGCGATGGAGCGTTCTACGGTCCGAAAATCGACTTCCACATTACGGATGCTCTGAAACGTAAGCACCAATGCGGAACTATCCAGTTAGACTTCCAAATGCCGGAGAAATTCGACCTTACTTATGTTGGTCAAGATAACGAAAAGCACCGTCCAGTCGTGTTGCACCGCGCAATGTATGGTTCTATGGAGCGTTTCATCGGTATCTTGGTAGAGCACTACGCTGGCGCATTCCCTGCTTGGCTCGCACCAATTCAAGTACGCTTGATGACCATCAATGAAGTTCATGTGAACTACGCTGAGCAAGTAAAGGAAAAAATGAAGCAAGCGGGTATCCGTGTGGAACTGGATGCGCGTAACGAGAAAATCGGATACAAGATTCGTGAAGCTCAAGTCAACAAGATTCCATACATGCTCGTCATCGGCGAAAAAGAGATGGAAGATCAGACTCTCTCTGTACGCAAACGCGGCCAAGGCGATCTAGGCGCAATGGCTGTGGATGAGTTTATTGCCAGCTTGACAGAAGAAATTGAACAAATGAAATAGAATGCTTGACAAGTTGTTCCTACATGGTTAATATTGATTAGGTACAATTACATTACATTCGAGGAATAAGCAGAAGCGCCCAGCTTCTCACCTGCATCGACATCCTTTCGTGGATTGTTGACGGGTAATCTCTACCACAATCGTTTGCTTGTTAGGTGAGATAGGTGTGGGCGCAGTAGCGTCTACACCTTTTTTTCATTACGTTTTTGCTCTCGAAAGTTGACGGAGGTGGCAAGTATCAGCAAGGAACAGATGTTAATCAATGAAGCGATTCGTGCTCGTGAAGTTCGCTTGATTGGACCGGATGGCGCTCAGCTTGGTGTTGTAGCTATTAGAGAAGCTTTACGTATTGCACAAGAAGCTAACCTGGATTTAGTTAACGTAGCACCAACAGCTAAACCTCCTGTTTGTCGTATTATGGACTTTGGTAAGTTCAAATACGAGCAAGCAAAAAAGGAGAAAGAAGCACGTCGCAACCAGAAGATCATCGAGCTGAAAGAAGTACGTTTTTCTTCCAACATCGAAGAGCACGACTTTCAGACCAAACTTCGTAACGTCCGTAAGTTCATTGAAGACGAAGATAAGGTGAAATGCACAATCCGTTTCCGTGGTCGTGAAATCACCCACTCCGAAATCGGTCAACAGGTTTTGGAACGCGTCGCTACACTGTGTGAGGATATCGCTCTTGTAGAACGTAAACCCAAAATCGAAGGTCGTAGCATGATTATGATCTTAACACCGAAAACGGATAAGTAATCTGGAGAATTAGTTAGGAGGATCCATCAATGCCTAAAATGAAAACTAACAAGGCAGCTGCGAAACGTTTCAAAAAAACTGGTAGCGGTAAATTGAAACGTGACCGTGCTTTTGGTAGCCACTTGTTCGCTAATAAATCCACTAAAGCAAAACGCCACTTGCGTAAAGCTGAAATGGTTTCTAAAGGCGATCAACAACGCATCGCTCAAATGATCACTTACTTGTAAGAAGTAGGGATCACACGCAAGACCGTTATAAAATAAGTTTCACGAAAATCACTCAGTCATGCGCCCCATAAGCGTCGTTAGGACCGCCATGCTGGATTAGATCAGGAGGAATTGAGTATGCCAAGAGTTAAAGGTGGCATTGTGACTCGCCGTCGTCATAAAAAGGTTTTGAAGTTAGCTAAAGGTTATTTCGGTTCTAAACACCGTTTATTCCGTTCCGCAAATGCGCAAGTAATGAAATCCTTGCTTTACGCATACCGCGATCGTCGTCAGAAAAAACGTGATTTCCGCAAATTGTGGATCACTCGTATCAACGCTCAAGCTCGCTTCAACGGTTTGTCCTACAGCCGTTTGATGCACGGTTTGAAAGTTGCTGGCGTAGATGTAAACCGCAAAATGCTTGCTGACTTGGCTGTTAACGATAAAGCAGCGTTCAACGAGTTGGCTAACGTAGCTAAAGCGAAAATCAACGCTTAATTTTCATATGTAAAGTAAAAGCACTCATCTTCGGATGGGTGCTTTTTTTTTTTTTTTTGGTTGTTGTTTCGACAGTATTCGCGGTTTGTCGAGAATTTGTTGAGAGCCAGTTGATAAAATTCATGTGGATCAAGGAGGAAGGGGAATAGCGGCGAATGAATCAAGCGAAATTGCAGGGAACAGGGAGAGAATGGCAGCGGATTTGGTTTACGCTGCCCGGCATTTTACATTTTTCATAAGGAGAGTGGGCATTTTGCAACAGGAGGTTATCAGGAAAAAGGAGAGAAACGTGGGGACGGCAATGCGTACCATATGGCAGCGAACAAGAGCGCTTCTCCTGGCCATGCTTGTGGCGATAGGAGGGATGACGGGATGGTTGGCGCCCGGGGGAAGCTACGCCTATGCGGCAGCGGCGGAATGGCATCCAGTTGGCCAGGCCGGCTTGGGAAGTAATGCATCTTTCACGTCCCTGTACGTGTATAATGGCACCCCCTATGTGGCCTATACGGATTCAGTAATCCTTAGTAAAGCCACGGTGAAGAAGTACAATGGAAGCAGTTGGGAGACGGTAGGCATCGAAGGCTTCTCGGCAAGTGCATCTTACACGTCCTTGTATGTATATGGTGGCACCCCCTATGTGGCCTATCAGGATTGGGGAAACAGGGGTAAAGCCACGATGAAGAAATACAATGGAAGCAGTTGGGAGACGGTAGGCATCGAAGGCTTCTCGGCAAGTGACGCATCTTACACGTCCTTGTATGTATATGGCGGCACCCCCTATGTGGCCTATCAGGATTGGGGAAACAGCGGTAAAGCCACGGTGAAGAAGTACAATGGAAGCAGTTGGGAGACGGTAGGTAGCGCCGGCTTCTCGGCAGGTCAGGCAAAGAACACTACTTTGTATGTATCAAACGGCACCCCCTATGTGGCCTATCAGGATGGAGCAAACAGCCAAAAAGCCACGGTGAAGAAGTACAATGGAAGCAGTTGGGAGACGGTAGGCATCGAAGGCTTCTCGGCAGGACAGGCAGATTTCATGTCCCTGTCTGTTGATAATGGCATCCCTTATGTGGCCTATAAGGATTACGGTAACAGCTATAAAGCCACGGTGATGAAGTACAATGGGAGCGGTTGGGAGACAGTAGGCAACGCCGGCTTCTCGGCATATTCTGCTGATCAAATGTCCTTGTATATAGAAGGCGGTACCCCCTATGTGGCATACTCGGATTGGATGAAAGCCGGTAAAGTCACGGTGAAGAAGTACAATGAAAGCAGTTGGGAGACGGTAGGCATCGAAGGCTTCACGACAGGTGAGGGTCGGTACATATCCCTGTATGTAGCAAACGGCACTCCGTATGTGGCCTATTCGGATTACGGTAACGGCTATAAAGCCACGGTGATGAAGTATTCGGTGATAGCTAACGGCCTGACCGTGACGACGGGCGATCCGCCGGGAGCAGACAAGAACGGCAAGACGAAAGTAAGCGTTGCGGAGACGGTCGGAGCTGACAACACATTCAAGTACAAAAACTTAAAGAGCGCAGCGGTGGGTGTACCAGACGAAGGGGACAGCATCGGCGCGGACTATGTAGACTTGCCGTCAGACGGCATTATCGCAGTGGCGAACGGTGACAAGATCGCGGTGGCAGAAGTGGATTCGAGCGGGAAAGTGGTGAAATTCGGCCAGTCAGCGGTAGCGTTAAACACCGTCACCTATAACGGCAACGGCGCGTCGGTGGGTACTGTACCGACGGACAGCAACACGTATCAGAAGGGGGCAGCAGCAACTGTGCTGGCCAACCCGGGGAATCTGGCAAAGCCCGGCTTCACATTCGCCGGATGGAATACACAGGCAGATGGAAACGGAACGACGTATATAGCAGGCAATACGCTTAACATGGGGACAACCGCTGTAACGCTGTACGTGAAATGGGCGCCAGGCTTGACCGTGACGACGGGCGATCCGCCGGGAGCGGACAAGGCCGGCAAGACGAAAGTAAGCGTTGCGGAGACAATCGGATCTGGCAACACATTTAAGTATAAAAACTTTACAAGCGCAGAAGTGACAGTACCCAGCGTAGGGGACAGCATCGGTGCGGACTACGCGGAGTTGTCGCCAGAGGGCATTATCGAAGTGGCGAACGGCGACAAGATCGCGGTGGTGGAAGTGGACGCGAGTGAGAAAGTGGTAAAATTCGGCCAGGCATCGGTAGCGTTAAACACCGTCACTTATAACGGTAACGGTGCAACAGCAGGAACCGCACCGACGGACAGCAACACGTATCAGAAGGGGGCAACGGTGACCTTGTCCAACCCGGGCAATCTGGCAAAGCCCGGTTTCCTATTCGCCGGATGGAATACACAGGCGGATGGAAACGGCACTACGTATGCAGCAGGCAGTACGCTTAGCATGGGGACAACCGCTGTGACCCTGTACGCAAACTGGATGGCCGGCTTGACCGTGACGACAGGAGATCCTGCGGTAGCAGACAAGGATGGCAAAACACAAGTAAGCGTAGCGGAGACGATCGGAAACGGCAATAAGCTAAAGTACAAAAACTTTACAGGCGCAGAAGTGACAGTGCCCAACGTAGGGGACAGCATCGGTACGGATTACGCGGACTTGCCGACAGAAGGCCTCATCGCAGCGGTGAACGGCGACAAGATCGCGGTGGCTGAAGTGGATGCGAGCGGGAAAGTGGTGAATTTCGGACAGGCAACAGTAGCGGTTAACACCATCACCTATAACGGCAACGGCGCAACAGCGGGAAGTGCACCGACGGACAGCAAAGCGTATCAGAAGGGGGCAGCAGTGACCGTGCTGGCCAACCCGGGTAATCTGGCAAAGTCTGGTTTCCTGTTCGTTGGATGGAATACACAGGCGGATGGAAACGGCACGACCTATGCAGCAGGCAGTACGCTTAGCATGGGGACAACCGCTGTGACGCTGTACGCGAAATGGAAGGCAGGCTTGACCGTGACGACAGGAGATCCTGCGGGAGCGGACAAGGACGGCAAGACACAAGTAAGCGTTGCGGAGACGGTTGGAGTTGGCAACACAATCAAGTATAAAAACTTTGCAAGTGCAGACTTGACAGTTCCCAGCGTAGGGGACAGCATCGGTGCGGATTACGTGAACTTGCCGTCAGACGGCATCATCGAAGCGACCAACGGCGACAAGATCGCGGTGGCGGAAGTGGACGCAAGCGGGAAAGTGGTGAATTTCGGTCAGGCAACAGTAGCGTTAAACTCCGTCACTTATAACGGCAACGGCGCAACGGCAGGAACTGTGCCGACGGACACCAACACATATCAGAAGGGGGCAGCAGTGACTGTGCTGGCCAACCCTGGGAATCTGACAAAGTCCGGTTTCCTGTTCACCGGATGGAATACACAGGAGGATGGGAACGGCACGACGTATGCAACAGGCAGTACGCTTAGCATGGGGACAACCGCAGTGACGCTGTATGCGAAATGGACGGCCGGCTTGACCGTGACGACAGGAGATCCTGCGGTAGCAGACAAGGACGGCAAGACACAAGTAAGCGTTGTGGAAACAATCGGAAACGGCAATAAGCTAAAGTACAAAAACTTTACAAGCGCAGAAGTGACAGTGCCCAGCGTAGGGGAAAGCATCGGTACGGACTACGCGGACTTGCCGACAGACGGCCTCATCCCAGCGGACAACGGCGACAAGATCGCGGTGGCGGAAGTGGACGCAAGTGGGAAAGTGGTGAATTTCGGACAGGCAACAGTAGCGCTTAACACCATCACCTATAACGGCAACGGCGCAACGGCGGGAACCGCACCGACGGACAGCAACACATACCAGAAGGGGGCAGCAGTGACCGTACTGGCCAACCCTGGGAATCTGACAAAGCCCGGTTTCCAGTTCACCGGATGGAATACACAAGCGGATGGAAAGGGAACAACGTATGCAGCAGGCAGTACGCTTAGCATGGGGACAACCGCAGTGACCCTGTACGCGAAATGGACGACCGGCTTGACCGTAACGACAAGAGGCGCGGTAGGAGCCGGAATGGACGGCAAGACGAAAATGAGCATAAAAGAGACGATCGGAAACGGCAATAAGCTGAAGTACAAAAACTTTAAGAACGCAGAAGTGACAGTGCCAAGCGAAGGGGATCGCATCGGTACGGATTACTCAGACCTGCCGACAGACGGTATCATTGAAGCGGCCAACGGCGACAAGATCGCGGTCATAGAAGTGGACGCAGATGGCAAAACGGTGCGTTTCGCTCAGACAACGGCGAAGCTTGCGGCGAGCGGTTTGACCGTGACGACGAGCGACCCTGCGGGAGCCGACAAAAACGGAAAGACGATAGTGAGCGTTACGGACACGATCGGAAACGGCAATAAGCTGAAGTACAAAAACTATAAGAGCGCAGCAGTGACAGTGCCAAGCGTAGGGGACAGCATCGGAGCAGATTACACGGAATTGCCGACAGAAGGCCTCATCGCAGCGGCGAATGGCGACAAGATCGCGATGGTGGAAGTGGACGCAAGCGGGAACGTGGTGAAATTCGGCCAGGCAGCGGCGACAGTGGTGAACGAAGCGCCGCCGGTTACCGGTGATGCAGATGGCGATGGAATGATCACTGCGACGGACATGCTGCTGCTGCAGAAGTATTTGAAGGATCCGGTCAAGTTTTCCTTGACTGACGAACAGAAGAAGGCATTGGATATGAACGGCGATAACAAGCTGGATAACGAAGACGTGAAATTGATTTTGGCGATAGCTGTTGGAAAGGGGAAGTCCTGATTGAATAAGCGTAGGTTAACCGGACAAGGGCAACTGTGGAAAAGGTTGGTTTCGGTTTGGCTGATTGTGAGCATGGTGATGTCCTTCGGTTCGTTTGCTAGTGCGGCCGAACCTGATTCGATGACCGTCGGCAGTGCGAAGGGATGGCCGGGGGATACGGTAGATGTGCCGGTATCTCTGACTCCTGAAACGATGATTTGGCAATATGATGTGACGGTTCACTATGATCCGGATGTGCTGGAAGTGGTGAAGGTTACCGATGAACGGGGTGTTGTTTCGAAGGATACATTCGAGGCGGACGCAACCAGTGCCGGTACTGTAAAGGTAAAGGCGAAATTACTGGAAAGCTTGTTCACGGAAGAAACGAAAGTGTTTACGATTCGTTTCAAAATCAAAAGCACAGCAACAACGGGCGATTCCAAAGTGGACCCGGTCGCAGGCGTTGTCTATGAAGGAGACAATCCGATAACGGCTGCCGCCACAGCGGGCAACGTGACCGTCCGGGAGTCGAATGCCGCGACGGTGGAAATCGGCAGCGCGAGCGGAACGGCAGGCCAGACGGTGCAGATTCCGGTTCGTGTAACGAAGGCAACGGCAGGTATCGCTGCCTACCAGATGCAGATTGATTTTGACAAGTCTGCCCTGGAAGTAGCCAAAATTACGGGCGAATCCGGTGATGACTTTGACTCCAACTACAATAATACGGGGGGCTGGCTGAGAACGGCTTGGGTGGACCGCGATGGCGGGGAAACTCCGCTTGCTGCGGGCGACAAGCTGTTCACGGTTACCTTCAAAATCAAACAGACAGCGACAGTGGGTGACAAATCTTATAACGTCCAAACCAAAGATTTGGAGCATTTTTCGATGGCGGATGCCTCGGCCCATGAGATGAACAAGTCGTTATCTGCCCGGGCAGTGACCGTAGCAGCAGGAACCCCACCGCTGCCACCGGACACGACACCAGGCACGCCAACACCAGTAACACCTACTCCCGAATCGCAGGAGCAGCTGAATCAGCAGGTGGTACAAACGATTAAGAACAGTAACGATGCAGGGACGATTTTGAACAGTGTGGATCAGGTACTGGCGCATCTTCAAAAGGTCAACGCATCCACAGCGGTTGACCAGAAGCGAAAGTGGCAGGTCATCGCGTCCACGGTCACAACGGTGTTTGGGACACTTCTGGAGAAAAAGGATCAGGGCATTGTGGAAGAGAGTCAGGTAGTAGAGCGGACCAAGAAGGTGCTGGAGCAGGCAGTAAGCGAAGCGCAGGAAGATACACAAGAAGTAGATTGGCCGATCATTGCAGAAGCGCAAGAGGCTGTCGCGCAAATGGCGAATACCATCATCGCCAAACCGAAGGACGATGCAGCCAAGGATAAGCTGGCGGGAAATATGAGTGAATTAATGTCGATTCTACTCGCCACGGTTAACGCTGCGGATCAAAAAGAATTGAAAGACACCGGAAAAGTGGCAGAGAAAATCGACCGCTTGTCCGGGATGGTGAACCGGTTTACGGAGAGCCTAGGCAAGCATGCTTCGCAGTTTGAACTGGCGAAGACGATGACCATTCACACCGGGAAGAGCGTGAAGAAACGCGCAAACGTAACGAAGGACGCGCAGGCGGTTTCGTCATTGCTCACTTTATCAGGAGAACTCGCGGAGAAAATGGCAGAGAAAGAGGTCAACTTGCAGGTGGAAACCGCGGAAAACACCGGCCTGTTTATCCCGACCACATGGCTGCAAGTGCTAGACGGAGCTAAGCTGGGGGTTTCGATCAAGAAAAACAGCCGTGTCGCGCTTCCGAAGGGATACAGCGAAATGAGCAAAGCGTATGACGTTTCCCTGCTGGCGAACGGCAAAGCCATGAAGATGACTGACGGAAAAGAACGGGATGCGCTTCGCCTGAGCATTCCTTATGACAAGAAGGGCAAGAAGCTGCTGGCGTACCGCTACGACGAGAAAGAGAAGAAATGGAAACAGGTCACGACAAGCAACGGCAAAGCCGCCGCAGTGACAAAAGAAAAGAATCGCGCCACGTTGGAGACGGCTTCAACAGGCACGTTCCTGGTGGCAGAGGTCCTTGTCCAGGACATCAAGCTGAAGGAAACGAAAATGGCGCTGCTTGCGGGCGAACAAAAGCAACTGGAAGTGACCGGCACGTATCCCGACGGTAGCAAGGGGGATGTGAGCGCAGCGGAGTACGGCACCACCTACAAATCGAGCAACTCGAAGGTCGCCACGGTAAGCGAGGACGGCCTCGTGACGATTGCTAGCAACGCACGAAGTGGTAAAACGGTCAAAATTACGGTGGAAAACGGAAAGACGACGAAGACCGTCACTATCCAGATCGCGAGTATCAAGAAGATCACCGTCACAGCCAGCCAACAGGAGATAGCCCCAGGTGAATCGGTACAACTGAACGTCAACGCGACTTTGACCAGTGGCGGCAAGCGTGATGTTACCAAAGGAAATGCGGGCACTACCTACCAACTGGCAGAAACCGAATATGCAACGATCAGCGAAGACGGTTTGCTGGAGGTCAAAAAGGATGCTCCTGCTGGCACCAAACTAACTATTATCGCCTCGAACGGGAAGGTAACGGATCAACTGGAACTGATCGTCAACGAGTAGACGAGGCGAAGTTCCAGCACGATGTTTAATTACACATGAAAAAAGCACTCATCCTCGGATGAGTGCTTTTTTTGAATGGATACACATAATTTATCCTTTTACAACTATCAGGAAAGAAAAAACAATCGACGAAATTAAGGATAAGCTGAAGGTGGCAATAAACTCCTCCATAGGAGGTCAAAAGATTCTTTTCGGAGTGTTCTAGAGAAGAAAAAAAGCAGCCTTTTTCAGGCTGCTGGGACGTACAGGCTATTTTTCAACGACTAAATTGAAGGTCATTCCTTGTTCTTTATGGCCTGGTTTGTCGCAAATGATTGGATAGGTACCTGGTTTAGAAGGGGCAGTCCAGTCAAGAGTTTCGGTTTTGCCAGGCGCTACATCTTTATCCAATTTCAATTCTTCGCTGTTAATGTCATGTTCAACTTTGCCGGAGTTGGTCAAGACAAAGTGAATTTTTTCTCCCGCATGTACTTTAATCTCAGGCATGGAGTAAGAGAATTCCTTCATATCCAGTTTGATCTCATGCGGCTGTGTAGAAGTTGCTGTCTGAGAGCTAGAAGTAGCTGTTTGGGTATTGGTAGTTCCCGTTTGAGTGTTAGACGCTGGTGCTTGGGAAGAAGAGTCTGTATTTTGAGTACCGCAGGCTGAAAGTATTCCGGTAAGTAACAGACAGGTTGATAGAACTGCGATTTTCTTTTTCACGATGAACCCTCCTAAGTAATGTGGTAGGTTTTACGCTACTTAGCTTAAGGGGCAATTACGGAATGATTGTGGAACCAAAAAATAATTCTTGTATGAACCATTATTATTGCTTCAAGTTGCGATCCTCTATCGAAATAGAAATAACTGTCGGAACCTAATTTTAAGTCGCGACAAAATTAAGGATTCCTATAATAAAATACAAGCTAAAAGAAGCAAGAGAAAGATAGAGGGCTTTACGGCCAATCTTCTTCATTTGTTGGTTCTGGTTAAACAAGGAAACGGCCCACATGATAACTCCGATTGGGAAAAAGCAAAAGCTAAAAATATATAATATCACTTGATCAAATTTGCTCATAGTCCCCACACTTTCATTTTTTTACATTTTACACCAGAAACAAACGATTAACTAGGTGTTGGAGAGCAATGTCACAAAACTAAAAAAACTGATCACAGAAATAAAAAAAGCGCAGACAAGGTGTCTGCGCGTTCTCGTTGCTGTGTAGTTGAAGAAAAAGAAAGTGTGTTGATTAATGAATCATGCTCAAGGCTACACCAATGGAATAAGGCACAAGCCATAAGCCCCATACAGTCAGGCTAAATTTATGGAATTTCTTGATTTGATTTTGATTGTTTTTCCACAAAACAACGCATGCCCATACGGTGTGGAACAACATCAGAATAAGCGCAATCAAACCAGTAATCCCGTGGATATTCATAAATGAACCTTTCGCCAACATTTTCATCAAGGATGTCCCGACGGTATCAAACAAAATTCCGAACCCAAAAAACAGGAGATGTTTCATTTTTAGTTCTCCGGAGCGTTTTTCACTCCAAACACCAATTGTATAAGAAATAAGCGCTAGATTAATGATAATCACGGCTGCTGCTAACATTTAAGATCAGCTCCATTCATGTTGTTTTTGTCTATGCTCATACTTTACTGCACGAATATGAACAATATATGAACAAACTGGAGGTTTCCTTTACCAATTGCAAACCGCTACAATTCCTGAATCATCTTCCAGGTTTATTTCAAGTGGAAATTGGGAAGATATATGTGTCTAAATCTAATTATGTCTGGACTTTGTTCTTTTTTTCTTAACATTTTCTTGTGTCGCTAAAGTGTAAGCTACAGTAAGGAGAAAAGAACAGCATTCATATCCAAACAAGAGAGAGTAGCCAAAGAAGGAATGGAAGGGAAGTCTCAAATGTTATCCTCAATTCGAAGCAAATTAATCGTATTAATTGTTGCATGTATGGTGATTCCTGCGCTGACGATTAGTGTGATTGGTTACATGCAAGCCAAACAATCGTTAATCGATGATGGCAAACAAGCGCTGAAAACGGTTGTAGACAATGCCTACGATGTCCTGACGCTGTTAGATGAACAAGTGAAGACAGGGAAAATTACGCAAGAAGAAGCGCTGAAAAGAGCAAATGAAATTCTGGCGGGCCCCTTAAAAGCAGATGGCAAGGAACGAGACTATCTGAAAACCAGCTATCATTATGGGGAGAGTGGGTATCTGTTCATTAACAGCGCAGATCCCCAAACGCCTCAAAAAACCTACGTGCATCCTCGGTTTGGTGTGATTGGCAAGGTTCCGATGATGAAGACTCCTGATGGTCAGGAAGTTCTACCGATGCTTCAGGAAGCTTCCAAGAAAGCGAACATAGAGGAACGTTATGTCGATTTTCCATTTTACTTGCCTGGACAAAGCCTGAATGATCCGAATGCTCAAATTGGTACCAAAACGTCGTATCTTCGTTATTTTGAGCCTTGGAACGCGTACATAGCTTGTGGAGCGTATGATTATGAGTTTTATCAATCGATTAAGTCCTATGAATACATGATTATAATCGTTACAGTAAGCGCAACCTTGCTGGGAGCTTTAGTCGCATACTGGTTCGCCCATCAATATTCTCGTGTTCTTCGTCAGATCGGCTCAGTGATTGAAGAGGTCGGAAAAGGAAATTTGACCTTGCAGGCGACGGTAAAAGGAAGGGATGAAGTGGCGCACTTGTCTACTCATCTCAATAAATCTACGGCTAATATGCGAAACATGATTCAGGAGGTCATTGAGGTAACGCAGACGGTGACGCAACACGCCGAATTCCTCAATGAAGGGGCAGGGCAAACAGGCAAGGCTTCCGAGCAAATTGCTGTAACCATAACAGACATGGCTGAAGCCACTTCCATGATGCGGGACGACACCATGGTAACGACGGAAGCTATTCGTGAGCTTCAGGCAGAAATTCAAGAATCGACGGATCTGTTGAAAATCACGACAGACTCGACCAAACGTGCCGCTGATAACGCCCAGGCTGGTTTGCAGACAAGTGAACATGTGCAAAGCGAAATGAATCGAGTCAATGAGATTGTTCTCCATTCCGCGGATGTTGTAGAGGGTCTAAAGGGAAGGATGGATCAAATTAACGAGATAACCCAACTGATTACGGCCATCGCCGGACAAACCAATCTGCTTGCACTTAACGCTGCGATTGAAGCGGCTAGAGCGGGCGAACATGGTCGAGGCTTTGCGATCGTGGCTGACGAGGTACGTAAGCTGGCCGAAGCAACCAATAAAGCGGGACAAGAAATTATACAGGTGCTGGGTGAAATTCAAGGTAAATCGATGGAAGCTGTGGATGCCATCAAGCTCGGTGTGGACAGTGTGAATGATATTGGACAACTGGTGAATAAGAGCAGCCAATCCTTCAAAGAGATTACCAACGACGTCGGATTGGTTTCCAATCAGATTGCGGAGATTTATCAGGCATCAACCAACATCCGTGAGCAGGGCGAGCTTGCGTTTGGACGCATTCAAAATGTAACCAAAGTCAGCGTGGAAATTGCGGAAGGAATGGAGACAATTGCCTCTTCTGCCGAGGAGCAAACGGCTACGCTGGAGGAGACTGTCGCATCCGTTTCGGAAGTATCCCGTAATATCGCAATCCTGCATGACAAGGTAAAATCCTTTACCGTTTAACCGCTTGACTTTCGAGAATCCTTACGCTACTATTAATTTCAACTTGAACTGAATAGCAAACTTCTTATCAAGAGAGGCGGAGGGACTGGCCCGATGATGCCCGGCAACCGATCACCCATTTTGGGGATACGGTGCCAATTCCTGCGGAGCATTATGCTCTGAGAGATGAGAAGGATTTGCTTGCGGAAACGTAAACAAAGCCTTCTTTCGACAGGAAAGAGGGCTTTTTTCTTTGGAAAAAGCCACTTGGCCAAAGCTATGCAGGATTAAGGGAAGACTCAAGTGATGACAAGTGGAGGGATATACACATGCATGTAGAGACGAAACTGGTTCAAATTGGTGTGGGAAAAGAGAAAACAACGGGTGCTGTCAGCTTTCCCATCTATCATTCGACAGCGTATCGACACCCTACCTTGGGAGAGAGTACAGGGTTTGATTATTCGCGGACGGCCAATCCAACACGCGGTTTGCTTGAAGAAGCGATTGCCGAACTGGAGAGCGGCACTGCCGGTTTTGCCTGTGCGTCCGGTATGGCAGCGATTCAGACGATCATGGGATTGTTCTCTCAAGGGGACCACATCATCGTTTCGCTTGATCTATACGGAGGAACCTATCGTCTGTTCGAACAGGTGTATTCCCGCTACGGCTTCACCTTTAGCTATGTGGATTTACGTGAGACAGACAATGTGCTGCCTGCGATCAAGAGCAACACCAAAGCCATACTGGTGGAAACACCGACGAATCCGTTGATGCAGATCACTAATATAGACGCAATAGTCGGAATTGCGAGAGATCATCAGCTTCTCGTGATTGTTGACAATACTTTTATGACCCCATATTATCAACGTCCACTGGAGATTGGAGCCGATATTGTCTTCCATAGCGCGACCAAGTATCTAGCTGGACACAATGATGTGCTGGCGGGACTGATTGTAACCAAGGGAGAGGAATTATCGGAAAAAGTCCGGTTTTTACACAATTCAATCGGCGCAGTACTTGGTCCGCAAGACTCCTGGTTATTGATTCGCGGATTGAAAACCTTGGCCCTTCGAATGGATCGACACCAGGAAAATGCTTATCTCGTCGCTCGTTTCCTGGCATCTCAACCGCTGGTGACAGACGTGTTTTATCCGGGTCTGTCGTCTCATCAAGGCTATGAAGTCCAAATAAAACAGTCTAGCGGGTATAGCGGGATGGTTTCATTTCGAATCAAGGATTCATCCATGGTTGGGACCTTCTTAAGCAACCTCAAGATCATCTCTTTTGCCGAGAGCCTGGGGGGAGTAGAGTCGCTTTGTACCTATCCTGCCACTCAAACACATGCTGATATTCCGCAAGAGATTAGAGAGCATGTCGGAGTTTGTAACCGATTGCTGCGGTTGTCCATCGGCATCGAGCACGCTCAGGATATTATCCTCGATTTGGCGCAAGCCCTGGAATCTTGTCAATAGGTGAGGAGGAGATCAGAATGAAATTTGCCACCCAATTACTGCATGGGACGAGTGGGATTGATTCGGTTACGGGAGCGTCGAGTATCCCGATTTATCAAGCGTCTACCTTTCATCAATTTGATTTGGATCAACCAGGACATTTTGATTACGCGCGATCAGGCAACCCGACGAGAGAAGCCCTAGAAGATGCAATTGCCGGTTTGGAAGGGGGGAGCCGAGGCTTTGCTTTTGCTTCCGGGATGGCGGCGATTTCCAGTGTGTTCCTGTTGTTCTCTACCGGTGATCACTTAATTGTGTCTGAAGACGTGTATGGCGGAACGTTTCGGATTTTAACCAACGTATTTACGCGATTAGGTATTGAAGCAACTTTTGTGGATACGACCGATCCCAAGCGAGTTCAAGCAGCGATCAGGCCCACGACCAAAGGCATTTACCTGGAGACGCCCTCCAATCCTACGTTAAAAGTGACCGATATCCAAGCGATCAGCCAGATTGCGCAACAACACAAACTGCTGACGATTGTCGACAATACGTTTTTAACTCCGTATTACCAGCGTCCGCTTGCATTAGGGGCAGACATTGTCATTCACAGCGCGACCAAGTTTATTGCTGGACATAGCGATGTCGTGGCGGGGCTCGTCGTGACGAAGGATGAGAAGCTGGGGCAGCAACTGTATATGATTCAGAACGGTTTTGGAGCCATTCTCGGCGTTCAAGACTGTTGGCTGGTGATGAGAGGGCTGAAAACCCTGAAGGCTCGACTGGATGTAAGCACGCTGAGCGCCCACAGATTAGCTACCTGGCTGGAGGCTCATCCGCTGGTCGAGAGGGTCTACTACACGGGTCTCTTCGATAATCCGGGACATGCGCTGCAAGAGCGTCAAGCAACGGGACATGGCGCTGTGCTTTCTTTTGATTTGGGATGCAAGGAGCAGGCCAAACGCTTCCTGCAAGCCGTCAAATTGCCGCTTGTGGCGGTCAGTCTGGGCTCCGTAGAGAGCATTCTCTCCTATCCCGCGATGATGTCGCATGCTTCCATGCCCGCACACGAAAGACACCGCAGAGGGATTACGGATGGTTTGGTCCGTTTATCTGTCGGTCTGGAAGATGTGCATGATTTGGCGGCTGATCTGGAGCAGGCGCTTGAGGCTTCGGTTGAGCCGGTTGGTTTGCAACGGATTAGTATCTAACGAAGAGAAAAACGTTGGGAAATCAGGGTAGAACGATATCAATCGATTCAAAAGGCTGTTACTTGTGGCGTACAGTACGTCCAAGTAACGGCCTTTTTGTCGTCCTTCTCCTTTAAACGTCAGGGAAATGTAGCATTGGCCCATCAGTCGTCTAAATGTGAATAGGTATTGCACGATCTCATTTACATTATTAATAACATAGGTTACTATTAACATAGGTTACCAATAACAACCAGAGGTGTTTTTATGTCAATCAAATATGCCATTCTAGGACTTCTTAGCTGGAAGCCTTCAACAGGTTATGAATTAAAAAAGATTTTTGAAGAATCTTCCGCAATGTATTGGTCGGGTAACAACAATCAAATCTACAAAACGCTTGTTCAGCTCTTGAATGAAGGTTATGTGACGAATGAGATTCAACATCAGATGAGCTCTCCATCCAAGAAAATATACAGCATTACGGATGATGGGCTTGCTCGATTGAAAGAATGGGTTCTTTCAACACCAGAAGCTCCTGAGTTCAGGAAACCCTTTTTAATTCAATTGGCGTGGGCGGAACAACTAAGTGACGAGGAATTACATGATCTGCTGATCAACTATGAGAACGAGATCAAAATGCAATTGATCTTCCAGCAGGAAAAAATCAAACGCGGCGTTCCTTCACCCAGTAGAAACGCGCGTGAAGTGTTTTTGTGGAATAAGATTTCCGAAAACCTGCTATCTTCCTATCACAACGAACTAAACTGGGTTCAAGGAATTCGTAAAGAACTTTTTGAAAACGAAATGATGGAGGAGAGAATCAATATGAACTATCAACTAATCGAGAACGGAACCGACAAGTATATCGAATTACTTTCTGCTCCAACCCCACTTAGCAGCGAACAGGATGCTGTGGATCTAGTTGCTTTGAGCATCGAAAATGAGACAAATCTTCTGATGTTGCATAGTCAGGCTCTTTCGGAAGACTTTTTCAAACTTCGAACAGGCGTAGCAGGAAGAATGATTCAAAAATGGATCAACTACTCTGTAAAAACGGCGGCTGTCATACCAATGGAGTTGGTTAACAAAGGCAAGTTTAAGGAAATGGTGGCCGAGACAAATAAAAGCAATCATTTTAGGGTTTTTGAAACAAGAGAAGGTGCAGAGAGCTGGCTTTTGAAATGATCATAAAATGAAGGTGAAAATATTGAATGACAAATCATTGTACAAAACAGAAGCTGGGAGGGCTGCTGTACTCAATCATTATGATTTACTGCTTGCCCAATGCTCCGTTCCTTATGAAGAATTGAAGATTCTTACGCGTTATGGACAAACGTATATCATTGCGAGTGGAGATAAATCCTTGCCGCCACTAATCCTTTTACATGGCTCAGGTTCAAACTCGTCTATGTGGCTTGGAGATATGGCTCAGTATTCCAAGCATTATCGAGTATTTGCGGTTGACATCCCTGGTGATGCTGGAAAGAGTGAGGAAAAGCGATACTCATTGAAAAGCTCTGCCTATTCGGAATGGATAGATGATATTCTAAGTTCATTGCAGCTACAAAAATCAAGTTTTATCGGTATTTCTCTCGGAGCATGGATGGTCATTCATTTTGCTGTAAATCACTCGGCGAAGGTCGATAAGATTGTCTTAATTTCTCCTTCAGGTATTGGCTCCGAGAAAACTTCATTTATGTTTAAGGCAATGCCGCTTTTGCTTTTAAGTGAGAAAGGAAGAGACATAGTTACTCGGCTCGTAAATGGTAACCAGTCTATTCCGGAACAGGCAGCAAAGAATGTAAAATTAATTGCACGCCATTTTCATTTTCGCAAGGAGCCAGTACCGATCTTTACGGATTATGAACTTAGACGGTTGACCATGCCTGTGATGTTCATTGCTGGTGAAAAAGACGTGATGCTTCATTCAAAAAAGTCAGAAGAGAGGCTTACCAGATTGTTGCCTGATGCAAAAGTCAACCTTCTCCCGGATGCTGGCCATGTTCTTCTACATCTGACAAGTCGTATTTTGCCTTTTCTGTTATCCCAATAATTACCCTTTTGTTAACAGAAAAAACCACTGCTTACAAAGCAGTGGCCTCAATCAAATATCCTTTTCCTTTTTCTACGTATTTCTTTTCCACGAGAGAGATTTGTGTCAGTTTAGGAGGAACAAGAAATTGTCTGCGGATCTGGCTTTCGGCATAGGAGAAGGCTTTTTCGTCGGTTTCAGCTAGGATGACAGCCACCAACGATTGATTCTCCTCTGTGATGATCTCCAATTTATAAAGAAACATAGTCCACCTCTTTTCTGATGACGTTTATACCTGATTCACGGCCAGGATCTGGTCCAGCTGCTGTTGAATTTCGGCAACTCCCACTCGGCGAACATATTGATGGTATTTTTCATCAGGCAATCGGTGCTGCTTATATTGCTCCAGCAGGCTGCCAATCACAGGGGCGACGCGATCCCCAAGAATTCGTCCTTTTAGTTTTTGGTTAAAAGCTGCATCAGGTCCAAGGCTTCCACCTACGTATAGGTCGAATGCGTCCTTCATTCCATCCTCCGTTTTGATCAGGGAGCCTTGCAAGCCGATATCGGCAATTTGCTGCTGACCGCAAGAGTTCGGGCAACCGTTGACGTGAAGGCGAATCGGTGTGTCGATCGCCACATGCTCATCCAACCAAGTGGCAATAGCTTTCATCCTTGCCTTGGTTTCCACAATCGCCAGGTTACAGAATTCGTTCCCTGTGCAGGAAACAGCGTGACCGATAAACGTACGTGGATAAGGGGTCAGCTTCTCCAGTAATGATTCTGTTAACAATCCGTCCAGCTTGGCGTCGGGGACGTTGGCAATGATCAGGTTTTGGGAGTTGCAAGTACGAATGGAACCATCACCGTAGGTATCCGCAAGTCGCGCGATCTCGAAGAAGTCATCTGCATTCAGACGTCCAACCGGAAGCAGCAAGCCGACGTAATTCAGGCCTGGCTGCTTTTGTTGATGAACTCCGGTGAAGTATCCAGCATTCCAGCCTTTTACTTGATCTGTTCCCCGAGCAGGCATCGGACCAATCAGTTCAATCAGCTTATCGAGAAATTTCTCAGGGCCCCATTCCGCTACAAGGAATTTGAGGCGAGCGTGGTTGCGTTTCTCTCGGAAGCCGTAATCGCGGAAAATCTCCGTCACACCTTTGGCGACCTTTAACACTTCCTCAGGACGAACAAACAAATCAAGCTGTTTCGCCAAATAGGGCTTAGCGGACAGCCCACCACCGACCCAGACGTGGAATCCGATGACATTTTCTCCGTTTAATTCTTTGCTGGCAGGCGTGAAGGCAAGGTCATTAATCTCTGCGTGGGCTGTATTGTAGATGTTGGCGGAGATCGACGTTTTATACTTGCGCGGCAAATTGGAGAACTCACGGTTCAGCAGGAAGAAATCCTCCAATTCTCTAACCAGCGAGCTTGTGTCCATGAGCTCGTTCGGATCGATACCTGCCAGCGGGTTGCCGATAATCGTCCGCGGCACGTCACCACAGGCTTGATAAGAGAATAGGCCAACTCGCTCCAATCGATCAAAAATATCCGGTAAATTCTGAACCTGCAACCAATGGAACTGAACGGCTTGCCGAGTCGTCACATCAATCAGGCCTCGACCATAATCGCGGCTAATCTCCGCTAACATACGAGCCTGATCACTATTCAAGATCCCCGAAGGAATACGCACGCGCATCATCAAGTGTCCGTCCTTTGGTTTCTGCTCGTAGACACCTGCCCATTTGAAGAAACCAAGATCTTCTTCGCTGAATGCCTCATAGCCCCCGCTGGCTTTCTCACGGATTAGGTTAATGATATCCAACCCATCACGATTCAATTTGACGAGTTCCAATTTGCTGAGCTTGCTTGGATCTTGTTCCCACGGCCTAATCCCACTCGTTGTCATGCTAACACCCTCCCTGTGATTATATAAAACCAACCAAATTAATCGGAATAATATGAAATGAGTATAACGTCCGACTGTATCGAGGTCAACCAGAAAATTTAAATAAATTCCCGCTAAATAGAGGTATAATCTGCGGATTTTAAATTCTGACAATTCCGTATTGACAGGCGTAAAGATGCCACGTAATCTAATAACTATTAAATCCGATTGGAATTATTGGATTAAATGATGTATTCATCTTTGATCGGCCATGTATCCACAAGAGCCCGCCTATCATAAGATGGAGTGCAATACTTTCAAGGAGGGAATTGCTAATGACAAATCGCCCGTTATCTGAGGAGGAGATTCAGCTCTTGGCTGATGATTTGGAGGATCAAACTCCTGAAGAAATTTTGGCTTTGGCGACGAAACAATTTGGTTCGAAGATAACACTTGCCACAAGCTTTGGAGCGGAGGATGTAGTCCTGATTGACATGCTGTCCAAAATTGCTATTGACACGAACATTTTCTACTTGGATACCAACAAGCATTTTGAGGAGACGTACCAGACCCGCGATCGTTTGCAGGAACGCTACGGTATCTCGTTTGTTCAGATGCTTCCAGTATTGACACTGGAAGAACAGGCAAAGATTTATGGAGATGAACTCTGGAAAAGCGAACCGAATCAATGCTGCAATATTCGTAAAGTTGAACCCTTAAATAGAGTGTTAAGTCAATATGACGCATGGATCACCGGGATACGCCGGGATCAAGCTCCTACACGAGCCAACACCAAGAAGGTGGAGTGGGACAGCAAATTTCAATTAGTGAAGTTCAATCCGTTGGCCTCATGGACGAACAAGGACATATGGAATTACATCTATGAGAACGATGTTCCATATAATCCTCTGCACGATCAGAATTATCCGAGCATCGGTTGCAGTGTCTGCACGCGTCAAGTACTGCCTGGCGAGGATCCGCGAGCGGGACGTTGGTCCGGTTTTACCAAGACAGAGTGTGGTTTGCACCAATAATCTAACAAATGATCTAGGAGGAGAATGAATGGAACGAGAAAACCTGCCGCATGGCGGGCAACTGGTGAATCGCTTATTATCAGAAACGGCTTCAAAAAAGCTTCATTCCTTGATACCATCCCTGCGCGTGATTACCGTTGACACATGGACGCTCTCTGATCTTAACTGCATTGCCATTGGGGCTTTTTCCCCGCTTGTCGGGTTTTTGAATGAAGCGGATTATACTTCAGTAGTCGAGAAGATGCGGCTCCAGAACGGTCTCATCTGGTCGATTCCCATTACGCTTTCCGTAGACAAATCCTACGCCGATGTGGCCATTGGGGAGCAAGTCTTGTTGCGGGGGCAGGATGGAATGGATTACGCTGTCTTGACGGTTGAGAGCAAGTACACACCGGACAAACAAAAGGAAGCCTTGCACGTATACCGTACGACCGATGAGAATCATCCTGGTGTCAAAAAGCTGTACGAACGGCCTTCCCTTTACCTTGGCGGGCCGATTGATGTGCTGAGACAGCCAGATCCTGAACTTTTTCCCGAGTATCACTACACGCCAGCCGAGACCCGGGCAACTTTTAAGGAAAAAGGCTGGGAGACAGTCGTAGGCTTTCAAACCCGCAATCCAGTTCACCGAGCCCATGAGTATATTCAAAAGACCGCCATGGAGATAGTAGATGGTCTGTTTTTGAACCCACTTGTGGGAGAAACCAAGTCGGATGACGTGCCGGCACAGGTCCGAATGGAAAGCTATCTGGTGCTTCTTAAGAACTACTATCCCAAACAGCGTGTATTTCTCGGAGCGTTCCCGGCGGCCATGCGCTATGCCGGACCACGTGAAGCCGTTTTTCATGCGATGGTCCGTAAAAATTACGGCTGCACGCACTTTATTGTAGGGAGAGACCACGCTGGAGTCGGGGATTACTACGGCACGTACGATGCCCAGCATATTTTTTCGAATTTTACGGAAGAAGAGCTGGGGATCACCTTGTTATTTTTTGAACATAGTTTCTATTGCACCCAATGTGACAGCATGGCGACGACAAAGACATGTCCGCATGAACCTTCCGCCCACCTGACTCTCTCCGGGACAAAAGTTCGTGAGCTGCTGCGCAACGGTCAGACACCACCGCCGCAATTCTCCCGCCCAGAGGTTGCCCGTGTGTTAATAAAAGGCATGCAGAATAAAATGACAATTCAGTGAACAATTTAATCGACTAATGGACTCCCCTTTGTGATCAGAGGGGAAATTTTTTTGAATGTATGAATCCGCTTACATAGTAAAAGTGGCGCTGTTATGCGGTTTTTTACTGAACAATCGTTCGGAATTTTGTCAAATAAAAAGATTTTTATTCCGTTGACACCCCACATTTACCTGTCTATAATCAGTCGTAACATTTATTTTCAGACAAAACAAAAAATTTAAATCTTTCATATATTTGCAGGCATTGAAGAGGATAACATCGTTCGCCCCTTCTTCCACAGAGAGCCCGGGATGATGAGAAACGGGTAAGAATGCGTTCGATTGCTCGCCTCGGAGCCGTCTGCTGAAATCTGCCCTCGGGTGGAGAGTAGGTAAGGCCGTTTGACACTCGTTACCGTGTTTCAGTTGATGATTCGACTGGAAAAGGTCGGCTTGCTGTGAGGCGCTGATGAACTTGGGTGGTACCGCGAAACCTTTCGCCCCAAATGACATGAACAATTTGTCTTGGGGATGGAAGGTTTTTTATCATATCGAAAAGTTTTATTGCTATACAGCGGTAAAGTGATAGATCTTTCCATTCGCGCAACGGGGGAAGGGACGAAGTCTTTTCTTCACACACAAACAAAGGAATGCAGAGAAGGGAACAGAGGAAGAGGAGGAGAGAAAATGAGTGTTGAAGCCGCCGAATTAACTGGAAGGAAGAACCTGCCTGATATTGGACTGGGCGAGGAGATGACAGGAGCAGAAATCCTGCTGCGTTGCCTGATTTTGGAGCAAGTGAAATTCGTGTTTGGTTACCCGGGGGGAGCGGTTCTGCCGATCTATGATTCACTGTACAGCAGCTACCTCAATCACGTGCTAGCCCGCCATGAACAAGGAGCCATTCACGCAGCTGATGGATATGCCCGCGCATCAGGTAAACCCGGAGTCGTGATCGCTACTTCAGGCCCAGGGGCAACCAACCTGGTAACAGGAATCGCGACGGCCCAGATGGATTCCGTGCCGCTAGTCTGTATCACGGGTAACGTACCTCAGAGTCTGATTGGTACGGATGCCTTCCAGGAAGCGAATATCACCGGAATCACCTTGCCGATCACGAAGCACAACTACTTCGTCCGAGATGTCCGCGATTTGGCGAGAACCATTAAGGAAGCCTTCTATATCGCGACGACAGGCAGACCGGGTCCGGTGCTGGTGGATATCCCCAAAGACGTGGCAAACGCCAAGTGTATCTTCGAGTATCCTGAGTCCGTTTCCGTTCGCGGCTACCAGGCAACGTTGGAACCGTCCGATGAAGAGATCAAACAGTTTATTCAAACCATCAGGGATTCGAAGCGTCCAGTGATTCTTGCAGGCGGCGGAATCATTACGGCACAGGCAGACCCTGAATTGCAAGAATTTGCTGAAAAAACCAAAATCCCGGTCATTAACTCCTTTATGGGCTTAGGAGGCTTTCCAGGTACGCATGAACTGGCTCTCGGCATGCCAGGGATGCACGGAAGTTACGCCGCTAACTACGCCTTGCTGAACGCAGATACAGTAATCTGTCTGGGGGCGCGATTTGACGATCGGATCACGATGGGAAGAACCGAGGAGTTTGCTCCGAAGGCTCGCATCATCCATGTCGACATTGATCCCGCCGAGCTTGGCAAGAACGTCAACACCTACGTCAAAATTGCCGGCGATGTAAAAAGTACGCTTCAAAAGCTGCTGCCGCAAGCAAAAGCCTGTGATTCTGCGGATTGGATCAAGCAGATTAAAGAATGGCAACAGCAACATCCTTACTCGTATGAGAAGAGCGACGTTCTGAAGCCGCAGGAAGTCATTGAGCTTCTGTTCGAAACGACCAATGGAGAGGCGATCATTACAACAGACGTTGGTCAGCATCAAATGTGGACGGCGCAGTTTTACAAGTTCAAGCATCCGCGCTCGCTGATCTCCTCCGGTGGGCTTGGAACGATGGGATTTGGTTTTCCAGCGGCGATTGGAGCGCAGTTTGCCTATCCAGAACGCACAGTGATTGCGGTTGTCGGTGATGGCGGCTTCCAAATGACCAATCAGGAGTTAGCGATTGTCGGACAATACAATCTTCCAGTCAAAATTGTCATCATCAACAACCAGGTGCTTGGAATGGTTCGCCAGTGGCAGGAGATCTTCTACGACAACCGCTATAGCCAGATCGATCTTTCCTACAGTCCGGACTTCGTGAAGCTGTCAGAAGCTTTTGGGGTAAAGGGACTTCGGGCCAGCACCTTGGAAGAAGCGAAGGCGGTTTGGGCCGAAGCGCTTGAACATGATGGACCTGTCGTCATCGATTTTCGCGTGAACAGTGGAGAGAATGTGTACCCGATGGTAGCCCCTGGTCACACGCTGGATCAAATGGTAATGGGGGATGAATGATGCAAAGACATACGCTTGCCTTACTGGTAAATGATCATCCTGGAGTACTTACCCGAGTGGCCAATCTGTTTGGTCAACGAGGCTGCAACATTGACAGCATTACGGTTGGCAGCTCAGAAGAAGCTGGGTTGTCCCGCATGATCATCACAACAGCCGGAGATGAAAGACGACTCGATCAAGTCATGAAACAACTGATCAAGCTGATTGACATCATCTCTGTGACGAATTTAAGTGATAATCCGATGGTCTCAAGGGAATTGGCGCTGATTAAAGTAGACGCGACGCCTAGTCAACGCGCCGAAATCAACGGCATTGTAGAACCGTTTCGGGCCACCATTGTCGACATTGGACCTACATCCTTGATTATCCAGGCCACAGGGGATACCGATAAGATTGATGCTTTGCTTGTTCTCCTTCAGCCGTACGGCATTCGCGAATTGACCCGCACAGGCTCTATGGCGATGGCCAGAAGTATTGTCTCACATGAAGTTCATGCCTAAATGGCAGTTCCTAATAAACCAAACAGATACATTTAAGGAGGATATACACAATGGTAAAAATGTTTTATGAAACAGACGTAAACAAACAGGCTCTTTATGGAAAAACAGTTGCAATTATCGGTTACGGGAGCCAAGGGCACGCGCAAGCGCAAAACCTGCGTGACAGCGGAATTCGTGTCGTTGTAGGTCTTCGTCAAGGCAAGTCATGGGAACAAGCGGTAAAAGACGGTTTTGAAGTATATTCTGTGGCCGAAGCAACCAAACAGGCTGATGTAGTTCAAATCCTGATTCCAGATGAGAAACAAGCCCAAGTGTATCGTGAGGAAATCGCGCAAAACCTGCGTCCAGGCTCAGCGTTGGTGTTCTCCCACGGATTCAATATCCACTACGGTCAAATCGTACCGCCAGCTGATGTAGACGTATTGATGGTTGCTCCCAAAAGCCCGGGTCACTTGGTTCGCCGCGTGTACACAGAAGGCTTCGGGGTTCCCGGATTGCTCGCGGTTCATCAGGATGTGACCGGCAAAGCGTATGAAGTGGGTTTGGCCTACGCAAGCGGCATTGGATGTACGCGCGCGGGTGTCATTGAAACGACGTTCCGTGAAGAAACCGAAACAGACCTGTTCGGTGAGCAAGCGGTTCTGTGCGGCGGTGCAAGCGAGCTGGTAAAAGCAGGCTTTGATACTTTGGTGGAAGCGGGCTACCGCCCAGAGATCGCATACTTCGAATGCCTGCACGAATTGAAGTTGATCGTCGATTTGATGTACGAAGGCGGCCTTGCCCGCATGCGCTACTCCATCAGTGATACAGCTGAATTCGGTGATTACAGCACAGGTCGTCGCATCATTACAGACGAAACCCGCCAAGAAATGAAAAAAGTATTGGCTGAAATCCAAGATGGTACGTTCGCTCGCAACTGGATACTGGAGAATCAGGCAAACCGCCCAGCCTTTAACGCTCGCCGCCGTATTGAATCTGAGCATGGTATTGAGCAAGTAGGTTCGAAGCTGCGCGATATGATGGCGTGGATTAAAAAAGAAGTGAAGAAGCCAGCAGGTGTTGGTCAACAAAGCTAAGTAAAGCATCCAAATAGAGAAAAGAACTCAAGAGCGAGAGTGGAGAGAAAGCATGAAAAATAGGATCGAAACGGAGGAGGAGAGCAATGCGGACGATTGAGATTTTTGATACGACGCTGCGGGATGGTGAGCAATCGCCTGGCGTAAACCTGAGCATGAATGAGAAGGTGGAGATTGCCCTCCAACTGGAAAAACTAGGCGTCTCTCGAATTGAAGCCGGTTTTGCTGCTGCCTCCCCGGGCGATTTGCGTTCCGTGGCAGAAGTAGCTCGTCGAGTCAAGAATGCGACGATTGTAAGTTTGGCCAGGTCAACTCAGAATGACATCGATAAAGCGTATGAGGCTCTTCGAAATGCCCAAAATGCTTGTCTGCACGTATTCTTGGCCACATCCCCGATTCATCGTGAATTCAAGCTGCGCATGTCCAAGGAACAAGTGCTGGAACGCGCGGTGGCAACCGTTCAATATGGGAAAAAGTTTTTCGGAGAGGTTGAATTTTCTTGTGAAGATGCGGGTCGTACGGAGATTGATTTCCTTGCGGAGGTTGTGCAGGCTGTGATTCAAGCAGGAGCAACGATTGTGAACCTGCCTGATACAGTCGGCTATCTTACCCCGATGGAATACGGCAACATCTTCCGTGAAATGAAACGCCTGGTTCCTGATGTCGATAAAGTCAAGCTAAGCTGTCACTGCCATGACGATTTAGGGATGGCGGTAGCGAACAGTCTCGCTGCTATCGAAGCGGGCGCGACACAAGTAGAAGGAACGATTAACGGAATTGGTGAACGCGCGGGAAACGCGGCGATCGAAGAAGTAGCGCTTGCGCTGGAGACGCGAAAAGATTTCTATCAAGCAACGACAGCCTTACATTTAAAAGAGTTTGCTCGCACCAGCCAACTGGTTAGTCGTCATACGGGGATGATTGTTCCAGGGAATAAAGCCATTGTCGGTGCGAATGCGTATGCCCATGAATCCGGTATCCACCAGGATGGGGTACTCAAAAACGTCACGACTTACGAGATTATTCGTCCAGAGAGCGTCGGATTCAAATCCAATCTGCTGGTTCTTGGTAAACACTCGGGTCGCCACGCGTTTAAGGATAAGCTGGTGGATTTGGGAATTAACCTTGAAGCTGAAGAGCTGGATGCCGCTTTTGCCGCCTTTAAGGAACTGTGCGATAAGAAAAAGGAAGTCAGCGACAGCGATATTCTGGCGATTGTGGACGCCAAGCAGGATGAAACAGGCGATAGCTTTAAGCTGGAGTCACTTCAGCTTTCATACGGAAATCTCTCCATGCCAACAGCTAGTGTCCGTTTAAGCAAGCCAGACGGCAGCGTATTTGAGGAAGCCGCATGCGGTAATGGTTCCGTGGATTCGATTTATAAGGCGATTGATCGAGCCACAGGAGAAGAAGTTACTTTAGCGGATTACAAGATTGTCTCGGTAACACATGGGCAGGATGCTTTAGGTGAAGTGTATGTTCGTCTGCAACAGAACGATATCTCCGTACAAGGGCGTGGGGTCAGCACGGATGTATTGGAAGCAAGCGCTATCGCCTATGTAAGGGCTATTAATAAAATCTTGGAACGTCGGGGAGAGACGCTCGTCGCAAGTACCGTCGAGTAAATGACCGTTTGAGATGAGATAAAGAGGATAGGAAGAAAGAAGCCGATCAGAACGGGTGAAACGGAAAATAGAGAAAACAGAAAAATCAAGGAAAGAAGAGCGGGATGCAAATGACAAAATCATATACCATAGCAGTTCTACCTGGTGACGGAATCGGACCTGAAATCACGAGTGAAGCAGTTAAGGTTCTCCAACTTATTGCCGAGCAAGCGAATGTTGAGTTCACGTTCACCTACGGGAAGATCGGTGGAATTGCCATTGATGAAGAAGGAACTCCACTTCCTGAAGAAACCGTTCGGATCTGCAAGGAAGCGGATGCCGTACTGCTTGGAGCGGTAGGCGGACCCAAATGGGATCAGAACCCTGGTCATCTGCGCCCTGAGACCGGTCTTCTCGGAATTCGCAAGGCATTGAACTTGTTTGCCAATCTCCGTCCTGCCAACATGCATGAAAGCTTGGTCGACGCCTCTTCATTGAAACCAGAGGTTGTAGCAGGGGTTGATCTGATCGTCGTGCGTGAGCTTACCGGGGGAATCTACTTCGGAGAAAAGAAACGCTTCACGAATGCAAAGGGACGCGAAGTCGCTTCGGACGAATTGATTTATGATGAAGAAGAAATCGAGCGTATTTTGCGAGTCTCATTCGAGATTGCCAGAAAACGTAAAAAACAATTGGTCTCTGTCGATAAGGCGAACGTGCTGGAAAGCTCCCGTCTGTGGCGAAAAATTGCCGACCGAATTGCTCAAGACTACCCGGATGTCGAGTTGTCTCATATGCTGGTAGACTCTTGCGCCATGCAGCTGGTACGCGCTCCAAAGCAATTTGACGTGATCGTCACCGAGAACATGTTCGGAGATATTTTAAGCGATGAAGCCGCCATGCTGACAGGCTCCATCGGAATGCTTGCCTCAGCAAGCTTGGGCGATGGAAGCTTTGGATTGTATGAGCCCGTTCACGGTTCCGCTCCAGATATTGCGGGCAAAGGAATCGCCAATCCACTCGCAACCATTCTCTCCACCGCCATGCTGCTGCGACATTCCCTAGGACTTGACGCAGCCGCGGATCGCGTGGAGAAAGCGGTATGGTCCGTGCTGGACGCGGGTCATCGAACAGGAGACATTGCCGTTGATCGCAGTACCGCGATCGGAACGGTGGAAATGGGGAAACTTGTCTTGACGGAGCTTGGTCAATAGGTTTATAGTGATGTTGCATTGATGTACCCTCTCTATTATTGGAGAGGGTATATCTTTTTTCGTAGGTCACCAACGATGGGCAGAGAGTGGGGTAGGTATGGTCTCAAGCGGTTTTTTGATTGGTTTTTGTCTGGTGTTGCTCCTGACGGTTTGGACAGGAATCGCGGCCAAACGTCAAATACATAAAGCAAGCGATTTCACCAATGCAAGTGGAACACTTCGAGTGGGTACCGTAATGGGGGCGCTGGTTGGTGGGTTTGTTGGAGGAACATCGATAATTGGGACAGGGGAAATGGCCTTTCGCCATGGCTTGACGGCGGTCTGGTTTACCTTAGGGGGCGGTTTGGCGATCATCCTGCTTGGGGTGTTTGCTGGACAACTGCGGGCGATGCAAGTAGAGACGCTTCCAGCACTGGTTGGCAAGCTGCATGGTCAGACGGCTCAGCTGGGAGCCAGCATATTTTTGTCACTCGGGATGTTTATTCAATTAATTGCGCAAATTCTGGCTGCTCTGCCTGTGCTCAATACGTTTGGACAAGCGAGTACAGCGATTCTAGCGATTGTTCCTGCCGTGTTAATTCTAGCGTATGTTCTGCTTGGAGGATTCATCGGGGCCAGTCAGGTTGGATCACTGAAAACTGTTCTGCTGCTAACTCTTCTGGTGGGAACAGGAATTTATTTTGCGGACATTTTGCCGTTCTCCATTTATCAGAAGTGGTACGTGGGGGGTAAACTCTCGTTGGTGTCGAGTGGAGCGGGTTCTGTTTGGGCGCAAGGTGGAGCCATGTTGATTGGCGTTTTTTCTACACAAGCGTATTTGCAACCAGTTTTTGCCGCGAAGAGTACCAAAGATGCGCGAAACGGCTCATTTATGGCTGGAATCATCATTATCATCATCGGTTTGTTGAGTGCGTGGATCGGCATGTTTATGCATGAGCATAATCCTGAGCTTGCGCCACGTGAGGCCATTACGCAGTTTTTCTTAGCCTATACCCCAGCCTGGGTAGGGGGAACAGCCTATGGCGTCATCTTGCTGTCGGTTGTCATGACAGGGGCGGCCCTAGCTTTAAGCATTGGCACGATTATCAACCAGGATGTGATCCAGCGATACACGGTACGTTTTCAACGAGACAGGGTCAAGCTGGGAGTTTCTCGATTGTTTATCTTTCTCTCCATTCTTCTCGCTTATTTGGTGGTTTGTTCGAGCGAGAATTCATTGATCCTGGAATGGGCGTTTTTGTCGATGACCTTACGTGGGGTTACCCTATTCTTTCCGGTTATGGCCTACTTGTTGAAGTTCGGAGCGGTTCATCCGAAGTGGGCGGCTTTTAGTGTCTGGGGAGCCCCAATCTGTTCCCTCGTGTGGGCGTGGACGCTGTTTCCTGTTACGGGAATTGACCCATTTTATATCGGGGGAGCGGTTAGTTTGTTAGGTTTACTTATCGGCAAGTGGGCAAAGAGGATGAAAGTTTCACTAAATGATAGTTACTGAAAACCTATCTGGTTAGAAGGGTCAGTCCCCAAAGGCGTAAGCTTTTAGGGACGACCCTATTTTTATGTTCATGAAAATTCATATAATTATCCATTTTACATCGGTAAGATCGGTCTATTATTCAGTATGGTTAAAGGGAAGACGTAAGGAAGACGAGGTTAGGGGTTAGAACAGATGAAAACGAAATGGTATTTTCTTATTCTCATCGTGGTGATTATTTCAGTCCTATTAAATAATTATAGTAGTTATCGTGAAAATCCTCCGACTAAAGTAGGAGTAATCATGATGGGAAAGAGTAGAATAGAAAAGCTTACTGGTCTGAAGAAAGGCTTGGATGAACTTGGGTATAAGACAGATACAATTCAATTTGATGTGAAAAATGCCATGGATAACGAAAATACTTTAAAAGAGATAATCGATGAACTAATAAAAGAAAAGCCCGATCTTATTGTTACGCTTGGAGGAGTTGAAACCTTAACCTTAAAAAAGAAGATGGAAGAACAGAATCTAAAAATCCCCGTCGTTTTTGCTGGGGTTGCAGCTCCAAAAGAGATTGGCTTCATTAAAGATTACCGTTCCCCTGGCGGAATTTTTACAGGCATTAATAACTATCATACGAGTCTATCAGGAAAAAGATTGGAACTTTTGCATCAATTAGTACCTTCCGCCAAAAGGTTCTTTGTTCTCTATGACAAGGAAATGAAAGTTAGTGTGCTGAGCTTAGAAAATACGATGGATTCTGCCAGGAGGCTATCTTTACCGTTAATCCCTGTCAATGTAAGTGATCGGGAATTTAACTATTTTTTAAGTCGAAATGTACAAAAAAATGATGCGCTGCTAATTCTGCCTGGCTTTCGCATGGAATCACTTACAGATCAATTAGCAGAAATAATCAAAGAATACAAAATTCCCGTAATGGGGATATCCGGAAATGAAGTAGAAGAAGGAATTCTTGCAAGCTATGGGGCAAGTTTTGAAGAACAAGGATATCAAGCTGCAAGGTATGTTAGTCGAATTATCCAAGGGAATTCTCCTTCAGACCTTCCGGTAGAGCTTCCCGATACGATACATTTTTTTATTAATACAAAAGTCAAAGATGAACTAGGCATTAAGATAAATAATGAGATGGTAAACCTAGCTGAATTTACCACTCCAGATCGGAAGGGGGCAAAATAATGGAAGGGAAAATTGGGAATTGGCTCTCTTCCCAACCGATCCGTATAAAAGTGTTGGTATTTGGAATGATGATGTCGATACTGCCACTTTTGTTCATTAGTTACTATTATTATTCGAATGTGAAAGCGGAACTTGAAAATAAGATCCTAGTAAACCAGAAATTAATTCTTCAGAACCTATCAAGTGAAATTGAATTGGAGTTTAACCAGACATTCCGGCAATTACAAATGGCTATTGCCTTTAAGCAACAGGGGAAGCAGCAAAGCCTCTTTTATGATCTCTTACAGCAAAATGAGTCAATAGAGGAAATTGTCATAATGGATCATTTAGGTTACGTTCAAAAAAAGGTATCGCGCTATAACTTAAATATTCCTTTACAAGGTGAAAAATGGTTTTCGGATGCCCTCTGGACTGATTTTCAATCCAAGAGTAAAGCCTATGGCAAGGTTGAATTTAATCAATTCGGACAACCGATTATGAGGGTAATGATCCCATTTGGCGAGGATGGAAAACAAAAAGGGATAGGGGCAATCATTCAACTGCAAAAAATAATTGGTAAAATTTCATCACTTAGGCAGGAGTATTCAAGCTATTTATATCTGTTGGACCATGATGGAAAAGTGATTGCTCATCAAGATTACAGTCAATTATGGAAGAAAATTCCCAATTTAAATAACCGGGATGTACTTGGTGTTCAAACTAAAATTGGCAGCTTAGGCTGGACACTAGTGATGGAGCAGCCTGCATCTACGGCGTACGAGCCGATCAATCATCTGTTCAGAAATGGGTTATATGCCGTGGCAATCGTCACGATTATTGTCAGTCTCATCAGTGTCTACGCCGGGCTCTATTTCACAACACCGATCATCTATTTGGAAAAAGGGATGAATTATTTAAAAACTGGAAGGAACCCAGGTCCAATCCAATTAAATCGTCAGGATGAATTAGGAAAACTTGCAGAATCTTTCAATGAAATGAGCAACGAACTTCAAGAAAAGTCACTTAAGCTGGAGCAAGAAAAAGAAAGGCTAAGTGTTGTTGTCAATGGCATCGAATCAGGCTTAGCGCTTGTCAGGAAAGACTATCAGGTAACTTGGATGAACCCTTTACTGCAAAAATGGATACATCATCAAGGTGTACAATTACCATGTTTCACATTGTTAGGGGGGAAAAAGGAAGTTTGTGAGAAATGTCCCATCACTTCCCCTGAAATTGATACGAACGGGAATTCCATTATGAAGACCAAAGGAGAAAATGGAGAAGAAAGAATTTTTAACCATCGTGTTTTTCCACTGAATCATGCTATGGAAGGGGAGGGAGAGTACTTAATTGTTATTGAAGATATAACCGAGCAAAAGCAAATGGAAGAAAAAATGATCCAAACAGATAAACTAAGTGCGCTTGGATTAATGGCATCGAACTTTGCTCACGAAGTAAACAATCCACTAACGACGATTAATGTATTCGCGGAGGATTTGATTGACCGATTGGAACAAAAAGATGCAGAGTTAGATGAAGAAGAAATGGCATTATACTTAACGAAAATTAAAGAAAATACCGAAAGATGTAAACGGATCACTAGTAATTTATTAAACTTTTCTAGAAAATCAAATTGGACTATGACTCATCTAGATATAAATGAAACAATTGCTAACAGTATTCATCTAGTCGAATCCACATTGAAAAAAAAGCAAATTAAGCTAACTACAGATCTTCCGCATGACTTGCCAGCTCTGTTCGGAGATAGCTTAAAATTAATGCAAGTGATTGTCAATTTAATCAATAATGCAATGGATGCAATGGAAGATGATGGACAGCTTACGATTTCTGTTAGAGTAGAACAAAATCTGTTGTGCATTCAGGTAGTGGATAACGGTTGTGGAATCGAGCCTGAGGTACTGGGGAAAATCTTTGACCCCTTTTATACGACCAAGCCCGTTGGAAAAGGGACGGGCCTGGGGCTATCTGTATGTTATGGCATTATAGAAGAATTCGGCGGAACGATCCAAGTGGAGAGTAAAGTAGGAGCGGGAACTACTGTAAAAGTCCGAATACCCATTAATAAAAGGTAACGGAAGGAGATTCCCATGAGTGGAACAAGACTTTTAATTGTTGATGATGAAAAAGATTTGGTAAGTCTTCTAGTGAAAAGACTTTCACGGAATGGTTACGAGGTATCTTCAGCCGATACTGCTGAAGATGCACTAGCGTTATTAAAACAGCAACTGTTTGATATTGCTATTTATGATATTCGTCTCCCTAAGATGGACGGAATTTCGTTGTTAAAGGAAACAAAAAAAATAGCCCCTGAGACGGAAATTATTATGCTTACGGGACATGGGACAATTGAAACCGCGATTGAAGCGATGAAATTAGGTGCATTCGATTATTTAACAAAGCCCTACAATTTGTCAGAGTTAGAATTAATCATTAAAAAGGCTGAGGAAAATAAGCTACTTAAAGCAAAAAACGACAGTATGAAAAAAATTATCCAGCAACAGAATCATTTCAGGATTATTGGTGAAAGCTCTATTTTTACGGAAGTTATTCATTTAACCCACAGCATTGCGGATAGTGATATACCTGTTCTAATTGAGGGAGAAAGTGGAACAGGAAAGGAACTGTTTGCTAAAGCGTTGCACTATTGGAGCTGTCGCCGAGAAGAGCCATTTGTAGCTGTGAACTCAGGAGCCCTATCGGAGCAGCTTCTTGAAAGTGAATTATTTGGGCATGCAAGAGGTGCCTTTACCGGAGCAAACCAAGATAAGAAGGGGCTTGTAGAGGCAGCTGATGGCGGAACATTATTTTTGGATGAATTGGGAGAAATGCCTTTAGCCTTACAAATTAAGTTGCTGCGTTTCCTTGAACTTGGTGAATTTCGTCGTGTAGGGGATGTAAGAGAAAGAAAAGTAAAAGTCCGTGTAGTTGCAGCCACAAATCGAATTATGGAAGAAGAAGTGGGTAAAGGAAATTTTCGTGAGGATTTGTTTTACCGATTAAATGTCGTTAAATTAACCATTCCGCCTCTCCGTAAACGAAAAGAGGATATTCCACTATTAATCCAATACTTTATGGAGCAAAGGAAGTCTTCTGTAAAAGCCCTATCAGAGAATGCTTTGACAGCATTGCAACAATATAATTTTCCAGGGAATGTGCGGGAACTCGACCATTTAATTAAAAGAGGGATGTTATTATCGAGCGGCGGTACTATTGAAGCAGCTGATTTGCTATTGCCAACACAAAAGCCATCGGAAGTACAAATGAAAGAAGGGGAACTTTGCACATTGGAGGAAGTAGAAAAGGATCATATCGGTCATGTGTTGATGCGAATGAAATGGAATAAAAGGAGAGCAGCTGAGATCCTTGGTATTAGTTTACGGAATCTATATCGGAAAATTGAACAATACGGGTTAAATGAGTGATAGTTTGGTTTGATTTGACAAAATGACATATAAAAAAACAATTCTAGACAAATTGTCCAAAAAAGCGACAAGAGGGAAAAAGCCCTTTTGTCACTTTTTTTTTTGAAATGAATAAAATTGCTTGATACATCAAGACTTGACCATCATGAACCAAAGGAACTTCCCGGAAGTGGAGAGAGAAAAGAATTGGCACAGTAGTTGCATTTTTATAAGTGAAATCAAAAAAGAAAAGGAAGTGGCAAAATGCTATCAATGATTAGTCGAACGGTTGGCCATACCTAAAAAAGACTTTAAGAAGTTAAGTTTCCGAACCATTCGCAAAATAGGAGAGGAGTTTCATCATGGCGCTGAAAACAAAAAAAGGTTTAGAACCAAACGAATATGCCAAACTTGCTGATCATTTCGTGCCCGATGCCCAAAAAGAGCTTTCAAAAAGCAAATATGATACCAAATTAGGTTTAAATATGGCTAATGATGCAAGGAAGGTCGTAAATGGAACCTTAAAAATAGAAGCTTTTCATCAGCTTTATTCAGCTTCGTTATTGAAGGAATTTGGTGCTCAATATGCCAGCAGCGACACCCATACAAGAACGACGAAAAAGAAAGGGACTGGCCCTAAATGGGGCATGGTCATTGATTTAAGAAAATGTGTTGGATGTGATACATGTACCGTTTCCTGTAAATCGGAAAATAGAACACCGCCGGGAATGTCCTACAATGTTGTTCTTGAAACCCTTGTAGGTGATTATCCTAACATCTCGCTAGTGAATCTGCCAAGGCCGTGTATGCAATGTGATAAACCACCATGTGTACAGGTTTGCCCAACGAGAGCAACTTATAAGCTTGATGATGGTATTGTGACGATTGATAATGATCGATGCATTGGCTGCCGCTACTGTATGGTTGCCTGTCCATATGGAGCAAGGTCCTATGATTTTGGTGATGGTTATGAGCAGGAAATGATGGGCTATAACGATGTGACCAGTCCGGAATATGGGGTGGAGCGCGGGGAAAGGAAAAAAGGAAAGATCCCGCAAGAAACCGTACGTAAATGTAGTTTTTGCTATCATCGCCTACAGCGCGGGGAAGAGCCAGCGTGTGTGGAAACATGTATTGGCGACGCGCGTTATTTTGGCGATTTGAACGATCCGAATAGTATCGTTTCCAAGCTTGCCTCTAGCCCGAGAGCGTTTCGTCTGAAGGAAGAATTAGGTACACAGCCACGAGTGATTTATCTGAAATAAATCTCAGTCACTTGCAGCAGTTTTTAAAATGGGAGTGATAAACATGATAACAGAAGCAAGTTTAGGTAAAAACATGCCAGATTCAAAGCAATTAAAGCGTATCAGAAAGATTGAAAAAATCTGGTGGACATGTTTACTCGTCGTTTTCGGGGTAGGTTTATACTCCATAATTAGCGGATATTTTTTACGAGGAATGTCTTCCACGTATTTATCGAACATCGTCCCGTGGGGAGGATGGGTTGCGTTTTATATTTATTTTATTGGAATGAGTGCGGGTTCTTTTTTACTCTCCACGATGATTTATGGATTTGGCATGGATAAGTACGAGAAAATCGGGCGATCAGCGCTATTATCAGCCATTGTCTGTATGATTACAGCGATTACCTTTATTTTCTTAGATATTGGCCGACCTGACCATATTATGAATTCCGTTATCTATTGGAACGTCATGAGTACAATGTCATGGGAAATTCATTTTTATATTGTTTATATCGTGTTATTAGTGACAGAACTGTATTTTTCAATGCGAGAAGATCTGATTACTTTAGCAAAAAATAATGACTTGAAAGGCAAAGTGTATCGGTTCCTTACTTTTAACAAGCAAGAATACACAGCAGTCGATCAAGATAGCGACAAAAAACGGTTGAAGGTAATGGGAATTATCGGAATTCCTCTCGCCGTATTTGGGGTGCATGGGGGAACAGGGTCGATCTTCGCAGTGGTAAAAGCTCAACCTTATCTAAATTCTGGTTTATTTCCACTCATTTTTATTCTTTCTGCGCTAGTATCGGGTACCGCGTTATCGATTGCGATTTATGTCATCAAGTCTAAAGTACAAAAACTAGAAGTAGATGTTCCAATGGTTCGTTCGCTTGGCAGCATGCTAGCCTTATTTTTAGGAATTGAATTTATTATGGTTTGGTATGAATTTCTCATTGGAATTTATGGATTGGGACATGAAGAACTTGGAACGATCCAATTATTAACGGGAAGCAAATGGTGGTGGAGCTTCTGGATTTTTCAAATGGGACTAGCCATGTTTTTCCCACTCATCATTTTATTTATGAAAAAGACAAGGCTATCCGTCAATTGGATCTTAGCAGCATCGATTATGACGATTATCGGTGTTGTAGGGGTCAGGTTTAATATGGTTGTCCCAACCTTGATCATGCCTAAATTGGATGGGATGCCAGTTGGAAACTATTATCCAAACTTGTCGGAGTGGCTGACAACATTTGGACTTATGGCGATGTGTCTGATCATCTATACAATTGGTGAAAAATTGTTCCCGATAGAGCAACTAGACTCTCATGAAAGTGGAGTGAGTAAATATGAGTAAGGATAAAATGAATCGCAGAGGGTTTCTAAAAGCACTCGGTACATTCGGTGTGGCTGCGCTTGTTAGTCCTGCGTTTATTGGTCCAGTAAAGCAGGTGTTTAATGGGGTATGGACCGATGAAATTCATGGGGTTGGTACAGATTACCAAGATTATTCAGCGGATGATATTATCTTCACTTCCTGTCAACAGTGTAATGCCAGTTGTACCATAAAAGCTTATGTTGTTGCGGGAAATGTGAATAGCCCGTATTCATCTATCGTTCGAAAAATTGCCGGAAACCAATACAGCCCGATTGGCATGGTACCGTTTGGACATATCCAATATAATACCCCAATCACAGATGCGATTAAAGGAACCGGTGATTTGGCAAGAACAGGACACACCTTCCGAGGCGCAAAAACTTGTCTGAAAGGGCAGGCCGGGATTCAAACTGCCTATGATACCTATCGGATCCAAAAGCCTTTAAAACGAGTAGGCGAACGGGGAAGCGGCGTTTGGAAATCAATCACCTGGGAAGAAGCCTATAAAGAAATCCTCGAAGGAAGTAAAGATCTTGGCACCCCGGGATTAAAGGAAATGTGGGCCTATGCACCGGAAGATCAAGTGAAGGCTGATCGGGAAAAAGTAAAGAAACAAGAAATGACAAAAGCAGAGTTCGCTTCAAAATATAAAGAACTCCTTATTGATACGAATCACCCTGATTTTGGACCAAAATCAAACCAGATTGTCGTTATGGCTGGACATCGTCGAGAATTTATTGAGAGATTGGCCAATGGAAGTATTGGAACAATAAACTATTATGATCATGGCGGTTATTGCGGAATTCAAAGTGTGGTGGGAAATGTCCGCTCACATGATACGACCAAGCAAAAGAAAAGGATGATCCCCGATTATGAGAATGCTGAATTCGTTATTATCTGGGGAACGAACCCATTAACCGCTAACCGCGGTCCGACAACCTTTGCTCCGCAAATAACAAATGCCATCGACCGTGGTATGAAAATGGTTGTGATTGACCCGCGCTTTAGTAAAACAGCGGAGAAAGCGCATATGTGGGTTCCGGTTAAACCGGGTGGAGATGGTGCACTGGCACTTGCCATGTGCCGATGGATTATTGAAAATCATCGCTATGATGAACAATTCTTGCGAAATCCCAACGGCAAAGAAGCGGAGCTGGATGATGAACCAACTTGGAGCGATGCCACCTATCTCGTAAATATTAGTGATAAGAAACGGCCATTCTTGCGGGCTAAAGATCTAGGTCTGGGTGAAGAAGAATTTATTGTATTAGAAAATGGAAAGCCTGTCTTGAACACCAAAGCTAGTCAAGGCGATCTTGAGGTTGATACCACCATTAATGGAATCAAAGTAAAATCTGTTTTTCGTATTTTTAAAGAAAAAGTATTCGAAAAATCACTGAAAGAATATTCTAGCCAATGTCAGGTTCCAATTGAACAAATTAGTGCAATCGCTAAAGAATTCACTTCACATGGAAAAAAAGTCGGGATTCATTCCTATCGCGGTCCAGCCATGCATGCGAATGGTTATTACAGCGTTCGTGCTATCAACATGTTAAACCATTTAGTCGGAAACCATGACTGGAAGGGCGGGGATACCTCAACGGGTGCGAAGTTTAAGGCAACAGAAGGGCGCTATGACTTGGATACTGTACCAAAGGCTAATAAGGCATGGGGGATTCCACTTACAAGGCATAAAGTCCCATATGAAAAGACTTCCCTTTTTGCCCGGGACGGCTATCCTGCCAAGCGTCCATGGTATCCACTTGGGAATCAATTAATTCATGATGTACTCCCAAGCGCAGCAGAAGGATATCCTTATAAAATTCGTGCCATGATCATAAACCGTACGTCACCGATTATGTCAGGCCCGCGATCGGATATGCAGCAAAAATTCATTCGCGACCCAAAAGTAGTCGAGCTCGTCGTATCATCGGATATCGCGATTGGTGAAACTTCAAAGCACGCAGATTTTATTTTACCTGATCTATCCTATCTGGAAAGTTGGAATTCAGAAGAAATCTTCCCGATCTTAAAACATAAATTTGCCGGTCTAATTCAGCCAGTAACCCGTATTGTTCCTGATGCCCGACCGACCGAGCAGGTTTATATCGATTTACTGAAAGGAATGGGGCTGCCGGGAGTCGGGGATCATGCATTTGTCGATGGTTCAAGTCTTCATTGTCCAGAGGATTTTTATCTGAAGCGCGTGGCCAATATCGCTTTTGATGGCAAAAAACCGGTGAAGGATGCAAATGCAGAAGAACTGGCTATTTTTGAGAGGGCGAGAAAGAAAGCGTTAGGTAAGTATTTTGATCTCAATGTTTTAAAAAATGCTGTGAAACCTGAGGAATGGAAAAAAGTCGTTTATGTCCTCAACCGAGGTGGAAGATATGAGCCTCTGGGAGATGAATATGTTGGCAACCATATTAAATATCAATTTAAAAATCTAGTTCATTTTTATGATGAAAAGGCAGCAGGTTTTAAGAGCGCCTACACCGGCAAGTTCTTCGAAGGAGTTCCAATTGCTGATGAAATCAGACTCTATAACGGCGAGGTTTATAATCCTTCCAAACAGTTTCAATTTATTAATTGGAAATCGAGGAATGTGGCAACTCATCGCACAGAAAGCAATGCATGGCTAAGAGAGATTCGTCTGGAAAATTATTTATGGATAAACCCGGTCGATGCACAAAAGAAAGGCATTAAAACGGGTGATACCGTCATGATTACATCAACAAGTGCACAAGTAAAAGGAATTGCCCTTGTGACGCCGGGAATTAAGCCTGGGGTGCTTGGTGCGAACTACAACTTTGGCCATTTCGCAAATGGGGCGGAAGACGTAAATATTGATGGATATATCGTGAAGAAGACTGAAAAATACGGGCATCTTCCGTTTGACACAAATGTTCCGCTCCATGAGGAAAGCGGCTATGCCAAGGAACGGGGAAGAGGGTTCTCAGTCAATGCTTTAGCGGATAAAGACCCAAGCTATTTTGAAGGCTTTCTCGCAGATTTGATTATCGGTGGTCCTGCCCAACAAAATACCTATGTTGACGTGAAGAAAGTGTAGTCCAAGGGAGGAAATGCAAGTGCAGGCATTAGAGGAAGTTCAAGGCAGCTTGGCACTGACCAATATTTTGTCGGCTATTTGGCTCGGCGATTGGGAACGTTATGAAACGATATTTAAAGAAATGCCTGAAGCATTACAAAGTGAGTTTCCTTTTCATCCATTTTACAATCGGAAAGAAGTAGAAATCTGGTATGACAATCACTTTTGCATCCCTGGAGCTTTTTTCATTCCCCCGTATATTTCCTCGTATAGCAGCCAAAATGGGGCGGCGGTGGAGGAAAGCAAGAAAAACTTACTTTGTTTAATCGGACACTATGAAAAAATGGGATTTTATTACCCGTTAGAGACTAATCGCTATCCAGATCATGTTGGATGTTTGCTGGCGTTTATCAGTTCTTTATTACAGGAAGAAATTAAAGCGGCTCAAAGTTTAGATAAAGAATTATCAAAGGAGTTAGGCGCTTTAAAAAGAGAACTATTAGGGGGAATTCTTTATCCAATTCTTGCGCCAATGCAAAAATATGCAGAGAATCGGGTGAAACATCCATTTATTAAAGAATTTCTGAATTACTTTTGTCACAACAAAGAATTATTATCATTGGTTTAATGAGTGGTTGGTCATAGTCCAGTCAAGTGGATAGTAAGATAAGAAAAGTTCTTAAGCGGCGATCAATTCCCGATAATTACTGGGGAGAGATCGCCTAATTTTCAACTATGCTTCTTCTATAATGCTAACCTACCGAATCAAAAGTGGGTTACTAACTGACACAAAGAAAATTAAACAAGCTGACGCCGATTAAGTACCGGCGCCAGCTTGCTGCTTAGCTCTTTTTTTTGTGTCCACTAAATGGGGTCTTGACCAGATTGGTGCTGGAATTATCTGTTTTAAACCTTCTACACCTTAAATTTCGCAACTTCTTCCTGCAGTTTTTCTGCCATTTCGGATAGCGCTTCAGCAGAAGCCGCAATCTCCTCCATGGAGGCCAGTTGTTCCTCGGAAGAAGATGAAACCTCCTCTGTAGCAGCTGATGCCGTTTCCGTAGCCTCTACAACAACGTTGATCGAATTTACTACCTGTTCAGCCCCGGCAGACATCTCAATAGACTCAGAAGACACTTCATTGATTTGGTCAGCAACCACGGCGATCGCACCTTGAATGCCTTCGAATGATATCCCTGCTGCCGACACCATTTCAATTCCTTCTTCCATTTCCTTCGTCGCTGAATTCATCGTCTGGACAGCAGAGTTCATTTCACTCTGAATGACTGTTACCAATTCGGCAATCTGATGAGTGGACGAACTCGATTGTTCAGATAGCTTGCGGATTTCATCGGCAACAACGGCAAAGCCACGTCCGTTTTCACCAGCGCGAGCAGCCTCGATAGCCGCATTTAAAGCAAGGAGGTTGGTTTGAGAAGAAATGGCCGAAATGATTTCAACGAATTGCCCAATCTGTTCAGAACGCTCTCCTAAGCCCTTAACTACTGTTGCCAATCCGTTAAACGTCTCGTTAAGCCCGTTCATTTGTTGCACCGCACGCTGAATTGCCATATTCCCCTCGGACGCCGACTGCGATGCCTGAGCGGCCATCGATGTGGCTTGCTGAGCGCTAGACGCAATTTGCTGTGCGCTGACGGACATCTCGTTTATGGCTTTGGCTCCCTGATCGACACTGTGGACTTGCTTTTCAGCACTCACGGCCATCTCTTGGACGGAAAAAGATATTTGCTCAGTAGCTTTGCTAGTCTGTTCCGCACTGGCAGTCAGTTCTTCAGCTGAGGCAGCTACCTGTTCCGCGCTGAGTGTAACGTGTTGAATCAGACCGCGCAGATTAGAAGACATGGTTTGAAAATTGGCTGCCAGATCTCCGATTTCATCCTTTGATGATACATCAATATTCTCGATGGTCAGGTCACCATTCGCAATCTGTCGAGATACATCGGAAATATAAGAGATCGGCTTAGAGATTCTCGTTGCCACATAAAAAATGAGAAGGGCTGATACTATCATGGAAATCACAACAATGCCAAATAAACTGATTGTCTCTTGCCAAGCCTTCGCATTTGTCTGGGATACATTGAAGTCAACGCCAAATAGCGCAATGACGTTTCCATTTTCGTCTTCCACTGGGAAAAATCCGCTCTTCCACTGACCGAATTGATCCGTAATAATGTCTGTCGTCTGAATGCGTTTTTCCTGAATCGCCCGCTTGGCTGGATCTGAAAACACAATGCCGTTCTTGTACTCGGAACCAAACGTAAAATTGCCAACCAATAATGAACTGCTCATCGTGTCAAAATAAAATTTGTCGTCTTTGTAGGTAAAGAGATACAGGTTTGCTATGCCAGAATTGGACTCTCGGATGATAGTATCCAAGCTTTTGTTCATTTCGATAACGTCTGGATTGGATTTGTCTGGTTTTTCCAGCACAGATTTTACTTTTTGCATATCCAAACTATTCCCGAGCATATAGCTGCTGGATCTCAGTTGATTTTCCATACTTGATAAATTACTAGCCTTTATTTTTTCATACGTAACAAACATGGTAGCCGAACCGAAAAGCAACAAAATCACAAGATTGATCAAAACTAATTTCAAGCGAATAGATAGCCTCATTTGATTTCCCTCTCTGTTCAATAGACTTGTGAAACATAAAAAAAGCCTTTCCGACAAGAACCAATTTCGTTCTTGTTAGACAGTGGCTGAAAAGAAGGGTGTCAATCTCTGGATAGTTTTAACATAAGGTGCATTATACCTGTTTGTGGAATGTATAAAAATGGTCCTAAAGACCTGATTTTAGACAAGTTTGTCTAAATGTAAAACTTCTTGTCTAATTCGTATTGCCCTAATGATGTAGGAAACATTACATGATTCATGAGGTTGTTAACAAAAAAAGCAAGCGGCCTTAAGTACAAGGCGCTTGCTCTTTTTTGCTATCCGATCATGATTTTTCCTTTTGGATAACGGAAGTATTCTTTTTCTTTGCGCTGTGCCAGTGCGAAGGCGATGGTAAGCGGTCCAACCCTTCCGGCGAACATCGTCATGGTGATGAGTAATCGGCCAATTGGCGTCAGATGCGGCGTAAGGCCCATCGACAGGCCAACTGTACCAAAAGCAGAGGTTGATTCAAACAAAATCATCAGGAAGTTATCCGTGTGCTCCGTAAAGGTAAGAATCATCGTGACTGCTGTAACCAGAAACAAACCGCTGATGGTAACGGTAAGCGATTTATAAATCATGCTCGGGTCAATCCGTTGGCGGAAGAAGATAACGTCTTCCTTGCCTTTAATCTGTGCCCAAACTGCTCCTAACAAGGTGGCAAAAGTGGTTGTTTTGATACCGCCACCAGTCGAACCAGGGGATGCCCCGATAAACATGAGAAAAATAATCAAGAACAGCGAAGACTGACGCATATCCGAGATACTTAGTGTGTTGGATCCAGCGGTGCGAGCGGTGACCGATTGATAGAACGAGCCAAGAACCTTACCCGTCATGGATAATGGTTGAATTGTCTTGGGATTCTGGTACTCAATCAGGAAAATTAATACCGTACCCACGAGAAGCAATAAACCGGTCGTGGCGAGAACCACTTTGGTATGTAAGGACAATCTGCGTTGATAACGACGGAATTCATACAGTTCGGCTACGACGATAAATCCGATCCCGCCTAGAATAATTAGGGAGCAGATAACAAGATTCACCAACGGATCCTCCACGTAGCCTGTTAAACTGCGAAAACCACCCATCAAATCAAAGCCAGCATTGTTAAAGTTAGAGATACTATGAAAAAAACCGTAATAGAATGCTCTTCCGATCGGCATATCATAGGAAAAACGAAGGGAAAGAAGAATTCCGCCAATCACTTCTGTAATAACCGTAAAAATCAATAAGGTCCGTGCCAGACGTACAATTCCTTCGATAGAGACTTGATTCAATGATTCTTGAAGAAGGAGTCGTTCACGTAGGGAAATTCTTTTGCGCATGATTAAAGCAAAGAGCGTCGCAAAAGTCATGAAGCCCAATCCGCCAATCTGGATGAGGGACAAAAGCACAATTTGTCCAAACAGACTAAAGGTGGTGCCGGTATCCACAACGACAAGCCCCGTTACACAAGTAGCCGAAGTGGCGGTAAAGATCGCATCGATCCAAGGTAGCGGTACACCACTCCGTGTAGCTAAAGGCAAATGTAGAAGGGCAGCCCCGATAAAAATTATGAGGGCAAATCCGATGACCAGCATTTTGGGAGGATCATGCCGGATATCGCGAATAAAATGAAGTGACATTCGTTATCAACGTCCTCTATTGTGTACGTAATTTCTCCAGAATAGGAGGCATCCACCCAGTAGTATAACGCCTAATAGAATTCTTACCAAGTAGTCTTTAATAATTTCTACAAAAGTATTCCAGTTTTCTCCCAAAACATAACCAACACTGATCCAGAATGTACAGAATAACAAAAAACCCGCAAAACTATAAAGAAGAAATGCGGGCCAGCTTAGATTCCCCAGCCCGGCTACATAGGAAGAGAGTGTTCGTACACCAGGAAGCATCCTTCCCAGCAACAGAACCAACGCCCCGTAGCGCTTGGAGAAGTTGGTGGTGATTTGAATGGAGCGCTCCGAGATGAAGAGAAACTTGCCGTACTTGTAGAGAAGGGGTAACCCGTATATTTTGCCAAACAGATAGGCAATGATGGAACCGACGCCGCTTCCCAATGTTGCAAAAAAAATGACATGTGTTAGTGTAAAACGATGGTCGCTGGCGAGAAAGCCGTAAAAAGCCAAAACACCGTCACCGGGAAATGGAAGCCCTGCCCCTTCGATGACAAGTGTCAAAAAAACGCCCAGATACCCTAATTGGCTGGTGGTCAGCACGATTGTGTCCCAAATATTCGTGATCACAGAAAATCACCTCAAGGAAGTATATGGGACAGGTCGCTGATTTAGCCCTTTACGTTTTTGCAGGTGAAATGTGAAAAAAGGACGTGCCATAATCTCCTCCATTGACAGTTCACATAGGATCATGATAGCGGATGTAGTAAAATGAAAAGAGTGATCAAGGAAGAATTAGGGAGGAAAAGAGATGAGTACACAAGAACATAAAGCGGAAGCGCCACGAGCTGTAGGCTTGATGGTGATTACTGTTTCAGATACAAGAAACGAGGAAACGGACAAGAGCGGACAACTCATGAAATCTCTTTTGACAGAGGCTGGGCATGAAGTAGCATTGTATCGTATTGTGAAGGACGAGCCGTCAGAGATTTGTGCTGCTATAGAAGAAGGTGTTGCGACTACAGGGGTAGACGTCATCCTCATTAACGGTGGGACAGGCATTGCCAAGAGGGATACGACCTACGAGGCCGTGAGTGGCTTGTTGGAGAAGGAGATGCCAGGGTTTGGAGAGATTTTTCGATTCCTGAGCTATACCGAAGACATAGGATCGGCAGCCATTCTGAGTCGAGCCATTGCCGGAACCTATAAGGACAAAGCGATTTTCTCCACACCTGGTTCCACGGGTGCCGTACGGCTTGCGATGACCAAGTTAATTCTGCCTGAAATTGGGCATGTTGTAAGGGAACTAAGAAAGTAGGTGGATTTGTGAAGATTGTTTTATCTACATTAAATGCGAAATTCATTCATTCCTCTCTGGCTCTTCGTTATCTGAGAAGCTATGCGGAACCGACCTTTCCGGATATCGAGCTGGTTGAATATACGATTAATGACGTGCTGTTGAATATTGTGGGAGATTTGCACAAGCGTAAGCCGGATCTCATCGCTTTCTCCTGTTATATCTGGAACATTACGGAGACACTCGCTGTTGTCCGCAATCTGAAAAAAGTGCTGCCCAACGTGCCGATTATTCTGGGCGGGCCTGAGGTTTCCTACGACACAGATATGTGGCTAAAAGAGCATCCCTATGTGGACGCCATCGTAATTGGGGAGGGTGAGGTAACCTTCCTTGAGCTTTGTCAGGCATACGAGGTGGCGCATCAAACAGGAGAGCCTGTTAAGCTGTCCGATGTTGCGGGGATTGCCTACAGCGAAGGAGACCGGGTTCGGTTTACTTTTCCACGGAAGCAGTTGGAGGATCTCAATACCATACCTTCGCCGTTTGAAAACCATTTGGATGAACTGAAGAACCGCGTGGTCTATTTCGAAGCCTCCAGAGGCTGTCCGTTCAGCTGCCAATATTGTCTCTCCTCCATTGAGAGCGGCGTAAGGTACTTCGATGTGGAACGGACCAAGCGCGATTTGAAGCGATTGATTGATTACGGGATCAAGACAGTGAAATTCGTGGACCGTACCTTTAACATTCATAAGAGATATGCCATGGATGTGTTTCAGTTCTTGATTGATAATCACAATGGTACAGTTTTCCAATTCGAGATTACGGCAGATATTTTGAAGCCGGACGTGGTGGACTTCTTAGCGGAGAATGCTCCACCGGGAACTTTTCGTTTTGAGATCGGTGTTCAATCTACCAATGATGAAACCAATCGTCTGGTTCAACGCAGGCAGGACTTTGAGAAGCTCAGCTATACGGTAAGAAAAATCAAAGATTCCGGAAAAATTGACCAGCACCTTGATTTAATTGCGGGACTTCCCGAAGAAGATTATCATTCGTTCCGACAAACGTTTAATGATGTATTTGCCCTTCGTCCGGAAGAGCTTCAGCTAGGCTTCCTGAAAATGCTTCGTGGTACTGGTGTTAGAGCGCGAGCGGCCAACCACGGCTATACTTTTATGGATGAACCGCCTTACGAAATCCTTGGGAATAACGTCCTTCCATTCTCTGACATCCAGCGGATCAAACGAACCGAGGATATTCTTGAGAAATTCTGGAATTCCCATCGGATGGATCATACGATGGAATGGGTGATTTCGCGTCTTTTTGAGACACCGTTCGACTTCTTCCAGGCATTCGGAGACTACTGGGAAGAGAGAGGCTGGAATCGTATCGGTCACCAATTGGAGGATCTGTTTACCCGGTTAAAAAATTTCCTAGGAAATCAACAAATCGACGGCTTAGAGCATGTCATCAGCCTGATGAAGTTTGATTATCTGCAAAATCAAAAGCACCGCCCACGTAAAATCTGGTGGGAGGACAAGCTGGATAAAACACAAGCGCATCAGGTCTTTCTCCAATTGCAAGACCAGTTGAGCTCGCTGCGTGAAGACTTCGCCCGTCATGCCGCTGTCGAGAAGGAATATTACAAGCATACCATGATGACGGATGTATCCTTTGATCTTAAGCGTTATTACGAAACTGGCGAAGTGATCGAAGGGGAATACGCGCTCGTTGTCTATTACCCTTATCAGGAGGGGCAAGAGAATGCCTTCACGGTAGTGAAAAAAGAGATCGCGGAGCATCCGATTATCTAAGTGGATTGAATAAAATAAATGGAGTCAAACAGATAAGCAGGTGATCCTTCTTTTTAGAAAGATCACTTGCTTTTTTGGTATAATGGAAGCTAAATTATTTAATTGAAACTGTTTATCGTAAGGTATAAGTACTCTGAAGATTTTGAATGTTTTACATCTCGTGAAACCTTTTTCCGAATGCTTCCGTCTTATTTAGAGATTAGTTAACCGACCAGTTTATCGAAAAGAAAGTAACCGATAGAGGAGCGAGTGAAACACTTGGGTAAGAAGCTTAGTCGTCATAAACGAAATCGTAATACTTTGCTTGTTGTTGCATGGGTACTTGTTTTTTATGGTGTATACAGCGGAGGAACGACAATCTTTTGGGGTGGTCTTGCGCTAATCAACGCATATGCCTGCTATCTAATGGCGCATGACAAACATGCGGCCAGAGAGCATGCTTTTCGTATCCCGGAGAACAGCCTGCTTGTCACAGCCGGATTGGGAGGTTCGTTAGGCGCTGCCGTGGGAATGGTTTGCTTTCATCATAAGACCAAGCATCCGCGGTTTGTCGTGCTGATTCCTTTATTTTTGGCCGTTCACTTGTTTTTGTTGTGGTTTTTTAAGTGGTCTTAGGATTGGAGGCTAACCGTATGAAAAGCAGATGGATACGAATGATCATTTTGACCCTATTAGTATTCGTTACCTCTAACACCTTGGTTTTTGCAGAACAAACCAAACCCAACAGCCTGCCGCTGCCACAAGAAAAAGTCCAACAGAATACCTTTAATGGCGGAGTTTTTTGGAATAAGACGGTTCAGTTTGCTAATGGGGATCTGTATTGGATGAAACGATTTGAATTTCAAAAAAGCAATCCTCTCAACTACTCTTTCTCCTTCACGCTTCCAGGGAAGGATGGACATTTTCGCTATGTGGAGCCCATTGCCTTACCGAACGGAAATGTCGATCGCGTATGGAAACAGGTTCCGCTTACAGGCGAGCTGCCACGTACCTACGGGTTTATTGAGACCGATCAGAAACAAATGTTAATCAGTTTTCCGGACGTTTACAAACAATCTCTCCACAATACGTTGCAAGAGACAGCCCACCTGGCACATCCGATTTCGGTAAAAACGGTGCCGGGCGGTTATAAGTTCACCGTTGAATTCTCTCAGGAGGCAGGGACAATCGGGGAAATATGGGCGCTTCAATCATCCGAACATTTAGTGGAGTGGCAACATCAAGATTTGGAGAAAATTTGGTTGCTGCTGGACCTGCACGATGATCAGAAATGGTCATGGGACGGTTTTTATGTGTTAAGTCCATCCAATTATTATCCGACGGGACAGCGGTTGTTTTGGCGTATTCCTGAGAACTATATCGCCCGTTCGTTTGTCATGACGGGAGGCTCACGAGCCGCATATGACTTGGGATGGGTCATGCTCAAAACCATCCTGCCTGAGCAGAATCAATACGGGTTCTGGCCCAGTCTGCCGGAATCTCAATGGCTGAAGGAGGATTATGGGATTGAAGCGGGGTTTTATGATACGCGGTTCAATACGGATATGGGATCGATTCTGTTAAAGGCGACCCTCCTGTATCAAGACTCTAGTTTCCAGCAAGCCAATCAACGCTACGCCGAATTCCTTCTCATGCATAGTCAGAAACATCATACAGTCGTTGAAGGGAAACAAGAAGGGTGGTTAGTTGCGGATTATGCTAATTATGAGAAGCCACAGCATCTAGAAAGTCATACAAGTTTAAATCATCAATTACAGGAAATAAATTATCTGTATGAGATGTATTTCTCTACCAAAGACAAGCGTTTTCTGGATTTGGCAAACAAGATGTTATTGGGAATAAAAAATATCGGGGACCTCTGGTGTAAACCAAACGGTGATCTGCATTACGCTTACCTGCCAAGCGGGCAAATGGGATTGCCTGATTATCCGTACCTTACCTACAACGATTTATGGCAGACGCAACTTTACTTGATTCAACTAAATGGCTCCGTCGATTCCGATCTTCGTGAGTTAATGGAGAATAAGAGACGCTGGATGGACTCCAAGGGGATTACCGGCTATCGGAAGGAACTATTGGAATAATAAAGGTTGGCGCTTTCCGCTGTTGTATCGGAAAGTTCAATTACTTTACAGTGGTAAAGTAATTGAACTTATCCATTCGCGTAAGCCCACCAAGAAAAGATTTCGTCCACTTGAAGACTCCTTGGAAGTGATACCAAGCGACGTTTCAGCCCCCCGGTGAGAGGGGGAAGAACGGAGAAAGGGATAAGAGTCGCCACCCAACCCCTTTAGGGGCGCGAAGCGTTTGGCGACTCCCTTTCGTAGTGAAAGAGCGGACTTTCCTACTTCATTGTAAACTTCCACAGAACGACGTTTCAGTCCCCCGATGAGAGGGGAAAAGGGACGAAGTCTTTTCTCAATTTAGCAATTCATGGTTTTCTAAACAGCTTGAACTTAGTATGATTAAGAGTAGCGCATCTTGTAATTAAAGGGAGTGAAGCTCATGCAAGAGACTCTGTTAGAGATGTTTCGTGAATTGACAGAAGCACCGGGTGTTCCAGGAAATGAGAAGGAAGCCCGTAATGTAATGAAAAAGTACTTAGAACCACATGTGGATGAAGTTAGTTATGATGGTTTGGGCAGTTTGATTGGAACAAAGGTGGGAGATGCCAACGGTCCCAAAATCATGTTGGCTGGTCATCTGGATGAGGTTGGCTTTATGGTCACTCAAATCACCGAGGACGGCTTTCTGAAGTTTCAAACACTGGGTGGTTGGTGGTCTCAGGTCATGCTTGCCCAACGAGTACATATCCAGACTGCTCAAGGTCTGATTGAAGGGATTGTGGGTTCTGTTCCGCCACACTTGATGACGGCTGAGTCTCGCAAAAAAGTTGTTGAAATCAAGGACATGTTCATCGATATCGGCGCTTCCGGCAAGAAAGAAGCGGAAGAATTCGGAGTTCGACCTGGGGATGCGATCATCCCGATCTGTCCATTCTCTGTTATGAAAAATCCAAAGCTGATGGTAGCCAAAGCGTGGGACAATCGTTTGGGCTGCGCGGTTGCGATTGAAGTAGCGAAGCGTCTAAAAGAACGGAACCACCCGAATACGCTGTATGCGGTAGGAACCGTGCAAGAAGAAGTTGGCTCTCGTGGCGGACGGACGGTTGCCCAAAAGCTTCAACCAGACATTGGGATCGCTGTGGACGTGGGAATCGCCGGTGACACACCAGGAATCAATCGAAGCCAGGCCCTTTCCAAAATGGGTGCGGGTCCAGAGATTTGCCTGTACGATGCGACGATGATCGGGCACGTAGGCCTGCGTGAATTCATCATCTCGGTTGCGGAAGAAGAGAAAATCCCGTATCAGCTGAGCATTGTGCCAGGCGGCGGTACGGACGCTGGTCCGATGCATACCGTGGGAAGTGGAATCCCATCCGTTTGCTTGAGTGTCCCTACTCGCTATATTCACAGTCACGCTTCCATTCTGCATTACGATGATTTTGAGAATCTGGTGAAGCTGATTGTGGCGTTGATGGAACGTTTGGATCAGAAGCAAGTGGATGCGTTGAGAACGTATTTGTAAGAGGAAAGCAAGAGGGCACGAATAACATCCGTGCCTTCTTTTTTGTTTGATATGGTCTGAGCATTTGCCGTGTTTCCACTCGGCCCGGCTATCTTTTCCTAGTAATATTGGAATGTTCAATTGCTTTACAGATGTAAAGTTATTAAACATTCCTTCCATCTGCGCAAGCCAACTAAAGAATAGACTTCGTCCGCTCGTAGCTCATTTTAAGCGAAACTAAGCGTAGAGAACGAAGGAAGGAAAAGAGTCGGCATTCTTTACACCAGTGTGAGAAGCGTAGTGATTTTCTTGTCGACTCCCTTCCGTAGTGAACGGAGCGTACAGTTGATGCTACACGCGAGCTTAAACAGAGCATAGAGGGACGAGGTCTATTCTCACACTGGAGAACCAACATCCTTAGGAATATGCGATGCGATCGTGCTAACCATTTGCTGGCGGCTTGCTTCGTTGCTGTTTTGCCACAACACTTCGAATAATACTCCAAGACCTGGAAGGGTTTTTTCCTGCCCGCTGGTGATGGCGTCAGAAATCGTATCTTCAACGGCGTGTGCGTCGGAGCCCTGCATTTTGTACATAATCGCTTGTCGGAGGTTTAACATGTTAATATTCATGAGACGTCTCCTTTCGAATTGAAGCTGCATGCATTGAATATGTCTTAGTATTTGTCCTTTACGTTTCTGTAATACTTTTTGAGTAGAGGAAACAGTTATGTTATAATTTCCGTTGAATTCAAGAGGGGTGGAAAGATATGGCGAAACAATTCGCGGTAATTGGATTAGGCCGATTTGGATCCAGCGTGGCGCGTACTTTGTATGAGATGGGCCATGAGGTCATGGGAATTGATGAAAATGAGGATCGCATTAACGAAATTATTCAATATGTAACACACGCGGTTGTAGCGGATTCAACGGAAGAGAGTGCGCTTAGGGAGATCGGCATACGCAATTTTGATGTAGTGGTTGTAGCCATTGGCGCCGACATCCAAGCCAGTATCTTAACCGTCTTGATCCTGAAAGAAATGGGAGTCAAGAAGATTGTGGCCAAAGCGCAAAACGAACGCCATGGTCAAGTATTGATAAAAGTGGGAGCGGACCGTGTTATCTTCCCAGAACGCGACATGGCGATACGTGTAGCGCATAACCTGATTTCGTCCAACGTCCTCGATTTTATTGAGTTGGCGGAAGATTATAGTGTCGCTGAGGTCTTTGCATCAAAGCGGATGATTGGCAAAACACTTCGTCAAATTGACGTCCGAGCCAAATACGGCGTGAACGTCATCGCGATTAAAAGCAATGAGAAATTCAACATCGCACCAGGCCCGGATGAATTGATCAAGGAAAAAGATATTCTCGTGGTTATTGGACATAATATGGGCTTAAAAGAATTCGAAGATGAGGACTAAATAATGCTTTGGGAAACAATCACTTCTGTACAAAATCCGTTGATCAAACGACTGCATCAGCTTCATTCGAAAAAATCGCGTGATGAACAAGGTTCCTATCTCGTGGAGGGAATCCATCTTGTCGAAGAGGCGTGCAAATCTTCTCAAAAGGTGGAAACCCTACTGTTTGACGGTGAAGCAGGTCTCGATCGTCAGGTGACATCGCTTCTTGAACAATACAGCGCTTTGAACGGGCATGAGCCTCGGATGATTGCGACTTCTTCTGCAATCATCGAGAAATTGTCCGAGACGAAATCCCCCCAGGGAATTGTGGCTGAGCTAAAGAAACCATCACACGACTGGAACGCATGGTGGTCAGATGTGTCTCGTCAAGAATATCTGGTGGTCGTTCTGGACGAGATCCAAGATCCGGGCAATCTAGGGACAATCCTGCGTACCGCGGACGCCGCTGGTGCAGATGGAGTCATATTGTGCGGAGGCAATGTCGATCTATACAATGGCAAAGTAGTTCGTTCCACAATGGGTTCTTTGTTCCGAGTTCCTGTTTTCTCGGTGGAACGATCCAGTCTGATGGAGCAGGTGAAGAGATCCAACGGGAGATTGCTGGTCACCTCTCTTGGCGAATCCAGCAAAGCATACGATGAGCCCATTTATCAGGGACGGACTGCGATCGTCATCGGCAATGAAGGTCGAGGCGTATCTCCAGAAATTTTGCGTCAAGCAACCGAAACCGTACATATTCCGTTGTATGGACAGGCCGAATCGCTCAATGCTGCGGTCGCAACGGGGATTATGTTGTACGAAGCGAGAAGACAGCGGAAATGAAAAAAAGGCTTTCGTCATGAGTGGACGAGAGCCTTTTCGCTTTAGATGGTTCCGATTTCTACAGCTTCATGTTCCGTATTTTGCTGTTGCTTATACTCTTCACGAGACAGCTGCCATTGTTCACGGGCCATTTGAATCGTTCCTTGTTCAATGGTTCGATTCTTGGTGTCGACGCACTTGCCAAAGTAACGGACTGCCGTATCAAACTCGCCAATGCGGCGATTCAGCTCTCCAATCAAGTACAGAATGCGGGTTTCGGTCATTTCTTTTTCGCCTTTTACATAATCGCTGTGAATAAAGGATTCTTCGTACTCTTTCGCAGCAATGCGCATAAACCGCAATTCCTCGTCATGGCGTTCCTGAAAACGGTACAGCCAGGCCAGACGCAGGTATAGACCCGCTTTGACGCTATGGGCTTCCTGTTTCAACTCGGCCGTATAGATGGCAAGCTTGTAACAAGCGATGGCCTCGATCATGTTGCGGGGATGACCAAACTCTTTGGCGGTCCATTTATCGTGGATATTTTCTTTGATACGTTTACTCGTCAGTTGTGAGAATACCGGCAAGAATTGGTCAGTGAAGGCATACCCGCAAGACGGGCAAACTTGGACGGTATACAGGATAGGGTTGCTTAAGGTTTGTTTATAATATGTACAGAAATCACTGTCGCGCTTGACGGTGCTTTGCGAATTTCGACGAACTTTTTTACTAGTGAAGGTGGCATGGCAGAATTGGCACTCGCAGTTTTTATCATATAAGTAGTCTAAATGTATCATGTATGTATCAGCCTCCAGTCCTAGAATACCAGAAAATAGTCCAATTGTACGGAACAAATTTGCAACAATTTGCGGTTTGCGGTATAATTTTTGAATAGATCAATATTGCGTGAATGCGATGATAGAGACCAGTACATAAGCGCGTAAGCTTGCAGGGAGGAATTGCCACCGACTGAAAGCAATTCTAGCCGTACACTTATGGAATTCCCTCTTGAGCAGACCTCTGAAACCTTTTTTTAGGAATGAAGTAGGAGAGTGCCGGTTCATCCCGTTACAGATGATACAAGTGAGGCTAGACGTCTGTCTTTTGCCTAATCAGGGTGGTACCGCGAGAATAACTCGTCCCTTTGTGGACGGGTTTTTTTATTTGTCTTCATGAGAGTGAAGCTTACAGTTAACAGGTTTCCAATCTAAAAAAAGGAGCGATTCATGTGCAAAAAAGGCTACAAGAAATGAAAGAAGCGGCACTTTCGCAGCTTACAGATGTAAACGACGCGCAGCAGCTTCAAGATCTCAAAGTAAAATACCTCGGGAAAAAAGGGGAATTGACCGAGATTCTCCGCGGAATGGGCAGCCTTACACCGGAAGAGCGACCAGTTGTGGGTCAAATCGTCAATGAAGTGCGCGCTGCGATTGAAGAAGCGTTTGGCGCGAAGCAAGGGGAATTCGAGAAAGCGGAAGTAGCGCGTAAACTGGCGTCTCAACAAATTGATGTGACCCTGCCAGGACGTCATGTGCCAACTGGAACCATGCACCCGTTGACTCGCATTATTGAAGAACTGGAAGATATTTTTATCGGAATGGGCTTCGAGGTTGCCGAGGGACCAGAAGTGGAGATGGATTACTTCAACTTCGAAATGCTGAACCTGCCGAAGGATCACCCTGCCCGCGACATGCAGGATTCCTTTTACGTAACCGATGAAATTCTGATGCGTACCCATACATCTCCTGTGCAAGCGCGTACCATGCTGGCTAAACAAGGCGAAACCCCAGTTAAAATCATCTGCCCTGGAAAAGTGTACCGTCGCGATGATGACGATGCGACTCACTCCCACCAGTTCACCCAAATTGAGGGTCTTGTCATCGGCAAAGGCATCGGCATGAGCGATCTGAAAGGGACTTTGCTTACATTTGCCCGTCAAATGTTCGGCGAAAACCAACAAATTCGTCTGCGCCCAAGCTTCTTCCCATTCACCGAGCCAAGCGCAGAGGTAGATATTCAGTGTGTCATGTGTCATGGAGAAGGCTGCCGTACCTGTAAGCAAACAGGCTGGATCGAGATTCTGGGTTCCGGAATGGTTCACCCTCGCGTACTGGAGATGGCCGGCTATGATCCAAATGAAGTGAGCGGATTCGCTTTTGGTATGGGAGTCGAGCGGATTGCCATGCTGAAGTACGGAATTGAAGATATTCGTCATTTCTACACCAACGATGTGCGTTTCTTACGCCAATTCAATCGGAGATAAGGAGGAGTCATACAGATGAAGGTTTCATATCATTGGCTTTCGGAGTACGTTGATTTAACAGGGATTACCCCGCATGAGTTAGCGGAGAAGTTGACCCGATCAGGAATTGAAGTGGAGACCGTTGAATCTCGCAATGCGGGTGTCTCCAAAATAGTGGTGGGATATGTCAAGGAACGTTCCAAACACCCTGACGCGGATCGTCTTAGCGTATGTATCATTGACGCAGGTCAAGAAGAAGACCTGCAAATCGTCTGTGGCGCGCAAAACGTGGCTCAAGGCCAAAAGGTGCCAGTCGCGATGATCGGAGCGAAGCTTCCAGGCGATTTCAACATCAAGCGCTCCAAGCTTCGTGGCGTAGAGTCCCAAGGGATGATTTGCTCAGCAAAGGAATTGGGTCTTAATGATAAGCTGCTCGGCAAAGACCAACAGGAAGGCATTCTCGTTTTGCCGGAAGACGCTGAAATTGGTATGGACGCCGTAGCGTATCTGGGTATGGATGACTATGTGCTGGAACTGGGTCTTACCCCGAACCGTTCGGATTGCTTGAGCATGTTGGGTGTGGCGTATGAAGTTGCGGCGATTCTTGGCCGAGAAGTCATTTTTCCAAAAGTGGAGCTTGTAGAGAACGGGGAAGCAAATCCGGTTCAAGTCACCATCGAAGCGCCAGAACACTGCTATCAGTATGCGGGTCGTCATTTTACCAATGTGAAAATCGGCACTTCTCCGCAATGGCTGAAGAACCGACTGATGGCTGCTGGCGTACGTCCGATTAACAATGTGGTGGACATCACCAACTACGTGATGCTTGAGTATGGTCAACCGTTGCACGCTTTTGATGCGACGAAGGTTCAAGATCGTTCGATTGTCGTTCGTTTGGCTTCTGACGGTGAGAAGCTGGTTACGCTTGATGATCAGGAACGTGAATTGGATGCTCAAACGCTTGTGATTGCTGACCCAGCCAAAGGTCTAGCGATTGCTGGGATCATGGGAGGCGCTAATTCCGAGATTACAGATGGCACTTCTGAAATCATTCTGGAGTCCGCTTATTTCACTCCTCAATCCATTCGTCGTTCTGCTCGTAATCTGCAAATGCGTACGGAAGGCTGCGCTCGTTGGGAAAAAGGTGTGGACCAATCCCGTGTTACGCCGGCAGGTGAACGCGCGGCCGCACTGATCCAACAATTAGCAGGGGCGACTGTATCCAAAGGAATTGCCAGCGCCAAAGTTCAGGAAAAACAACCTGTGACCGTCAATTTAAGCATAGAGAAATGCAACTTGCATCTGGGTACCGCGCTTACTGTTCAGGAAATTTCTTCAATCTTTGACCGTTTGGGTTTTGCGTATCAGTTGGATAACAACACATGGCATGTAACCGTTCCGACTCGTCGTGGAGATATTACGTTGCCAGAAGATTTGATTGAAGAAGTGGCCCGCTTGTATGGCTATGATAATATTCCAACGACTCTCCCAGGTGGGGAAACCACACAAGGCAGCCTTACCCGTGATCAATCCATCCGTCGTTCGATTCGTCACTTCTTGATTGGTTTGGGATTGCAAGAAGCGGTTTCTTACTCACTGGTTGATCCTGCTCACACCAACGATGTAGCTGGACTGCACCAAGGGAATATGCGTGAGATTGCTCTCGCCATGCCGATGAGTGAAGAACACAGCGTGCTTAGAACCAACCTGCTGCCAAGTCTGTTGAATGTGGCGACTTATAACAAAAATCGCCAAAACCATGACCTGGCTCTGTTCGAAGTAGGGAATGTATTCCTGAGCGAAGAAGAGAAGCTGACTAAGCTGCCGGAAGAGAAATACTATCTGGCTGCGTTGATCAGCGGAAACTGGGCGCATCAGAACTGGATGGGCGTGAAACAACCAGTTGATTTCTATCTTTTGAAGGGAATTCTTGAAGCGCTGCTGAACCGCTTGGGAGTGGGTGCCGGATCGTTTGAGGCAACAACGGAGCGCGTAGGAATGCACCCAGGGCGTACCGCCAATGTGCTTGTGAATGGCGAAGTGATTGGCTACATCGGTCAATTACATCCAACCGTTGAGAGCAGCTATGATCTGGATGAAACCTTTGTATTCCAGTTGGATGCATCCAAGCTCTACGCGTACGCGGCTGATCTCGAATTGTACTCCCCATTGCCGAAGTTCCCAGCGATCACGCGTGACCTGGCGTTCGTGGTAGACCGCTCTGTACCGGCTTCTACCTTGACCACCTTGATCCGCGAGCAAGCTGGAGAGTTATTGGAATCCCTGACCTTGTTCGATGTGTATATGGGTGAGCGAATTGCTTCCGACAAGAAGAGCATGGCCTTCTCCCTCGTGTTCCGCAACCAGGAGCGCACCTTGCAAGACGAAGAAGTGCAGCAAGCTACGGCTCGTGTGGTGCAAGCACTTGCTGAACAGACAGGCGCTGAGCTGCGCGGATAAGGCTTCGTTCGATGTAAGATTTCGCTTGAAATAAAGACTTAACACAACAAAGGCCTCCGAGTTTCTGGGGGTCTTTGTTTACATCTAGGAAAGTTTAATTACTTTACCATTGTAAAGTGATTAAATTTTCCTTTCGTTTGCGTAAGCCCCCTAAAGAAAAGATTTCGTCCGCTTGAATCTCATTTTAAGCGGACAGCAGATGCTACAAGCGAGCTTAAACAGAGTGAAAGGGACGAAGTCTTTTCTTAGTTTCGTCAAAGTTTTGAATAGGAAATTCTTGACGTATGATGTCATTTTAAGTAACCTAAAAAAGAATACTTAAGCAACAAAGTATCAAGGAGGAAGCCATAGTGCAAGGTGACGGGAAGAATCGCCTCGTAGTTGATATATACGGCCAACAGTATCGGCTTAGTGGTAAAGCAAGCGTCAACCACATGCGCATGGTGGCAGGTTACGTAGACGATAAAATGAATGAGATCGGTCAAGGAAACACTCGATTGGATACAGCCAAGATTGCCGTACTTGCTGCGGTGAACATTACCGACGAGTATTTTCGACTGCGTCAAGAATATGAGGAATTACTGAAGATTTTACAAGAGGATGCCAAAACCAAAGCGTGAATTGATACGACATACAAAAGTCTTCCATCGTAACGGATGTGAAGGCTTTTTTATTTTCTCATTACAGGTTTGAAGCGTGCGTCTTCAACCCGAAGTCAGTATAATGGGAAGATATGAGATCATCGTGCACATAAAGGGGGACGTGAGGGTATGACTGCAACAACCAGAGATCAACAAATAGAAGCGGCCAGAAGCTTAACGCTACCTGAAAAGGATCAAAAATTAGGGCGGATTTTACGCGAAATGGATAGAGTTTTGATTGCCTTTTCAGGCGGTGTGGATAGTACGTTTCTCTTGGCGAGAGCGGTTCAAGAGCTGGGAGATCGGGCGATTGCCGTAACGGCGGCATCAGAGACGTTCCCAACGCGGGAATTTGAAGCAGCGAAGCATCTGGCGAAGCAGATCAAGGCGAAATGGTTTGCGACAGAGATTCGCGAGATGGAGAACCCCAACTTTGTTTCCAATCCGACGAACCGATGCTTTTACTGTAAAGACGGATTATATGAACACTTAGGAGAAATGGCTCTGCATAATGACTGGAATGCTGTCCTCTGTGATGGAGCTAACATGGATGATTTAGGAGATTATCGCCCGGGACGTATGGCTGCTCAGGAGCGTGGTGTACGCAGTCCTTTGCAAGAAGCGGGGCTCTTTAAGGAGGAGCTTCGCCAGCTGTCCAAAGAACTTGGGCTGCCAACGTGGAATAAGCCTTCCTTTGCCTGTCTCTCTTCCAGAATCCCGTATGGATCACCGATTACCTTGGAGAAAATTGATCAAGTCGACAAAGCGGAAGGCTTCCTGATGAGTTTAGGCTTCTATCAAATTCGCGTCCGTCATCATGATCAGATCGCCCGAATCGAGGTCATGCCGGATGACTTCTCTCGGGTTTTGGAGAATCACAGCAAGATTGCCCAGGCCTTGCAAGAGATTGGCTTTACCTATGTCACGCTTGACCTCGGCGGATATCAAACAGGCAGTATGAATGCGGTGCTGGGTGCTGCTGAGAAGGAGACATACGGTGGAGCTTAAGACCATTCTTGAACAAGTGCAAGCTGGAACGATCAGCGTAGAACAGGCACAAAGAATATTGGGCTCTTCGGCGTGTCTGGATTATGCACATCTAGATTTTGATCGGGAGAGGCGAACAGGTTTTCCTGAAGTGATCTATGCAGAGGGCAAGTCAACGGAACAGTTGCTTGGCATATTTCGCGCCCTGCAAATGCGGCAAACCACTGTACTCGCCACCAGAGTGTCCAAGGAACAAGCAGAGGCTTTACTCCAAGAGGGGATCGATTTTACGTATCATGAAGACGCGAGAGTCGCCATATGGAGCAAGGAGCCGCTCCAACCTGTGCGCCAAGGCTACGTGGCAATTGTAGCAGCTGGTACTTCTGATTGGCAGGTGGCTCAGGAAGCTGCCTGGACTGTTCGTTGCATGGGAAGTGAAGCTCGCGTCATTGTGGATGTGGGGGTAGCGGGAATTCATCGATTGTTTAGCCGACTGGAGGAGATCAGGGCTGCCGCCGTCATCATTACGGTTGCCGGTATGGAGGGTGCGCTTGCGAGTGTGGTCGCCGGCTTGGTTGATAAACCTGTCATTGCAGTTCCAACCAGTGTCGGTTATGGAGCCAATTTCAAGGGAGTATCCGCCCTTTTAACCATGCTGAACTCTTGCGCAAATGGAATTGCCGTTGTAAATATTGATAACGGATTTGGAGCCGGCTATATGGCAGGCCTCATTCACCGCCAAATTGAATCACAAGCCTAAACAAAAACCAGTCGAACACTTTCGAGGTCACTTCAGATCTCTTAAGTGTTATAGACTGGTTTTTGTTCAATTTAGTCATTAAGTTTCCTGTCTGTTTCCAGCATCTCCATTACGGATGTCCATATGAGTTTTGATTGGAATGAACAAGTCAACGATCCCAATCACTAAAGAAGCGAGCAAGGCGCCAAGAACGGTTACGCGGAACCCGGAGACAATAAATTGTGTTAGGTAGATGACCAAGGCACTAACCAGGAATCCGACAATTCCGCGGTTATAAGGAGAGAGGCGGTGTCCAAGCATGGCTTCAATTGCCCATCCAATCACCGCGATTACAACAGCCGCGAATAAGGCCGTCCAGAAACTGCTTACCGAAAAGCCGGGAACTAACCACCCAACTACCATTAATACAATCGCAGCTACAACAAAGCGAATGACGTGTCTTACAATTGTCATGTTGAAATTCTCCTTTCATTGAGGTAGCTTGGTTTCATTGTGCCTAACTCTGCATGAGAGTATACATCGTGTTATAATAAGGAAATGAACTTCAGAAGGAGGCTTCTTTTAGTGGAGCAACGGGTTTTGAAAACATTAGAGTACTACAAGATCATTGATCTCTTAACGGATAAAGCAACTTCAACCGCTGGCAAGATAAAGGCTCGTGAGCTTACCCCGCACACTACCTTGGAAGAGGTACGCTATGCGCAACGTGGTACAGAAGAAGCCAGTACAGTCCTTCGTTTAAAAGGAAGCGCTCCTCTAGGCGGAATTCGTGATATCCAAAGCGCAATTCAACGGGCCCGATTAGGCTCGATGCTGGGTCCGATGGAATTACTGGATATTGCGAGCACGACCTTTGCTGGGAGACGACTAAAGACATTTTTATCGGAGCTAACAGAAGAGCACGGCTTGACGATTCTTCAGAGCCACTGTGATCAAATAGAAGGTTTGCGTGATTTAGAAAGCGAAATCAAGCGCTGTATTGATGAGAATGGGGAGATCATGGATAGCGCTAGTCTGGAGCTTCGACAAATTCGTCAGGAAATCCGAAGTCTGGAATCCCGAATCCGTGAGAAACTGGAGCAGATGACTCGCTCAAGCTCCTACCAAAAGATGCTGATGGAAAACATTATCACCATTCGCTCTGATCGGTACGTCATTCCGGTGAAGCAGGAGTATCGTCACGTATTTGGAGGGATTGTCCACGATCAATCCGCGTCTGGAGCGACGCTGTTTATTGAACCGGAAGTGATCGTCTCCATGAACAATAAGCTGCGTGAAGTCCGCTTGAAGGAAGAGCGGGAAGTAGAGAAAATCCTGTATCAGCTGACGGAGGGTGTCGCCCAGAATGTGGAGCCGCTGCTTTTGAACGTAGAACAGCTGGCTGAGCTAGATTTTCTTTTTGCCAAAGCGCAATTGGCCTATAGTATGAAAGCAACCCGACCGATCCTCAACGACCGTGGATATATTCGGATGAAGAAAGCCCGTCATCCATTAATTTCTCTCGATGTCGTTGTACCAATTGATGTAGAGCTAGGCGCCAATTATACGGCGATTGTGATTACAGGCCCGAACACAGGTGGTAAAACCGTAACCATCAAGACAATTGGATTGCTCTCGCTCATGGCGATGTCGGGATTGCACGTTCCCGCTGAAGAGGAGAGCGAACTTGCAGTATTCTCCAGCGTCTTTGCCGATATCGGCGACGAGCAATCCATTGAGCAAAGCCTATCCACTTTCTCCAGCCATTTAACCAATATCATCGGCATTTTGAAAAGCATGGATGAGCAAAGTCTCGTTCTGTTCGACGAGCTCGGAGCGGGTACTGACCCGACGGAAGGCGCCGCACTGGCGATGTCGATTCTTGATCATGTCATCTCCCGTGGAGCGCGATTGGTCGCAACCACCCACTACAGTGAATTAAAGGCATATGCTTATGATCGTCCAGATGTCATCAACGCCAGCGTAGAGTTTGACGTGCAAACCTTGAGACCGACCTATCGCTTGTTAATTGGCGTACCGGGACGCTCCAACGCGTTTGCGATTGCCGCTCGTCTTGGTTTGCCGCAAGAGATTATTCAGGTGGCCAAAGGCTCAATCTCTGAGGAAGAAAACCAGGTGGAGACCATGATTGCTTCGTTGGAACGCAATACCAAATCCGCCGAGAACGCGCGTCAAGAGGCGGAGCAATTGCGCAAGGAAGCGGATGAACTTCGCCGTCTGCTGGAAGAAGAGCGCAACCAGTTTGCCTTGGAGAAGAACAGTCTGATTGAAAAGGCAGAAGAAGAAGCGCGGATTGCAGTCCAGTTAGCGAAGGAAGAAGCGGACACAATTATTCGCGAGTTGCGCAAGATGCGCGCCGAAGGAGTCGAAATCAAGGAACACCGTTTGATCGACGCCAAAAAGCGCCTGGGAGACGCCGTACTGGAACTGGATAAGGAAAAAGTGAAGAAGCCAGCCAAAGCCGTTCGCGCGACACAGATCAAAGTGGGAGACGAAGTGATGGTCAACAGCTTCGGGCAGAAGGGAACAGTTCTGGAGATGATCACAGACAAAGAATTCCTGGTCCAAATCGGAATTATGAAGATGAAGGTCAAACGCGACGATATGAATGTCGTGAAGGCTTCCGCGCCCCCAAAACCTGCTGTCCAATACACAGCGGTCAAAACGAGACAGAACAACGTCAAGCTGGAGCTTGATTTGCGAGGCTACAACGTAGAGGACGGGATTGCCGAGATCGACCGTTATCTGGATGAAGTGCTGCTCGCGGGATTCCATTCTGTCTCCATTATCCACGGACACGGGACGGGAGTGCTGCGCAAAGGGGTTCATGAATTTTTGCGTGGGCATCGAAACGTCAAGTCATTCCGACTGGGCGGACAAGGAGAAGGTGGCGTCGGAGCGACCATTGTCGAACTGCGATAGAGGAGGGGAGTTAGCATGGAACAATTATTAAGTAACCCCTATTTTGCCACAACGGCTTATTTTGCCGTAACGGGTCTGGCGATGCTTTTATTTCTGACCATTTTTGAACTGGTGACCAGATATCGTGTGTGGGAAGAAGTAAAGCGCGGCAATATGGCAGTGGCGATGGCGACTGGTGGTAAAATCTTTGGGATTGCCAACATCTTTCGCTTCTCCATTGAGCAGCACGACAAGATCGGTCAAGCGCTGATCTGGGGGACGCTTGGGTTTGCCTTGCTTCTCACCAGCTATTTTATATTTGAATTCTTGACGCCCAGTATTAACGTAGATGAAGAGATCGCCAAAGATAATCGGGCGGTTGGACTTACGGCCATGATGATTTCCATTGGGTTTTCGTACGTGGTGGGAGCTAGTTTGACTTTGTAAGAGGAGAGACGTTCGTATAGAGACACCCTTTTCCAGTGTGGAGAAGGGTTTTTTCTTATGTCTCAAATAAAATTTCCAAAACGAAACTAAACATTCTGTATGACGTAATATATGATTAGTAAAAAAAGTAAGGGGTGTATAGTTTTGGGATTATTCAATTGGTTTCGGGAAAATGTAACAGGGCAGAAAATTTGTCCGATCGAGCACCTTCAAAGCTATAAGCGTCTGGGAGAACAGGTGTATGAGCTTCACGTGGAGCTTACCGAATGTGAGAATCCACGAGCTTTAGCCTTTTTACAAGCAGCCAAAAGTCTTCAAACCATGGCGGATGCCTTGCTTGGCGATGCTTTTTCCGGAATCGATGGAAAACCGAATGCAGTTCCCATCATCACTCATGATCAAGCGGATGTATGGTACGGTCTCATTCCGGATTTAATCATTGCGGCAAGACAAGAAGCTTCTTTTCAAGGATCATCCAATTTAGCTTTGCCCATTCAGCTGGGAACCCAAATGGAGGGACCGAGTCCTTGTCCTGTAGAGCATTTGGCAGGACTTCGACGTGCAGCGGCAGGGATGGAAGAAATGGTTCAGGTTGATATCCAAATCGCTCGAACAAAAGGTGAAGAATATAAGGCCGCCATTTTGCTTTATGAAGAAGCGAGAACTCGGAAACAATCCGGTGACGCGATCGTAGGGATACTCTCTGAAGGACGACGAGTTTCGGAGGAGACGCATGAGGATGCGGAACAGCAATATTGGAAGGCGCTCTCCAGCTATATGTTAGTGGCACAAGGGTTAAAAGGGTCTGACATATTAAAGAAGGAGAATACGCTAAACCGAAAAACCTGTAAGCTGGATTCCAAGAATATCTGGAAAGTAACCTCGCAAATAGCTAAATCGGAAGTTAAGCGTGCAGGAGAATGGGAGCAGGCGGAGGAGGACTTGACCGAACATTGGGAACAGTACATCATGAGGGAAGATGACCGTACATACGAAACGACTGTGGAAGAATTACTCCAAGCAGGAAAAATAAAAGAAACTTCTTATTGGTATTGTTGTCCTTTTCCATCGGTTTATCAGGTGATCAAAACTCCTGTGGTAATTTTGGGTCAAGAGATTCCATTGCATCATTATTTTGTGTATGAGTATGGTGACGATGGTGCCCCTGCACGCTTCATCACCAACAAGGAATTTGGAACCGCCGACGAGCGAAAATACTGCGATGACTAAAGGCAGGTTTATAAGATGGGGCTAATCCAGATGTTAAAGCATCTATTGGGAGGAAGTTCAAATAACGTGACGGATCCAGAACGAGCTTTGAATCTTTACATGGAGGAAGCTTCTGAACGGTTGCGTGAATTTATGGTCATCGTGAACCAAAGCGAATCCAAATGTCTATCGAATAAAGAGCGAATGAATGGAATGCAGTATCAAATCGAGCGTTTACGCCAGGATGCAGAGCAAGCTGCCATGCAGAAGGATCAAGAGAAGGCGAGAAAACTGCTGGAGCAAGCTGCCGAATTCACGCAACAACTCGAGGAACAGAAAAGGAATTCTTCAACAGAAGAAGAAACGCTAAGGAAGTTGAAAGAGGAATTTCAATTCAAGAAGGCCAAGCTGGATTTAGCGAAAGAGAGACAACAAGACCTCATCACAAGAGGGAAAAACGCCATCATCCAACGAGACATGAATAAGGCGTTAAGCAAGATAGAACAAGATTGTGAATCAGTAGAAAAGGTGAAGCAAGAGGTATTTTTGTCAGAAGCCCAAGCTGAACTATCCCGTTCTTTGGATGATGAAATAGTAGAGTTGATGAGAAGAAGCAATCGGAAATAGTTGGTCAGTATTGAAGAATGAATTAATAAATGGAAGAAGCGCCGGTTCATGGCGCTTTTATTTTATTATGTGTTAACTTAAGTATATAATCAGGTTAACGAAAAATCAGATATATACAAACCATAGAAGGGTGATTCTGTTGGAAAAAGTCATTTTACGAGGGCATCATTTACTTTGTGTGCACGGGTTTAAAGGGATGGGCTACAGTCCCGAGTTCGTAGTAAAAATGGCTGAAATTGTCGAGAACATTCGCAATCCCAAGAAGGATTTCACCATTCAGGTCGTTCGCGGCTTTGATGATACGTGTTGGGTGTGCCCTAATCAGGGAGAGACAAGATGCGAGGCTGATCCTCAATCGGAGGAACACGTTCAGTTTTTGGACCAGAATGTCATCACACACTTAGGGCTTCAAGCTGGAGAAGAATATCCCAAATCCTATCTGGTATCCTTGACCCGCCAAAAAGTTGCTCCCGATGATCTCGACCACTTGTGCCAAGGGTGTTCGTGGCTAGCTCAAGGGGTATGCAAGGAAGGGATTCAGCTGCTAAAAGGCAAATGAAAATTGTGAACGATTCTCCCCTACCTTTTTTGTACAAAGACGAGTATAATAATGCTTTGAATTGGTCCATTTGGGGACAATCCATTGTGTTGCCGTAAGGAGGACGTACCTTGGAAACACTTTACAAGGTGCTTTTTGCAGCAGGTATCTTGTTTGTTGCGGCCGGTTTGGTGTATGTAATGTACTTTTTGCCTCAGGCTCCATCAACACCAGCGACAACGCCACATTCAACGAGCTATCTGCCAATGAGTAAGATATAGATTAGTTCTTGTGAAAAGAGGAGATAAATATGACTCAACCAGTTCGTGTAGCTGTTATCGGTCTTGGCTTTGTAGGCTTGCCTCTCGCGCTTACCTATGCGATGAAGGGTGCGCAAGTTATCGGGATTGATGCATTGCCAAGTCTTATAGATGAAATTAACGCGGCTCATTCTCATCACCTGGAAAGCTACCAAGGCAAAATGCTTGCGCAAATTCTGAAAGAACAGATCGAAGCAGGCCGTTTCAAGGGAACCACCTCCTACGAGGAAGCGGCACAGGTAGTGAACAACTACATCGTGACAGTGGGACTCCCTGTGTCTAATGGAGATCCGATTCTGCAGCCGTTAAAAAACTGCGCGCATACACTTGGTTCAGTACTGAAAAAAGGCGACACTGTGATGATTCGCAGCACAGTTGTTCCTGGCACAACACAGGAAGTGATCCAACCGATTTTGGAAGAAGTAAGCGGACTGAAAGCCGGAGAAGATTTCTATCTGACCTACTGTTCTGAGCGTATTGCGGAAGGACGAGCTTTTGAAGAGTTTATTCACATGCCGCTTGTATTGGGTGGAGTAAATGAAGCTAGCGCGATGAAAGGGAAAGAATTGCTCTCGTTCATCAGTGAAACGGATATTACCATCTCCGATATTCGCGTGGTGGAAACCTCCAAGGTGATCGAGAATATCCAGCGTGACGTCAACATTGCAATGGTGCAGGAGTTTGCTCGTTTTGCCGAAACGTTTGGCATTGATACCTTTGAATTGATCAAAGTAGCCAACACTCACAAACGTGTGAATCTGTTGACTCCGGGTCCTGGTGTAGGCGGTTTCTGTTTGCCAAACGCGCTGTACTACCTCCAGCCTAAAGCAAACGAACTGGGTGTTTCGTTAAGCCTGTTGCAAACCGCGCGTCGTATCAATGATGATGTGCCAAATGTCCTGACGGATATGTTGGAAGAGGCGTTGAAGGCATCTGGCAAAAGCCTGGTTGGCTCCCGTGTAGCCGTACTTGGCTTGGCGATGAAAGACTTCTCCAACGACGATCGCGTAAGCCCTGTGCATGATTTGATCAAGATCTTGCAAGGACGCGGAGTAGAGGTTGTCTCCTACGATCCAGCCGTGCCAAGCATATACACGCACAAGGTTGATTCCCTCGAGGCAGCGGTTAAAGGTGCGGATGCTCTATTCTTAACTGCGCTTCAACAAGAGTTTGCCGAAGTGAATTGGAATGAAGTAGCAGCATTAATGAACCAATCTCCTGTTTTGTTTGATACCAAAAACCGCATTCCGCGCGACGTGGATGCCCAAGTGAAAGTCGTTCGCGTATAAAATAAAAGTGAAGAAGCTTCAATTCCTTTCAATGAGTAAAGGAGTTGAAGCTTCTTTTCATTTATGTAAGCTGAATCAAAAAATGCTGGATATTCTAATTATTTCACGATACACTAAAAAGTGTAAAATGAAACAGTGTTTCGTCTAGTGAAACGAGAGGGAGGTTTTTTATGGTATACAAATTCTCTGGGATAGACCATGTTCAACTGGCAGCTCCTGAAGGTTGCGAAGCTGAGGCTAGAAGCTTTTTTGCTGACGTATTAGGTTGGAGCGAAATCCCCAAGCCCGAAAGCCTTCAAAAGCGGGGTGGCGTATGGTTTCAATGTGGCACTCATCAAGTGCACATCGGAGTTCAAAAGGATTTTGTCCCTGCCACGAAAGCTCATCCCGCATTTCAGGTTCAGAATATAGAGTCATTACGTGAATATTTACTTCAGAGAAACATCCAAGTGATTGATGATGAAGCACGAGCTGATGAAGGTGTTAAACGATTCTATCTAAACGACCCATTTGGAAATCGTCTTGAATTTCTGGAATACTTGTAATGAGCTCACGCTTAGCGCCTAACAAAATGGTACGCTAGATGCCAGATTCATCATGGCGCGCATGGTTCGATACATCTCGTATTGATTGGCCGCCTGATAAACAACCTCCGTACTGCCAACCTCATAAGATGTTCCTGGCACAATGGAAGCCATCTCCGCTTGTCCGGCATGGGCGAACTCAATCTTGCATTGCAGCGGAAGCTGTGCGAGCAGAGGAGAGATGTTTTTTGCGTTGGCTAGGGCTTCTTTTGTTTTTTGTTGAAGCTCTTTATGGCTTAGGGCAAGCGAGAGACATACAGCGGATGTTCTGGAAACCGCTTCTTTGACAATCGCTGTTGAAATATTAGGAATAAGAGACTTAGCTTCCTGCGCAATCTGATCATCGCCAGAGACGAAAGTAACCGGTACACCGCACAAACCAGCGTAAATCGCATTAAAGCCAAATTCTCCTACTACCAGATCGTTCACATAGAGGTTCTTGATGACACCGGACATGGTATGGCTGAGCACACCCGGAACTCCGTGACGAGCATGGTAGCCAATGAAGAAAGCGGCATCGTAGCTGGAGTCCAATCCTTCCATCATCGAGTCATTGCGAGGGGTTCCGCATAACAACTTGGCTTTGGGATGAAGCTGCTCCAATAGAATGTTGTTGAACGTGTTATGGCTGTCTGCGACGAGAATTTCAGTGACGCCAGCTTCTACCGCCGCTTCGATAACCGCATTCACATCTTGAGTCATAAATTGTCGCCCGCGCTCGTAATTGTTGTGCCCTGGATTGATGTACGAGGGGTCCGTAATGCCGGAGATGCCTTCCATGTCACACGAGATAAATAATTTCACTCTGAAGCACCCTTTCTGTATGTAGCATTTATTTCTTCCAGTGGCTAAAATGTCTTTCAAACTCAATGTTATCCTTTAAAACGATCAACTTGCAAGAGAATGGGTGCAATAAATTGAATATTTCTGATTTGCTTTTGTTTTTGAAACAGAGCCCCATAAAAAAGAAGGTATAAGACAATCCTTATACCTTCTTGATGTTTAAGCGATACAACTCAAGTGTTTGGGCCGCCATTTGCTCGATCGTAAACGTAGATTGGACGAGCTGATCAGCGCGGCTCACAAGTTCTTCTCTAAGAGATGAGCTTTCGGCCAGACGTTGCATGGCGTTGGCGATGCTCTGCGGATTCTCGGGCGGAATCAACAACCCTGTCTCCTCAGGGAAGACGAATTCTGTTACACCGCCCACGCTTGAGGCAATCACCGGAACATCTGCTGCCATTGCTTCAATGAGCGTATATCCCAATCCTTCATAGATGGAAGAATGGACAAACACATCAAAGGTATGAAGGCAGTTCGGAACATCTTGACGAAATCCGGCAAAGTGGACATGTTGGTCGATCTGTAATTGTACGGCTAATTTTTCCAAGGAAGAGCGTTCAGTTCCATCTCCCACCAAAATCAAGTGGTAATCATGAGAGGTTTGCTGTTGCAAAAACAGGGCAAAGCCTTCCAGCAGATAATGAAATCCCTTAACAGGTACGAGTCGAGCCACCGATCCGAAAATAAAAGCTTGCTCTGGAACGCCCCATTCACGAAGCAATCGCGCACGGTCCTGTTCACGGTTGTCTGACTGCTGAAAAGGAGCGAGATTAATCCCATTATAAATCAAGCTGATCTGGTTCGAAGCTACGCCATCCTGTTGCAAAATCTCCCCAATTGCCTTACTGACGACAATATAATGTTGGTTGAGAGCGCGGGTGCTTCGTTCCATTAGAGAAACAATCCGGTAAACGAGCGGATTCTCGTAATCGTAGCGCAAACTGCTATGTACGGTCGTTAAAACGAATGGAGGTAGTCCGTAGGCCGCCAAGCGGGCAAGAAAATTCGCCTTAATTCCATGGGAATGGACCACATCAGGCTTCCAATCCTTGATAATCTGGCGTAAACTGCGCATCACTCGTATATCAAAACGCCCAAACTTGGTTAACGGGATCACCGGTATATTCGCTTCACGTAGTTTTTCGGCAAACAGGGAGTCATAAAAGCATACGACAGTTGCTTCAACTTCATCTTGCGGAAAGGATTTGAGAAGATGAAGGATATGCTGTTCGGCTCCACCGAATTCTCCTCCACCGATGACGTGGAGGATTCTCATTTTCGTTTTCATGTAATCCACCCGAACCTTTCCAAACAAACCATTTTCACTATATCAAAAGGCGAATGGATTCGCAATAAGCCCGGACTTATGGTATGGTTAAACTTGAAGTTTTTTATAGAATTCAGGGCAACTGGAACCCATAAGACACTGACGATGTCCCAAGTCAAGTGGGTACGTATGAAGGATGGTAGAGAATGTCTCAGAAAAAATCGGTACTCATCATATGCTATAACTTCCCTCCGATTGGTGGAGGAGGTGTGCCTCGACCGCTGAAGATGGCCAAGTATCTCGGAGAGTTTGGCTGGCGGGTGCACATTTTGACCGTTGACCCAACATATCATGTCACATCAGACCCGTCACTGCTTGCCCAATTACCAGCGAGCGTGACGATTCATAGAGCGAAAGAAAAGAATTTTCTCCCCCGTCCCAATGTGCAGCAGACAAGCAAGCCACAAGGAGAAGCTTCGACTGTACCAGCTAAGCCTTCCGCTGTCTCGCAAGTGAAGAGGGGCGTTATTAATCTTTTGAAAAAAGTAAAGCCTTACCTGCTTATCCCGGACGATCAAATCCTCTGGTACCCTGAGGCTGTCAAAAAAGGCAGAGAGATTATGCACCGCGAGCAAATCGACGTGATTTTCTCGACATCAGGTCCTGTGACCAACCACTTGATCGGGCAAAAGCTGGCGCAAGAATTCCCTTGCAAATGGGTCATTGATTTCCGTGATCCCTGGACCCAAAACATGCACCGCTCGGGAATAGCCTGGCGGGATCGTCTAGAAGAGAGAATGGAAGCCAAGGTAATGAAGGCGGCGGATGCAGTCACGACGGTAACCGCTACTTTCGCCAAGAACTTCCGCAAGAAATACGGTGACACGATTAAGAGACTGGAACTGATTTACAACGGTTTTGACCGAGAGGATTTCGTGAATCTGGAGCCGTATCTGGAACAACCCGATAAGTTCCACGCCGTATATGCCGGTATTCTCTATCAGAAACGAAACCCGCGCTTGCTGTTGGCTGCGATCAAAGAACTGATTGACGAAGGATTGGTGGATCGCTCACAGATTGCTCTGTCTTTTGCGGGTGTGTTCGATTATCCAGGCTATACGGAGAACGCGGATTGCGTCAGGGAGTTAGGATTAGGCGATGTTGTGCATGTCCTTGGCAATCTGAAACATAAAGAAGCACTCGGTCTAATGAAAGGCGGAGACGCACTTCTTTTGATCGGAGACGTGACACCGGATGCCGGAGCGTACATCCCTGGTAAATTGTATGAGTACATGGGGATTGGTAATCCTGTTTTGGCGTTGAACATGCCAGGTGAAGCGACCGAGATCATCCAGGAATTCCGATTAGGTCAGGTAGCCAATCCACTCGATAAAGAAGCGATCAAGCAAGCCTATCTGAAGCTGTATCAAGAATGGAAAGCGGGCAAACAAGTAGACGAGCAATCCGGGCCGCAAAAAGAAGCGGAGTTTGCCGATCGGGTTAAACCATATGAACGCAAGGAGCAGGCGCGTCAGCTCGCTCAGTTGATGGACGAGTTAATGAATTAATCTAAAAACCGCCAAGAAATTGGCGGTTTTTACGTCTAATTTCTATTGATTTGCTCCGATTAAGACACTAAGCGATTGGTTAAGGGCAGATTTGCACTGGCTGGCATCAGGTTTTCCTGAACGAACGGCTGCCAATACAACGTCAATCGTTCCATCTATTTGGGTCCATGTAGTGCTATCTATTTTTCGAAGCTTAGGTTCAGCTGTGTCCCATTGATGCTCCAAATTGTCTGCCGCATTTTTCGCTGAAGCAAAGTCATTTGAGTTTACATTGTTTAGCATATCACTTTCGGTTTTAATAAAATCTGTTAATTGCCCAGCTATTTTATTTTTGGAAGAATCGGGTTGCGATTTTCCAACTAATGTAGTTTGAGGAGAATCGGGTTGCGTTGCTAATTTATTTGCTCCGTTTAAGACACTAAGCGAATGGTCAAGGGCAGATTTGCACTGGCTGGCATCAGGTTTTCCTGAACGAACGGCTGCCAATACCACGTCAATTGTTCCATCGATTTGGGTCCATGTAGTGCTATCTATTTTTCGAAGCTTAGGTTCAGCTGTGTCCCATTGATGCTCCAAATTGTCTGCCGCATTTTTCGCTGAAGCAAAATCATTTGAATTTACATTGTTTAGTATATCATTTTCGGTTTTAATAAAATCTGTTAATTGCCCAACTAATGTAGTTTGTGGAGAATCGGGTTGCGTTGCTATATTATTGCTTAACTGAAAATAACCACCTATACCAACAACTAAGAAAATACACAGTACCACAACGGTTTGCGTTAAAACATTTTTTTTGCTTCCATTGGCTTGGTTTGTTTCTGCTGTTTCACTTTTTGCCGTTATATCAATCTTTGTAACTGCAAGAAAAACGATTATCGCAAAAATAGCGATAAGGAAAATTACACTAGTAACTGTTGTCCCCAAACCTAACCCACCATTATTTACCGGTTGAGATAGGTAATCTCCTAATGATGCTCCGAGTGGACGAGTAAGAATATACACAATCCAAAACGCTAATACTCCATCAAGTTTCAGAAGTCTCCATGCCATAAATACGCAAGCGATTATTATAACGACTGTTATTCCTGTGTGAAGATAACCAAGACCGAGTTGTTCGGAAAATAAATCGCCGACTGCTGTTCCAAGCGCAAATGTGAAAAGAATGGTCAGCCAATAGAATACTTCTCTTTTTCTTGTATATATCGAGTGTATCGAGAGTGTTTTTTCACTAAGATACCAAAAAAGAAAAGTGAGTCCTAGCAGCACGGAGAAAACGACTGTACTAAGTTCAAGAGGCACTCCCATACTGTCTGTCAAATTATCAGTTACCAACGTTCCAAAGACGCTAATAAGAACAACTGTTAGCCAATATATGCTTGGAACATATTTGGTTGCTCTGAATTGAAAAAACAAAACGATGAAAAACGCTAATCCCATAATAATTGTAGTGAGCGTTAAACCAAATCCAAGATTGAAGTTTAGGAAATCAGCAAATGTTTCACCGACAGTGGTACATAAAACCTTGATTATCCAGAAGAAAATCGTAACTTCCGGCACCTTGTTCAGTAAGATTTTTAATTTCGTTTGGTTTGTTTCCATTCATAAATTCCTTTCTTTGCAGTGATTTTCCTCAACGTAAAGGTTAAAAATAAAAGCCAATAATTCTACTTTTAGAGAATTATTGGCTTTTGGGGGGATATCTTTATTCATCTCTTTCAAGAACCATTACTCGACGATAATATCAGCTTCAATTCCTGCATGTTCATGAAATTGCAAGTCGATTTTTAAGCGGTCAGGGATAAAGGAATGGTAATCGGCTAAATAAAACGCGATCGAGTCAATGATTTGTTGTTCACTGATCCGTGATTGGTGGAATCCTCTTTTTACTTCGGCCGCAAATCCAAAGGACGGATTGAATTGCAAATCAACATCCACATCCTCTGGAGCACAGCGGTTCTCATGAGCGAAATAAACACAGACTGAATCAACGACGTCTTGTTCGCAAAAATGAATGTTCATCTTGTTTCTCCTTTTTTATCTGAAAAATAAACGGCGGATGATTTTATAGGCGATAAAGATTAGCAGCAAGTCCATGAGTAGACCAAAGATGGAAATGGAGTGAGTTCCAAAACCATTGTAGCCTCCGTAACCTCCATACCCTCCGCCAAAAGGATGGAACATGCTGCCTAACAGCGCGCCAGCTCCAAAGGAAACCGCGTGGGACAAGAAGCCGCCAGAGCTTTTTGGAGTTGAATAGCTTGGTGCATTTGAACCGTAGGAACGACTTCCACTCACATTAGAGGAGGGGGATCGATAGCCAGAATGGTAAGTCTGACTGTTGGAAACTCCAGAATGGTAACTATTGAAACCGCTAGAATGGCTTGAATAGGTACTTCCAGAACTTCTGGTAGAGTGACCGCCTCCAAAACCTTTTGCGGATGCCGTAATAGGCAAAAACAACATCGTGAATGCTGTGACAAATGCAATGATTTTACTAGACATACAAACCACCTTTTATTGAAGAAGTGCTCTCAATATACTCCTTTTCAATTAATAACTGATGGAAAACTTGAGAAAACAATATAGAAAACTTATAGAATTTTTTATGGGCTATAAAAGCTGCGAGAAACAAAAAAAGGACGGTTGGTCTCCGCCCTTAAAAATCAGCCTATCAGCAGCGCAAAAGAAGAGATGTTATTTACAAGTACATTCAAATTTAGCGGGTTTGTTCTGCCCGATCTTTCATCTCTTTTTTGTATTTAGAAGGATTAAAACTTATCCTTTCGAATTGCGAAATAGACGATCAATCCTATAATGGGGACGATCAATAAAGCGATTAGTACAATGATGGAGAATTCCTTGCTATTACCTCTTCTGCGTGAGTCACGATAGGCCCAAATACTAATTAAAATGTTGATCAGGTTTAGAAAAAAGATGATGAGAAGAGGTAGAATCATAAAAAAGTTAGTATCATTTCCGCCTAAGGAATACAAGAAAATCACCTGCTTATAAAGTATTTTGCATGTTTCATTATAACAAAAAAATGGGTAAATTTAGGTGGATAATTATTTCAAAAGGGAGGTATGTGCTTGAAAAAAATCATTTGGGGATTGTTTGGCGCTTTGTGTATAGTAGCCTGTATTTGGTATCTGACGAGTTCATCCATTTCTTTTGAAAGAATCTCACCATACAAGACTTTCTTTTCCGGTGGAGGAATGGAATTAAAGCCCGGAATTAATGTGTTTACCGCAGATACTCACCGAAGAGGAAACGTTCATCAGATCATCTTTGTTGGATACAAACCGAGTGAAAACATACGGGTGATAGCGAAACAGGGAATCGTCCACGTATATTATGACGAAGATCAAAGCCAAGAGACCTCATCCCAATGCAGGGAGGCCATCTCATTCGCCAACGAAGTAGATCAAAAAAACATACGCTTCTACATCAATAACTTCGAAGAACAACCAGTGAACACAGGATGGGCAACTGAGTAAGAGTAAAGATTCTGAACGAAGGAGTTATTCAAATGAATGTAGAGATTCGCGAAGTCACCGAGCAGGAAAGGGAATGGATGAGAGTGTTCTTGATCCAGCATTGGGGAAGCACCCAGATGGTTTACAGTCAAGGAATCCATCAATGTGATGAACTGCCCGCCTATGCGGCTTTTATGGAAAACAAGCCTGTTGGATTAATTACCTACCAATTGAGCGCACAGGGCTGCGAGATCGTTTCGCTCGATAGTCTGGCAGAGGGGAAGGGAATCGGAACTGCCCTCATAGAAGCTGTTGAAGAAACCGCCTTGTCCAATCAAAGCAATCGAATCTGGTTGATTACCACGAACGACAACCTGCATGCCTTACGCTTCTATCAAAAGCGGGGCTATCATCTGGTATCCATTCATCGCAACGCTGTCGAGGCCGCACGCCGGATTAAGCCACAAATCCCACTGGTCGGAAATGACGGAATTCCGATTCGTGACGAGATAGAATTGGAAAAAGTGTTTGAATTTGCGTATCATGGAGATCTCCAGTAGGAAATCTTAAGAACAAAAGCGAAATACCAATTGTTGCGGTTGAATCCAGTTTTAGGGAGGAACTCACATGTTTGTTACCATTCAAGATTTTGTTGAAGCCTGGAAAAACAATGCGAAAGGAACTCAGCGCATCCTGGATACCTTAACCGATGAGTCACTTTCTCAAGCGGTGACCCCTCAAGACAGAACCCTTGGAAGAATGGCATGGCATATTGTCGCATCAATTCCTGAGATGTTGGGCCGAACAGGTCTTACGTTTGAAGCTCCTGAACATGATGCGCCTGTTCCCGCTACCGCAAAAGAAATCGCTGAAGGCTACCGTCAGGCAAGCGAAGGAATGCTCAAAGCGATTGAGACAAATTGGACAGATGCAACCTTGAAGGAAACGGATGATATGTATGGAGAACAATGGCCAAAAGGTTTGACGTTAACCATTTTGATTGAGCACGAGATTCACCATCGTGGACAGATGACGGTGTTGATGCGCCAAGCTGGTCTGCCCGTGCCAGGTGTATTTGGTCCATCCCGTGAAGAATGGGGCCAATATGGCATGGAAGCTCCCACATTCTAACACACTTTCCCCTTGACCGTTTCGGCGGTTTAAGGGGTTTTAATTTGTCTTTTGCGGAAGAGAAAAGAGAGGTATAATTAAGAATTGGTGATGTTCCGGAATTCATAATAGGAGATTGGTCAATGGAAAATCGATTACGAGAGTTTGATTTAGTCAGAGCTTTTGCCGCGCTGTCGGTGATCGCCATCCATGTAACGGCAGGATACGTCGCAACCAACCAGTTTGGTTATGTGTGGAATCAACTCATGCGGTATGCCGTTCCGTTATTCATCATGCTGTCGGGGTTTCTTCTATTCTATGTCGATCAGGGAAGAGCGCCTGTTACGTACGGACATTTCATTCGAGTGCGTTTCAAGAAGGTGATCATCCCCTACGTGCTTTGGACGCTCATTTATTTTCTCTATAACTCAAGACATCATCTGAGTGGGTGGATTCAAAATGAACCAGTCAAACCACTCATCATCTACTTGAAGCATTTGATAACCGGAACAGGTCATGTGCATTTGTATTTTCTACTCATTACCGTGCAATTATATCTCGTTTATCCGTTATTGAAGCGTTGGATTGAACGACATGCGGGCTCTTTAGTGGCTGTATCATTTCTCATCACCCTGTTTTCTCAGACAATGATTTATTTGCACCAGCTGCATGTGTTGGTACTGCCGAGTCTGGCCATCCCATACGTCAGTCTGTTTCCTATTTGGTTGTTTTATTTTACGTTCGGGATGTTAGCCGCACAAAAAAAGGCAAACTGGGAAGAGAAGCTGCAAGGCAAACTACTCCCGCTTACCGTGATGTGGCTTGTCAGTTTTGGTTTGCTCTTACTCGACAGCAAAATCACCAAGACGCATGCCTCGTCCATTAAGCCAACGGTTATGCTGTATTGTTTCAGTAGTTACTTTTTGTTCTATGTAGCTGCTCTCAAAATGAAACAGACGACCAGCCGAGTGGGCAAGGCGATGGACTGGCTTGCCACCAACTCGTTTATGATCTTCTTGCTTCATCCATTGCTCTTAAGCCTAATGTTAGCCACGACCCAAAAGCTGGGGCTTTCTGCAATGTGGCAAGGCAGCTTCGGGATGATCGCCATGTATCTGGTGACGACCATCATAACTGTCGTGGCAACTTATATATTGCGTTATGTGCCGCTTATTGATCTCTTGGGTGGCGTTCCTCTCAAGAAGCATCAGAAGAGGGTCAATAAGCAGATGCCGCTTGCAGGTTAGTTTGATTTAATCCAAAATGTATTGTTGAATCGCCGTTGCCACTCCATCCAAATCTTCCGGGTGGGTACTAAAGTTGGCAGCGGCTTTTACATGTTCGGGTGCCCATCCCATAGCGACACCTGTCCCAGCCCAAGAGATCATCGATAGGTCATTGGCGCTGTCACCAATCGCCATGACTTCGCTTTGGTCTATGCCGCGCTGCTCACATACCCACGCAATTCCGCTCGCTTTGTTGGCGTTGGGGTGAATGATCATCATCTCTGGAATACCGTCTTGATACAACAGGGTATGCACCGCGTAATCTGGATGGCTGGTGGACAAGGCCTCCTGGAGAATGTGAACTTCTCGTTCTCCTTTGACAAAGAGCTGAGTGGGAGCTTGCGTCAATTCTTGAACCAGATTGGGAACGAGGATGTCAATGCCAGGTCGGATTTTGTCTTCCCAGTCAGGACGTACCTGATTAAATAAATTTTTGTCCGGCAACGAGCAGATCATCATGATGTCATTACGTTCAGCCACATTCAGAATTTCCTTCGCCACAGCAAGGGGAATGGTCCAGCTTTTAACGCAGGCTTCTTGCTGATCGTAGATTTTGGTTCCAGAGCCGCACACTGCCATACTATTCAGTTGTAGTTGTTGATAGTAATTTCGGGTGCCAAACCAGCCGCGAGCGGTAGCCAGAATCACTTCAACTCCTTGTTGTCTCGCAGCTTGAACTGCCGTGAAATTGCGTGGGGAAATGGATAAATCGCGGGATAACAGTGTGTCGTCCAAATCAAGGGCAAGTAGTCGGATCATGATTTTCTCCTCTTCTCTAATAGTTCAACAATGCTAAACGTTGAGGTACGATGATTAGAAAACTCGGCGATTGCAGAGCCTTTGGCGACAGCAGAGCCGTAGTTGCACTTATGTAGATAGGAATTTTTATAAATTCCTATCTACTAAAAAAGGACTGTGTGTTCAGGCTGACCTGGGTTACACAGTCCTTTTTCACATAAGCAATAAAAAGTTTTCGCTACTTTAACAAATATTTCTCGACTTCTTTAGGATCAGTCAGTTTAATCCCTGGATCACCGTATTTGAAGAAGCGATAGATGACTTCCTGATCCATGTACCCAGCACCAGGAATCGGAAGAATAATCCACGTCTGGTATTGATGAAGCAGGCGGTCAGTCGGATCTTTGCCAATCCAGAAGGTCATCTTCACGGTAGAGTTCTTCAGGATTTGTTGTAGATCGGGACGGTTAGCCAACTCCTTCTTGAATGGAGCCAACAAATCCGTTTTGCTTTTCGCCAGCCATTCTTCTCCAGAAATTTTAATTTGGAAAGGAACACACATGGTGCCGAGAACTTTCTCGTCTTCTAGCTGAACCGCCTTGTCAAGGAAGGGGAGCCAATCCTCATAGCCTTGCATGACGTTGATCGGGAGCGGGTTTTCCTTCGTTTCCAGCCAATTGTCGGAAGCGCGAATATACCCTTTGCCATCGCGAACCAGATACTGATACTTCTGCGTCGCAATCGATGCGTTCACCAGATATCCCGTAGGCTTCATCACGACCCCATCAAACATACCGTTTGTTTGACGGGAGAGGATGGTGTTTTTGATGTAGCCGTTGTACCAGAACTGTTGAGCATCTTTGTTCGTCTCAGCGTTTTTCAAAGAGGCTTTAAACCATTCGAGGCCAGATTCGGTTTGAGCAGTGGCAATAGGTTGTTCGGTTTTCTCCGGCTTCAATGTATTGGCGAATTGTTTTGTGCCTGATTCATAGGTGCATCCGCTTAACAGGGCGGCGCACGCGATGACGGCAAGCACACTCAGATGCAGCTTACGCATGGCGGAACCTCCTTACGAAACCATATCCTACAAGGCCAATAAACAAGAGTATAGTCAGCATAAGGACAGGCACGTCGTGGCGCTCAAATATCAACAGGCGATGGGTATTGTAGATTTCAGCTACAATTTCGTTCTGACCGTCACCGTCAATATCGCCTACCTGAACGTTGATCAGAGGCAAATAGATCCGCCAGGTCTGTTCCAATCCGGCTGGAGTGTACTGATAGCCCGTCAGATAACGTGTTCCCTGCTCACTTACCCAGCTTTTGGCCTTAGCGATAATCTCTGGTTGTTGGTTAGCCCCTACGGCTGACACGTTGGAGAAGCGGAAGCTCTTATCGAGATCTTTTTCCGTGTTTTTGCTCACCCAAAGAATTTGCCAATCGCCTTTGGCTGTTGGTTTCAGGATGTAAGACGGAGTGTTGGCAATCAAAAGTTCATCTGTATTGTCATGGTCAATGTCAGACACAATTACATCACTTGTAGCTAAGCCGTTAATCTCTTTGCGATCCAGTTTGTAAGCTTCCTGAACGTTTCCGGCAGCATCAACTGTTAGTACGGCCAGATGCTCACCCAACACAATCAAACCTTCGCGTCCATCCGGAAGCTTCATCGTGTCGAGAATCTTCGTCGCATCCGTTGCAGTATGGAACGGATGATTCTCGTAGCTACCCGAAAGCACTCCATTTTGAATAACGATATTGGAGAACTTGCTCGGTTTGCTAAACTGTTGACGGCGATCCATTGCTCCTTGATTGACAGACAGCTGATGATCGATGTTCTGCATGTCCAACAGGAAGGCGCGATATGGACCTGTACCTGTCTCAAGCATGGATTCAGCAAACTGTTGTCGCTGAACAGTAGGAACTAATTGTTTGTCTTTGATCAAGTAGTACGGGAAGCCTGGATAATCAATCGGCATCTGTTCTTTGATCTTGGCCATATCTTCCGGCTTAATCGAAGAAACAGGAATGCGTTCCATCTGTCCATTCTTCCATCCAAAGACGTACATCTCTACTGGTTCTGGATCAAGTCGAACCATCTTTTCTGCCTGTTCTTTCTTTTCTTGGTCAGTGGATGGTCTTTTTTCTTCTTGGTTCTGTTTTTCGTCTACGTTTCCGAACGTGATGACTTCCATCTTGCCATCATGGTCTACGTCGTACAACGTGGTAGGGAAGTAATCAACCCAATTCCCGGTATAGAGACGATCTGACTCCCACTTGAGGTAAAAATGGTTTAGGGCTGCCAGATTATCCTGATTGATCCCGGCATTGACGCCAACGGCAACCAAGATGAGGGCAAGAATCGCATTCCAGGCGAGTCGACCATAGAGTTTAGCGAGCAGCGCAATTACAAGAATTGCGATCACCCCACCAAACATCAGGGCAATCGTAGAGGTAGTATCTACTCGACCTAAGGAACGATCAAGGAGCAAGAAGCCAAGTGTGAACACGATCACCTGCTTGCGTTCGTCTCGGTGAATCAAGAGGCTGGCGAGCAGCATGAACGGTACGAAGATCACCAAGGCAATCCATGAACCTTCAAGAAATGCAATTTTGATAATTAAATGGTAAATCAGAAACAAGGCTAAGGCGTAAATCGCCCAGTAAAGCGTTTGTAATCTGAAAAACTGGCGCATGGCATTCACCTTTTTCCTGTCAAGGATATAACAGTCAAGCTGTTGTTTTTTTACTTAGAAAGCGATTGATCGGAGGCTTTTTTATTCTCATCGTGCAGAAGGCCTGTCACGAATCCGCCAATCAAACAGAAATAAATCAGCATGAACGGCACTTCAAAAATATTTTCCACCAGGTTATGGAGAGCAACCGCGAGCATTCCGCAAAGCACTCCCAATGCCAAAAAGTAATTCGGAGTGTTTGTCCAGCGTCTGACTAGAGCTCGACAATAACGAACAATCATGGCCACAAATGTGATCATTAGTCCGATTCCGATCAGTCCAGTCTCGGCAATTGTTTTGAAGAAGTAGCTGTCTGTATAGATGGTTCCGAAGTATCGAGAACCTACAGCTCCGCCATAATGTCCCAGTCCGGTACCGAAAAGCGGCTCCAGGCGCATCTGGTTATAAGCGTTGGTCCAGCGGGCAATCCGTCCATCAGAGGTACTCTTCTGTAGGTATTCCCAGGTGAAAAGGGTACCCAGACGATTCTTCACTTGACCCAGTAACGGCGTATTTTCGGGAGCGACCCATAATACGACAAGTCCGATGATGCAAGCGATAAACAGGTACAAGGCGGTTTTGCGGTTCCATAAATAGCAGCCGAAGAGAATCACAACGCCAAAAGCAAACCAGGCACCGCGAGAACCAGTGAAGAGCAAGGCGGCAATCATCGTGAGAGCCATGACCATCCAAATGGCTCGTTCTTTGTTCGTTTTACTTTTCAGCACCAATCCAAGTGCAATCGGGGAAATAAACGCCATGTAGCTTCCCAAAACGTTGGGACTTGTCACGATGGAGAAGGCGCGGGTTTTCATCGTTTCTCCTTCATTCACCCAGCCTTGTGAAGTCTGAACATGAAACACGACCTGAAGTACCCCGATCAAGGCCACGATAAATCCGACGAAGACCAGAATCTTGATGAATTTGTCGAAGTCGTTGGCGCTTCTGATCAGGTAAAACCCGATGTAGAATGCGACCAGGTATTCATAGATCGCCCGGAAACCTTCGACGCTTGCTGCGAAGTTCGTCATATCGCTGACCATCAGTCCGATTCCAAAGATGATGAACGCGATCAAAACGTGTTTAATGTTGGGCAATACTCGGTCTCTGCTTAGATACGCACCGAACATAAAGGCGAGCAATACAAGTAGCACCGTTTCATCCCAGAAAGAGGTGAGCCCTGGGAGTGGCAAGAACTTGCGCAAGCAAAAGTCGATTATCGGATAAAACAAGAGTAAGTAAAGCCAATTGGTTGAGTCACTAGCTAGTGAGAATATCTTTTGTTTCATTGGGACTCGTCCCCCTACAAGTATGTTGAACTTAACCATTATACGGTATCAGTCAATACATCTACAAGAAAAGACAATTTCTTCTTCAACTAAATAGCTGGTCGATCCGTAGAAAATGCTATATGATACAAATAGTTTTGCGAGATGGGAGTTTAACTGATGAATATTGCGAAAACAGCGATGATGATCTTGATATTGACGATAATTGGCCGATTTCTCGGATTTATTCGGACCATTTATATTTCGAATTATTATGGAACAGGGATGGAGGCTGACGCTTACTTTACGGCGTTAACCATTCCGATGACGTTGTTTCTGGTGATTCCCGGGGCGATGAATGCTGTATTAATTCCCACCCTGCGCGGATTACTGGAGAAAAAAGACGCGGCGCGGGCTCAGTCTCTCTATAATCAAATGCTCTTGATTGTGACATTGATTTTCCTTGTCATTACCGTAGTGGGGATCTGGGCATCTCCATGGATTAGCTCGATGCTGGGATTAACAGGCGCCAAAGCAGCTCTCGCCACACAATTGCTTCGCTGGATGTGGCCATCTGTTATCTTCATCGGCTGGGCGGGCTTATGGACCAGCTTTTGCAACGCGCATCATCACTTCTTCACGCCTACGCTCGGCAGTGTGGCGAATGGAGCGATGGTTATTCTTGCTTTCTATTTATTGGTTCCGTTTTGGGGCATTGATGGGGTAGCCATTGGGACAACCTTGGGATTTGTGGCGACAGCGATTGTAATGATGCCAACAATTCGCAAATTTGGTTACTCCATTGGTGCGCCATCTCGATTGGTAAATGATGAGATTATGCGTAGTATGGGGGAGCGCGTCATCCCCATTTTGATCGGCTCAACGATTAGTCAAATTACCACCTTTTTGGAACGATATCTGGCGGCGGGACTAGGAGAGGGAAAAGTAGCGGCGCTTTCCTACGCCAAGCAAATTGCCCAGCTTCCGACGGTGTTTTTCGTGGCCGCTTTTACGATGCCGTTATTTCCGCTGTTGGCTAGCTATGTCAAACGCGGTGAGATGGATCAAATGAAATCCATCCTGCAAAAAGGCATTCAGTACCTCTTTATCCTGCTTCTTCCGATGACAGTGGGGATGATGCTGTACGGAGAACCAATCATTCGCCTCTTCTTTGTGCGTCAAGGAGGAAGCTTCGATGAACAATCCGTGATTTGGACGACCTGGGGATTGGTGATGTACAGCATTGGTATATTCGCTCTGGCAGCGCAAGACATGCTGACACGCGCTTTTTACGCGCTGGAGAATACGCGTACTCCCGTGATCATCGGGGTGTTTGGTATTGGATTTTATCTATTGACCGCTTATATCAGTATCCCGTATCTATCTCACGGGGGTGTAGCGCTTAGCTATTCCGTATCGTTATGCTTCCAGACCATCCTGTTGTATCTGTTCTTATGGAAAAAAATCGGGCAGCCTCTCACAAGATCCTTCTGGATTACCAGTCTCAAAGCAACCGTCGCCAGTGCTCTCATGGCAGCGGCGATCATTGCGGGAGAGAGAATCCTTGCGGGACTGCCGGTTTGGCTGCATCTACTTATTGGCGTATCAGGTGGGGCCATCGTTTATCTGCTTGTCCTGATAGTCACCAAGGAACCGTTGCTGGGAGAAATACTGAATAAGCTGCTTCGTCGTAATCAACAAGCCAACCAAGCTTAAGGCAGGAAGTCAATCGTACAAACTTTACACGGTAGTCAGCGGGAATTCACGGATCGCATAGCGGATTTTACCAGACGGGGTGGCAGGAATCTGCTCCTGATATTGGACGTTGATATAAACATCTCCAAAGGATTGACGGATTCGCTCGACAAACTGTGATTCTGCTTGAGATTCGCAGTGATCCGGATTCTTCACTACCTGCAACGTAAACGCTTCAGGGGAATGCTGAACAATCTGGAAGGACTCGATTCCACTCAAATTCCTTGCGATATGATTAAAGAAGTGACCATGCACATATTCACCGTTCGATTTGACGAAGACGTCATCTTCCCGTCCTTCGATTCGCTCAAGAACGGGGGAGGTTAAACCGCACGAACACGGTTTGGGAGAAAGAGTCACAACATCGTTGAGCTGATAGCGAAGTCGCGGCATGGAGTAGTTGTGCAGATCGGTTACCAGAATCAAACCGTGCTCGCCAGCTTGTACAGGCTTCTTGGAAGTGAGATCTACTACTTCAACCAAGCAGTTGTTTTCAAATAGATGCATTTGTCGCTGCGGACATTGAAACGCTATGATGCCGCCATCACGAGCTCCATACTCATTGACAACAGGGCATTGAAATACTCGCTCAATTACCTCACGCTGTTCAGGGAGAAGGTTTTCGGCGGTCGAGACTACAGCCTTCAGACGAGTAACCTTTGGGATAAGCTGATGTTTCTCTAGCAATTTGGCAAACAGGGCGAGTGCAGAAGCATATCCGTACAAATACATCGGACGATATTTTCTGAGCAACTCGACATAGGAGTGAAGCTTGGTCTCCTGCAAATCATAGGCTGGAATGAACTTACGATTTTTCAGCAGCCGTTCTTTTAACGCATAGTTTCTGGATTGCTGCTGGGAAAGCTCAATGGGTGAACCCCAAATCATGACACTTGGATCACCTATGCGAATTCCGTGCCAGGAAAGGCCAGTCCAGCGTGCGGCTTCATAGTGCTCGATCGTATGTCGATCCAGATAAAAGCGGGTTGGCTCACCAGTGGAGCCCCCGGTTCGATTGGCGATGAGTGAAGCTTTCTGGATTCCTTTGGTCATATAAGCATACGGGTCATGGTTGAAATCTTTCTTGGTCAACACCGGGATTTCTTGTAAAAAACGAACAGGGTCCCAATCGGGTCGATGGATCGCCTTCTCAAAGGCGCTTTGATACCGCTGATAGGCCGGAACACGATGTACAGCGTGCGCCAATAGTTTGGTTAGCCTGTGTCGCTTGATCTGTTCCAATTCATGAACAGGCTTGCGTCCATGCATATCCATTTCACGCATAAATTGGCGTATCTGGTTGCCCTTGCGCTTTTCCATAAGTGGCCATTGAATATTGCGAATCAACCATCCGTGTATCGACATCTCGTAATCTCTCCTAACAGGAAATAGACAGGGAGTCGTCCCCTCATAACCCTAGTATTGCCATTGGATGGAAGGGTGCATTCTACCGAAGGAGTTAACTAATGAGTAAAAAAAGTCATTTTCTTAGCGGCGCTTTAATACTTGCCGCGGCCGGCATTCTGTCCAAAGTGATTGGAATGTTCTACCGCATCCCGCTGCAAAGCATCGTTGGAAATAATGGATTGGGGTTATATCAAGAGGTTTATCCGCTCTATCTGACCTTTCTGATTTTGGCGACGGCAGGGGTTCCAGTAGCGTTGTCGCGGATGATTGCGGAGGTGCTGGCGGAGGGGAAGCAAGAAGAGATCAAGCCGATTCTTGCCAGAAGCATGCTGATGATGGGGGGCATTGGGGTGATTTTATTCGCCCTGCTATACGTAAGTTCTCCATTTATCTCGATGGCAATGGGCAATCCCCATCTTGTCTCTCCCATTCGAGCGATCTCGCTATCCCTTCTGTTTGTCCCGTTAATCGCGGTACTGCGCGGGTTCTTTTATGGACAACAGAAGATGCTGATCATCGGTGTTTCGCAAGTAATTGAGCAGGCTTTGCGCGTCAGCTTTATTCTAATCGCGTCGCTTTATCTGGTGTCGCTTGGGGAAGATACGGATGCGGTCATTACCGGAGTGAATATAGGGACCGTGATCAGTTCGTCACTTAGCTTCGTGATCTTGATCGGGTTTTATGTATGGCACCTGCGCAGAGAGCCGCTTCCTCAGACAAGTGATTGGAGAAAACAAGCTTGGTGGGCAGATCGGCCATTTTATCGTAAAATGTGGCAAATCTCTTGGCCGATTTGTGTCAGCGCATTGGTGATTCCGATTTTTAGTTTGGTGGATTCTTTTCTGGCTATTAATATTTTTCGCTCCATTTGGCATTTGGACGCTGTGATGGCCGACACCTGGTTTGGCATTTACAGTCGTGGCGGCCCGTTGCTTCAGCTAGCCAGTTTGTTCGGTGCTTCCATCGCGCTCTCCATTGTGCCTGCGATTGCGATAGCGAAGCAGAAGGGAGATCAGAAAGAAATTCAGGGACTCACTCGAATCTCTTACCGATTTGCTTGGTTGATTGGATTACCGGCTGGTTTTGGACTGACAGCGATCTCAAAAGGAGCCAACCTTGCCTTATATGGCGATACAGATGGGACTGGGGCCATGGCCATACTGGGGATTAGCGCGATAACCCTGTCCATGTTGCTCGCCACCAATGGAATTCTGCAAGGGTTGGGACAAGAAAAAGTCCCCGCACGTCATCTCGCATACGGGGTTGGAATGAAAATCGTTGCTACTCTCGTATTTACCTCCTGGCTTGGAATGGATGGACTGGCATTATCATGGGTGGTTGCTACTTCTTTTACTTGTGCGTTGAATATCCGTGTCATTCGTCGTTTGGTTCCAATTAAGATTCATGTGCGTAAGGATTTTGTCTATCCGCTGATTGTGGCGATTCTGATGCTGGTTTTGGCGTGGGGAACTTCTAATGGAGTCATGTTTTACCTCAGCCATCACGTTCATTTGGGGCAACGCCTCCTTGGAGCCGTCCAGACGGTAGCCGGAGTGGGAGTCGGATTGATTTTTTACTTGGGAATGGCTTTCATTGTTCCATTACTAGACAAAAGCGAGCTGGAATGGCTGCCCGGCTCTACTTACTTCTCTAGAGTTCTTGAATCCATTGAAAGACGAAGATAAGCTTGCGGCGCTAATGTTTTCGGTACCGCCTGCTTTCCTTCCTAAAAGACAGAAGACCCGCAGAGATCTGCGGGTCTTTCCTATTCTATCGATAAAATTTTATTTCTTTTGATACACACACACGACCATTTTCACTAAGTACTCGCGAAGTCCCGGCAGTTTTGCCAAACCGGCAACGACAGAGCGAAGAGGGATCTCCGACTGGTATACGGCTGGATAGCGGACGCCCTTTTGAATTCGACGGAAGCGGGCAATCGTCATCCGGTTGATATAGGAGAAATATTCACGACCGTTGGCTTTGCGGCTGATCCGAAACCCAATTCGATCTTTCCCGTCCGGCAGATGACTGACTAGCTGTTTATACGCATCAATCATCGCTTGTTCAGAGAATAAGGAATGCACCCAAGGGATTCCAATCGCATCAGAGAGATGCGCCCCGTACGGATGGTAGTAAGGTGGGAAGTTAATGAAGATGTGTCCACCTTTTTTCAAGACGCGGAAGCATTCTTCCAACGTTTTTTCCGGTTGATCCACATGTTCCATGGCATCGTTCATGATGATAGTATCAAAGGTTTCATCAAGGAACGGCATATTGGACGCGTCACCTGTCATGAATTCGGCGATATCACCGAGCCCTTTTTCACGCGCGAACGCGTTGCCTTCTTCCGCATAGTGGGGCACGATATCAATACCGATAATTTTCTTTGGTTGATGTGTTGCGTAGTAGCACGTTTTACCGCCACCGCCGCACCCGATATCCAGGACGGTTTTTCCTGTGAACATCTGCTCTTGGGTATGGTAGGGAAGAAAGAATTGAATCGTTTGCTCTCCCTTGACGAATTGCCACTCGGTATAACTCATCTTGCCGTCATTCGCCAGGTTAAACGGATGAACGGGAAGGGAAAATAGTTTATTCATGGATATCAACAGATTTGAAGCAACAGACAAGATGATTTCCTCCTCTTGCACAACTAGTTTTGCTCTGGTTTATGGGACAGAGCCTGTAATACCAGCTCACTGCTCTTTTTGGCTTCCTTGGCCAGCAGTTGAGAGGTTTTAATAACAATTTGCTGTTCCTGCTCTCGATTTTCGGTACGCTCGTGTAACAGCGAAATGAACGACTTCGTATCCAGCTCTGTAATATGGCCCGCGCAAGGCATTTCGGAGCGCTGAACAAAGCGATCAATTTTGGGATCATAGGAAATCCCCAAGAATGGAACATGCAGCATACACGCCAGAATTAACGAGTGAAGACGCATCCCAACGACGTAGCTGCCAAGCTTCAACAAACTCATAATATCATGGAAATTGAGGTGTTCTTCTATGAGAGCGGCCCCAGGATTCTTCATTTGAGCAAGAATCTCTTGGGACGGAGCGATATCGCTTGGGTAATGCATGGGCAGGAAAAGAACATTCCAGCCTTTTTCCACATAAGTATCAGCCGCCTCGGCAATGACGGATTTGAAGTGTTGCTCCTGCTTCCAGTCACGCACGGAAAAAATAATCAACGGCTTGGTCAAATCATCAAAGAGCCCCTCCAGCAATTCCTTGCCACGTTCAATCGGGACCTCAGAAGGATGGATGGTCAAAGCCGGATCTGCTGTCACGTAAAGTGGAGCCTTGGTTACACCACAGCGTTTGAAGTCTTCACCTGACTCATAATCCCTGACAGTTATCACATCCACGCGGTTGACAACTTGCTTAATCATAAATCGGCTGAACGATTTCAGGATCGGACCGAATCCTTGCGCGTAGAATACCACCGGCTTACCCAGCATCTTGGCAATCGTGACGATTCCGAGGTAATATAGTACACTGCGAGGACTTGTTACATCCTGCATCAAGGTTCCGCCGCCCATTACGAGAAGATCACTCTTTTTTAATTCGCGGACAATAGTCTTCAAGTTCCAGCGATCAAAAGCAGGAATCCCAAACAGCGATGTCGTGCGTTTTGGCTGATTAGACAGGACAGAGAGTGAGATATGAGGTTGTTCCCGTCTAAGCGAGGAAATAATTCCATAGAGAACGACGTCGTCCCCGGCATTATTGAATCCATAATACCCGGAGATCAAAATTCGCGGCATGAGAGAACCTTCTTTCTTCAATCAAAATCAACAACAGGCTCATCAGGAGAGCTTGTCTAATTCGTAGGCACATCCTCAAGTATAATAGAAAAAATAGAAAGAAGTAAAGAGAATCCCCACCCAGCCTAAGCATCGATGACGATTGAATGGTCCAAAAGAAAGGAGAACGAGACATGGCATCCATGTGGTTAAAATATACGCTTGTGCTTTCCGAGGAAGTGGAGGAGATTTTTACCGCCTCCCTTTTAGAAAGCAACTATACATTAGGGTGGACTGAACCCCAAATCGAAGTTATTGTAACGGATAATGGCTATGATTTCGCGCAACAACAGGAGAAGCCGTTGATTGGGTATGTGTTTGAACCCTTACATGATTCCGTGGAGCAGGCAGTTAAGCAGTTCCGTGATTATCTGTCACGCTGGGAAAACCAGGTAAGTCTTATGGCTCACGAGCTTGTAGAGGAAGAGAACGAATCGTGGAAAGACGAGTTTCAACCCGTTACGGTGGGGGAGTGGGCCATTGCTCCATCTTGGACACCAGCGGAAGAGTTGCCAGATTCCTCCCATATTATGTGGATTGATCCCGGAGCGGCCTTTGGAACCGGTTATCATGTGACGACGCAGGATATGATCACGTATTTGCAAAAAATAAATCTTAATAATCAACAAGTACTGGATATTGGAGCAGGTTCGGGTATTCTCTCCTTATTCTGTGTCAAACTGGGAGCCGCCACTCCTGTCGTTGCCGTCGATATTAATCCGGAATCGGACTGGCAGATCAATCAAAACCTCACGCTGAACCAATTGCCAGGGGAAGCTGTTGAGGTCATCATTACAGACCCGCTTGCCCAAGATTCTACACCCTTGCCGAAAGAAATGGATCTGGTGATGGTCAACATTGGCGGCGATGAAGATATCACCATGCTCCCCGTGGTACGAAATTCTTTGCGAATCGGAGGTACCGCGATCTTATCCGGGATCGTGACATGGAATAAGGAAAAAGTGATCCAAGCCTACGCGGATGGAGGGTTTGAGCTTGTACAAGAGACGACCAGTAATGAGTGGGTGACACTTGTAACCAAGTTGTGCGAAAATAAAGAATAATCTTCAGAGGTACCCGAACGGAAAATTTGTGAGTTTGTCCGATGCCAAGTCAGAAACCGATTGGGTACCTATTTCGATCATTCGAGGGGGAGTGTCTGGTGGAATCCGTAGTGATTGTTGCTGCGGGCCGAACGCCAATTGGCACATTTGGCGGCTCGCTAAAAGATGTAAGCGCTCGCAAACTGGCGGAAGTAACGATTCGAGGTGTGATGGATCGCTCGGGCATTGATCCTTCACAAGTAAATGAAGTGATTCTCGGGAACTGCATCCAGCGGACAGATGAACCTAATATTGCGCGAACAGCGGCCATTGACGCTGGATTGCCCAAAGAAGTGACAGGTCATACTGTACAACGCCAATGCTCTTCCGGGATGCAAGCAATCGTGAGCGGTATTGGACAAATCCTCTTGGGTGACTCGGAAGTAGTGATTGCGGGTGGAGTAGAGAGCATGAGCAATGCTCCTTACGTCCTCAAAAACTCTCGCTGGGGCAAGAGACTCATGCACGGTGAGATGACGGATTCCATGTGGGAGCTTTTAACTGACCCCCATCACAACATTCTGATGGGTGAAACAGCAGAGCGTTTGGTGGACAAATATGGAATCACACGAGAGGAGCAGGATGAAATCGCCTATCGCAGTCATCAGAACGCGATCCGGGCAATCGAGAACGGATATTTCCAGCCAGAAATCATACCCGTCCCTTTAAAGAAACGAAAAGAGACGGTCCTGTTTGAGACAGATGAACACCCTCGTAACGATATGACCCTTGAGAGTCTAGCCACCTTGCGACCTGCTTTTCGTGATAACGGCACAGTAACGGCCGGCAATGCATCCGGTCTCAATGATGGCGCCTCTGCCGTGCTTCTAATGAAAGAGAGCAAAGCGAATCAGTTAGGATTAACCCCGCTGGCTCGAATTGTTTCCTACGCTTGGGCGGGAGTGGAAGCTGACTTGATGGGCTATGGTCCTGTTCCCTCAACACAAAAAGCCCTAGCCAAAGCGAATCTCACCCTAGCCGATATCGATTTGATTGAAGTGAATGAGGCATTTGCCGCACAATATCTGGCGGTAGAGAAGCTGTTGGAGCTGCCAAGAGAGATCACCAATGTCAATGGCAGTGGAATTGCGCTTGGCCACCCAGTCGGATCGACCGGTAGTCGAATTGTCGTTTCCCTCTTGCATGAGATGCAACGGCGGGATGTGAAGCGCGGACTGGCAACGCTCTGTGTGGGCGGAGGCATGGGAATGACCATGATCATTGAACGATAAACTGAATAAAACCTCTTGCTTCCGGCAAGAATGGAAGTGAAACCCCATCGTCCTATTCAAGAAGATGGGGTTTTCTTTTGATTTGGGAGGTTGGCTGTTCAGAATGAAGTCTCAAACCGCTAATCGCAGTCGGCGTATTATCCGGGTCATTGCTCTTTTCGTATTTGTTGGAGTGGTCGGCACGATCTTTTATACAATGTTCTCCTTTAATCAAATGACGAGGAATTGGTATCAACCCTTAACCAACGGTGCCCAAGCACAATCCCAAACACAACCGTCAGATCCTCCCCGCCTCTTTGCAAAGCCGCCCGTTCTGGAACTATTGAGCAAACCAGCGCCACTCAAGCCTTTTACGCTGCTGTTGATCGGCATTGACAGTCGAGACGGTGAACGGGCTCGTTCCGATACGATGATTCTTGCTGCTGTTCACCCCGAGAATCAACGCGCTTATTTGCTCTCCATCCCTCGCGACACCTTCATGAATATCCCAGGCAGAGGGTATGACAAAGTGAATCATGCAATGGCCTTTGGCGGTCCCAAGCTGGTCAAGCAGTCATTGGAAAGCTATTTTCATTTAACAATCGACAAGTACATGACGATCGACTTTGAAGGGTTTCGCAAAATTGTGGATGAACTGGGTGGCGTGGAAGTCAATGTGAAAAAAACGATGAAATATACCGACCCGACAGATGATACCTATATTGATTTGAAAGCCGGTCGGCAAACACTGAATGGCAAGCAGGCGCTTGATTATGCAAGATACCGCAAGAGCGACCAAGGAGCGGATGACAGTGACTACGAACGGATTGTCCGTCAGCAAGAGATTTTGAGTGCGCTCGCTAACAAAGGGGATTCTGTGCAAGCCTTTGTCAAAGCGTTTAAGCTGATGGATGTTCTTGGACAGCACGTCAAAACAGATTTAACGGATCAGGAAATTGCCTCGTTGTTAGTCACCTACTACGATCCTAAAAACAACACCCTCAAGACCGATACGTTAAAAGGATCAGACGAGCGCATCTGGAGACATGGCATTCGCGGGTGGTATTACTTGGTCACTGAAAAGGAACGGACGAGAATTCATCAGAGATTTAAACAAGCGTTAGCTCCGTGACTCTTAAGCTCAACTTTTCTGCCCAAGAGGAGGATGGTTGGGCTTTTGTGAAATTTTTGTTGGAAAATTCTTTATATTTCGAATACAATAACAAAAGGAAGAGGTTATGAATGCGTATCGAACGGGAAAATGAGCAATTCAAAGGTGGAGGGATTTACATGTCAAATGCCAAGCCTTGGATCGCCAGTTACCCCAAAGAAATCCCAGCGTCATTGGAATACCCCCGTGTTCCTCTTACGCACTTCTTAGAGCAGGCGGCAAAGGATTTTCCAAATCAGAATGCTCTATACTTTATGGGTCGACGGATTTCGTATTCAGAACTTTTGGAAATGTCTTATCAATTTGCGCATGCGTTAATCAAACGCGGTGTAAAAAAAGGGGATCGAATTGCCATCATGCTGCCGAACTGCCCGCAGGCGGTGATTGCCTTCAGCGGAGCGTTGTTTGTCGGTGCGATAGTGGTGCAAACCAATCCTTTGTACACAGAGCGCGAACTTGTTCATCAGATGGCTGACTCCGGGGCCGAAACGATTATCACCCTAGATGTTTTGTACAATCGTGTGATGGCCATCCAATCCCGAACTTCACTTACTCGAGTGATTGTCACGAGCATTTCGGATTACTTGCCTCTTATTAAGAAACTTTTGTATCCATTCGCCCAACGTAAACAAGCTCCTATCCCTAAGATTTCATACACGAACGGTGTGGAATCTTTTATTCAATTGATAAAAGAAAGCGTTACCACTCCTGTACAGGTACAGATCGATCCCGAGAAGGATCTGGCGTTGCTGCAATACACAGGTGGTACAACGGGTATTGCCAAAGGGGTTATGCTCACACATAAAAATTTGGTTGCTAATGCTACACAGTGCAGAGCGATTCTTTATAAGTCGAAGCGAGGACAGGAAAAAATTCTCGGAGCCTTGCCGTTCTTTCATGTGTATGGAATGACCACGATCATGACCTTGGGGATTCTCTTTGCTGCCGAAACCATTTTGATTCCTCGGTTTGACGTGAAGCAAATACTGGAGGCCATCCACAAGGAGAAACCAACACTTTTCCCCGGCGCTCCCACGATGTATATCGCTTTAATCAACCATCCAGATCTGAAAAAATACGACTTATCCTCGGTTGAGGCTTGTATAAGCGGATCGGCGCCTTTGCCTGTAGAGGTGCAACAGCGATTTGAAGAATTGACAGGAGGTAAATTGGTTGAAGGGTATGGCTTAACGGAGTCATCGCCGGTGACACATGCGAACCCGATATGGGGGCACCGCATCAACGGAAGTATCGGTCTTCCTTGGCCAGATACAGACGCCAAGATTCTTGAGTCGGGCACAGGGGAAGAACTTCCGCAAGGGCAGGTGGGTGAGCTTGCCGTGAAGGGTCCGCAAGTCATGTTAGGATACTGGAATCGACCGGAAGATACGGCGGCAACGCTCAAGAATGGCTGGCTGTTAACCGGGGACATGGCCTATATGGACGAGAATGGCTACTTCTACATCGTGGATCGCAAGAAAGATATGATCATTGCGGGCGGGTACAATATTTATCCACGCGAGGTTGAGGAAGTGCTGTTTGAGCATCCGGCGATTCAGGAAGCGGCGGTAGTTGGCGTGCCTGATCCGTATCGTGGAGAAACCGTTAAAGCGTTTATTGTGAAGAAAAAAGATCAGGACGTAACGTCAGAAGATTTGAATCAGTTCTGCCGTAAACGCTTGGCTGCCTACAAGGTTCCCCGCCTCTACGAATTCCGTGACGAGCTTCCCAAAACAATGGTGGGCAAAGTACTACGCCGTCATTTGCAGGAAGAGAGCAAGAAGCAGGCGAAAGAAGCGGCGAACCATGGAGAACCTAACGATAATCATCAGCAAACCGTATAACAAATAAAAATCGGTGTCCACATGGGCACCGTTTTTCACGGACTACAATATAGAGGTGAGATAAAATGAAAATTGGATTTTTGATTGTAGATATGCAAAAAAATTTTTTACAAGATCAAAAGGAATCGCTTCATGTCGAAAGAGCTTGTGAATACATAAACTATGTGGCTGACTTGCTTCGTACATAATGGCGCAATCGAAAGAGGTTTTAAAACTGTGATGTTGCAGAATGGAATTTTAAGTACAAAAGCTGATGTGATCAATCAGACGTATCGTGATCGAAATATCATTTCCTATCCAGTAATTGAGTGTATGACGAAATAAAAAGGTACGATTACCGGAAGAAGATTTGCATGTAGAAAAGGAGGGGGCCACAACACCCTTCTTTTTTTGTAAATGAATATCAAATGATTTAGGTTCCGGGTGTGCGTATATGGAGTAATCACAATGTCACTTGTCAAGTTCGAGATGTGGTATAATATTCCAGATTAAAATATAGATAAATTACCGCAAACGGAATGAGGAGAGTTTCATGTTTAATCGCAAGTTTTTGGGAATATGGTTACTAATCGTTGCAATACTCATGTCGATACACTATGGCTTCAAATTGAACGAACAAACAACTTTTAGCACTGTTACAACAACAGTTTCGATCCCAGTAAGCAGCCCTGTCTCAAGCTACACTACTCCAAGCAATACCTCATCGAGTATCCCAACGCCATCACAGGTAAATGCTCCGACACAGACGTATTCAGCTGTACCAAAGGCTACTGTAAGCCCGAAATCGGGAAGTGTTAAACCTGCACAGACGAAGCCCGCAACATCGACAAACAAATCAACTTCTGAGAAAAAGCAAGATCAACAACCACCTGCAACTGTACAAGAAACCGGATCGATAACCAAGCGAGGTACATCTCAACCAAAAGGTCAAACAAACACTACAGCACCTAAAGAAAGCAATTACAATACAGGTTCATCATCTTCAACCTCTAAAACTTCATCTACTTCATCAAATTCATCTTCTGTTTCGAAATCTTCATCGATTTCAAGCTCATCTCCGAGTTCGTTTTCATCTTCACTGTCAACGCCAAGCCGTTCTCAACCACCCAATACCTCAAGCGGGAGTAGCGGGACGATTACGAGAAGAAGATAGCATGAAGAAATATAAGGGTGCCTTACAAGTAGCGCTAATCTACTTTAAGTGCACCCTTCCTTTTTCTTACCTATAGATGGGAGGCTCCTGATCCCGCGAAATCTCCACATCCTCATCATGTACATCAATCGCGCCGTACACGTTGAGCATGTCAAGTATGGTTTCTCGTAGTGCGGGGTTGGCGATTCCGACCGTCATGACTACTAATCCGCGTTCCACATGGGAAGCCATTGACTCTGCTGTATAGCGGTTAATTCCTAAATCAACGATCCCGCCTACAATTCCTCCCGCCGTCACACCCGTTAAAGCCGAAAGAATCGGTCCGACAGCAAGAATCGGCCCAATACCGGGGATTAAAAGGGTGGTCATCCCAATCGCAAGTCCAAATCCACCGCCGATCAACGCTCCATAACCAATCCCGTCAGCAATCGTGTCTGCACTTAAATCGCTGGAGTTTTTTTTGTCGTCCGACATGTGAACAATCGAGATGTCTTCCCGGTTCACGTAGGCTTGGAGGGCATAATACGCCTGCTCTGCTTTCTCGGGTGAATCAAAAGTAGCGATAACGTGAGATTTCATTACGCTCACACCTCCTACAAGGATTTCAGGTACTTAAAGATCGCGTTGATTTGCTCTGTATCTAATCCCAGATTAGGCAGGGCAGGCATTTGACCGCGTCCGTTTAACAAAGTGTGGCGTATTTGGTCATCCGTCAACCGTTTGGAGACCCCAGCAAGTCCGGGCCCGACGAGCTTTTCATGCGTTACGTTATGACACGCTGTACAGTTCTGCTGAAAAAGTTGGGCTCCGTCATAGGACGCGTTCTTCTTGCCGCCCGGACCTGTTGATTCCAGCCGGTCATTGATTGGTGTAGCAAACGTGGCATATCCAAGCCCCCATATTCCCAGCACAATGTAGACAGCGATAAGAAACTTGGGAACCTTGGCGTTGCCCATCCGAATCCCCGAGACTTCGTGGTATCTCTGCTTGGTCAGGTCTTTCTTTTGGTTCTGATCGTTTTTATCTGTCGGCATCCTTGATCACCTTCCGATCGTTGTGGGCGAAGAGGTGGTGCCAGCGGTTGAAGGAGCAGGTTTGAGACTCATCAGATAGGCAATTAAATCCTCCCGCTCGTTCACCGTTAAATAGTTGTAGGAGGGCATGATACTGCCTGGGAGAACACTTCGCGGGTTATCAAGATGCTTGCGATGCCATTCCGGACTCGTCCTTTTCCCTACCCACATCAAATCTCCGCCTGTCCGAACCGTCCCTTGCATGACGGGAGAATCGTAGTAATAATCTTGGGGGATTGATACCGGTCCCAAAGAGGTGTCCGCCTTTACCGCTCGGACGTACTGGGTATGGCAGGTGTGACAGCCTTCCCGGATATAGATTTGACGGCCGCGATACTCGGCAGAATCCGGACTGTAGTTGCGGCTCATCGCCGTCGCGTTCGGTTGGCTCATGGATGGATCGTAGAACGGCAGGTACACGGTAGCGAGCGTCCCCATGAAAAAAATAACGAGGGAACCAACGACAAAGGGGGCGATGTTCGTCTCCTTTTGTGCCAAACGAATTGCTCCTTTCTATTCGAAATCCAAACAACGCTCACGCTGTTTTTTGGCCGGAGGTGACCACAATCTTGCCGTCTTTCGCGGAACGGTAAATGTTGTAAAGAAAAACCAGGGTGCCAATGAACATCATGATCCCGCCTGTAGCCCGGATGATCGAGAAGGGGCGAAGGGCAGTCATTAACTCGACAAACTGAATCCCGTACTGTTTGCCGTCAGCCCAGCCCAATCCTTGCATGACGCCCTGCGTCCAGGTGCTAAAGGCAAACAACAAAAAGCCAATGATTGAAAACCAGAAGTGAGTCTCTTGCAATCTGCGGCTGTATATCTCTCGTCCAGCCCAGTCCGGAAAGCTATAGTAGATCAGGGCAAAGTTAATAAAAGAAAACGCTGCAAACAATGGCATGTGGGCATGTCCAACAATCCAGTTGGTGAATTTCAACACGGAGCTTGGGCCCATCAAACTTTGAAAAGGACCCTGCAAGCAGGTAATCAAATAGAAGATCGAGCCTGTAATCACGAATTTTAGCGATATGTTCTCAGCAACAACCTGCCATTTGCCTTTCATGGTGCCAAATACATTAGCAAGTACTGTCCATACCGGAATGATCAACAAGATAGAGGGGATGGTGCCTGCCTTCATCACCCAAGCGGGAATCGGGCCGTTTTGTAAATGATGGGGTCCATTCCAGACATAGAAGGTGGCAATCGTCCAGAATCCGATTAACGACAGCTTATGACTATATAAAGGATTCTTGGTAAGCTTCGGGAGCAGGTAGTAGATGAACCCGACGCCTACCGTGGTAAACCATAAGCCAATCACGTTGTGTCCGAAGAACCATGCGGCCAGAGCTTGGGGGATACCGCCAATCCATCCGTTTGGTATATTGCCGATGATGTACAAAAAGGGAAACCACAAAAGGGAGCCCATAAAATACCACAGACTGACGTATAACTGCTTTTCTTTTCGATTGATGATTGTTCGATAGCAGATGAAAATGATGCAGATAAACAGTACAGCGAGAACAATGTCAATCGGCCAGAGAAATTCCGCATATTCAATTGCGGTGGTGTAGCCAAGGGAGAAGGTAATGACACCAACACCGACAACGATGTTCCATAAATATCCGACAATCATCGCCAGTCGGGGATGTTGAAGCGGAGACCTTGTTAACTTCGGGATGACATAGAACAGTCCAGCAACTTGGGCGATGGAAAGCCAGCCATACAGGACACAATTGGTATGAATGGGGCGGATCCGTCCGTATGACAGATATTTTTGTAAAGCACCTATCACCAGGAAGTCTGGCCATACGTACTTGAAGGCAAGCGTCAAACCAACTAACATGCCAAGGGTCAGCCAAAAGAGTGCGGAATAGTAAAGGTAGCGCACCGCTTTGTACGAGGCGTCTTGAGTAGTAGTCATTGGCAAATTCTCCTTTCCTTGTGCTCTGATGTAAGTATTACCAAACGCTCTTGGACTATGCACCGGAGAGGGATTGACACTGATTCAGCTGATGGTTTAAACTTGTAAGTGAATGAATAGTCATTCATTCTAGTATGAATTTTTGGAAACTTATGTGGAGGTTTGTTATGGCTAAGAAGACGGGGGAAAAATATGAAGCCATCATTGATGCGGCTGTACGCGTAATCGCGAAGCATGGGTATCACAATGCCCAGGTATCGCGTATCGCCAAGGAGGCGAAAGTAGCGGACGGTACGATCTACCTCTACTTTGAGAACAAAGATGACATACTGATTTCTCTGTTCAACGAGAAGATGGGGCAATTCATTGACACATGTCATGAACGTATCCAACAAGCCGAATCAGCGGATCAGAAAATTCGCGAGTTGGTCTCGACTCACTTGGGTTTGATGGCCCAAGATCCAGAGATGGCGATTGTCACGCAGATTGAGCTTCGTCAGTCCAATCCGGAAGTAAATCAAGGGATTGGCGCTATTTTGAAAAGATACTTCAATCTGATTGAAGACGTCATCCGCTCAGGCATAGAAGACGGGATCTTCCGTGAAGAGCTGGATATACGGATGGCTCGCGTGATGATTTTCGGAACGATTGATCAAGCGGCTACTTCTTGGATCATGAAACAATTCAAGTACGATCTCATTTCTCTCGTTGACCCCATTCATAACCTCTTCCTAAACGGTTTGATGAAAAAATAGCGTAAGAAAACGCTTTTTTTGGCATTCCTCATTTGATACAATGAGTTTATGCCTGAATTGAGCGACCGCTCATATGGTAGGACGTGCCAAATAGAGGGGAGTGGGGAAGTAGATGCAATTTTCCAATGTGTCGTTGGCGGTTGAGGAACGAGTAGCTGTTCTCTCAATTAATCATCCACCAGCCAACGCGTTAAACAAAGCAACGTTGGAAGGCTTACAAGCTGCACTTGATCACCTGGAGCAAGACTCGCAGGTAAAAGTGATTGTATTGACTGGTGAAGGACGCTTCTTCATCGCGGGTGCAGATATTAATGAATTCACAACACTGACCAATGATCAAGCTCATCAGATGGCTGAAGCTGGCCAAAAGATTTTTAATCGTCTGGAAACTTTCCCAAAACCAATTATTGCCGCAATTAACGGCGCATGCTTGGGTGGAGGACTGGAACTGGCGATGGCTTGCCATATTCGTTATGTTGCGCAAGAAGCCAAACTGGGGCTTCCCGAGCTCAATCTGGGACTGATTCCTGGATACGGCGGTACACAGCGTTTGCCGCGTTTGGTCGGTCGGGGCACAGCTACCAAAATGATTTTGACCTCAGAAATGATTGGCGGCGAGGAAGCGTTTCGTATTGGCTTAGCTGACGCGGTGTATCCTTTGGAGCAACTGCTGGAGGAAGCCAAGAAGCTGGCAGCTGCTATCGCTACCAAAAGCAGTGTAGCGATTCGTTATGCGCTTAGTGCCGTACAAGCTGGTTTTAATAAAGGATTTGAGGAAGGTCTTCAACAGGAAGCGCAGCTTTTTGGAGAGGTATTCCGTTCTGAAGATATGAAGGAAGGCGTCAATGCCTTTTTAGAAAAACGCAAACCCCAATTTAAGGATCGATAAGGAGGAAATCGTATGAACATTCTAGTAGTTTTGAAACAGACGTTCGATACGGAAGAAAAAATCGTGATTTCTGACGGCAAAATCAGTGAAGACGGGGTTGAGTTCATCATCAATCCTTATGATGAATATGCGGTAGAAGAAGCGATTAAATTGAAAGAAGAACACGGCGGAGAAGTAACGGTTGTTTCTGTGGGACCAGATCGCGCAGAAAACGCGCTTCGCACAGCGCTTGCTATGGGAGCTGACAAAGCGGTTCTCGTAGATGACGAAGCTCTCTTCGGTGATGAATATACGACAGCTAAGGTACTTGCAGCCGTCGCTAACAAAGTTGGATACGATATCATTATCGGCGGTCAAATGGCTGTTGATTCTGGCGCTGGACAAGGCGGACCACGTCTGGCTGAAGAATTGGGCATTAACCACGTATCTACCGCTGTGAAGCTTGAAGTGAACGGTTCTTCTGTACGCGTAGAGCGTGACATCGAGGGTGACCTGGAAGTAGTAGAAACCTCTCTTCCTGTATTGATCAGCGCTCAACAAGGCTTGAATGAGCCTCGTTATCCTTCTCTGCCTGGTATCATGAAGGCAAAAAAGAAACCGTTGGATCGTCTATCCGCTGATGATTTAGGCTTGTCTCCTGATGCGGTACAAGCAAAAACAGCCATTGTCGATCAATACCTGCCTCCGAAAAAACAAGCAGGTCGCGTTCTTTCTGGCGATACGCCAAGCCAAGTGGCAGAATTAGTATCCTTACTTCGCAACGAAGCGAAAGTAATCTAAGGGAGAGAGGGGATTCATTATGAAAAAAGTACTCGTTCTAGCAGAAGCACGTGACGGTCAACTTCGTAACGTTTCATTTGAAGCACTTGCGGCAGCGGCAACTATTGCTGAAGGCGGCGAAGTAATTGCAACCGTATTTGGACCAGGCGGGGAATCACATGTATCCGCACTCGCTTCCTATGGAGCATCCAAAGTGTATGTCGTAGCGAATGACGCTTTGGCGCAATACACACCAGATGGTTTCACCCAAGCGTTAGCGCAAGTGGTTGCGGATGTGAACCCAGACGCAATCATTTTGGGTCATACAGCGATTGGCCGCGATTTGGCTCCTCGCGCAGCGGCACGCCTTGGCTTAGGCTTGGTGTCTGACGTAACTGCGGTGGAAGCTGGCGGAATTTTCACTCGTCCCATTTATGCAGGAAAAGCGTTCCAAAAACGCAACTTCACAGATAGCAAAATCTTCGTAACTATCCGTCCGAACAACATTCCGGTTGGCGAAGCGGACAGCACCAAAACTGCGGAGACTGTTTCATTCAACGCTGAGATTAAAGACCTTCGTACCATTGTTAAAGAAGTAGTGCGCAAAACTTCCGGTAAAGTAGACCTCTCTGAAGCTAAAGTCATCATCTCCGGTGGCCGTGGCGTGAAGAGCGAGGATGGCTTTAAGCCGTTGGATGAGTTGGCTGAAGTGTTGGGCGCGGCAGTAGGAGCTTCCCGCGGAGCTTGCGACGCCGGCTTCTGCGACTACGCGTTGCAAATCGGTCAAACCGGTAAAGTGGTTACGCCTGACCTGTACATCGCATGCGGGATCTCCGGAGCGATCCAGCATTTGGCTGGGATGTCCAATTCCAAAGTAATCGTCGCCATCAACAAAGACCCAGAAGCGCCAATTTTCCAAGTGGCTGACTATGGGATCGTGGGAGACTTGTTCGAGGTCGTTCCACTTTTAACAGCAGAATTCAAAAAAGTATTGGTGTAATCCACCCGCTATTGAAATGAAGTCGAGGAGAATATCCTCGGCTTTTTTTATTTTAAGTTGGTTAAAGTAAGTCGTAGATTATCTGTTTGAAATTGAATGTTTTTACCATTATTATTATAAATATGGTAAAAATTCGATAGAAAAAGGTGCATAGCATGTCTGAAACGATGGTGAACTGGCTATCTCATAGTATTGGTATGTTGCTCATTGTAGCGTTTTCATTGCCCAGTTTTGTGCTGATTTGGATGGCTAAGAAGGTGGCTATTCATCGGGAACTGAAACTTGAAGAAGTACAAGCTGTCGACCTTGTCGCAGGGGAATCGATTCAGCCTTACTCTGCCCCGAAAAAGGACGAGATTATTCAACAGTTTAACAGAGATATCTTCATTCAAAAGGTCCCGTCCAGCGAACTTCCAAACGGTGAAAAGCATCTGCGGATACAGACGAACAACGAAATCATCCATCTATATCACAAAGATCAAGAAGATATGTACATTGAGCGGGTCAATTCAAAGGGCAAAACGAAATCGTACTGGGTGAGAAGCCCCTTTCTTTCGAGTGAATTGAATGCCTAATTTCCTAAAGGACAGATAAGAATTGGCTTGATAAAAGCAAGGTAACGGGACAAAATAGGTAAAGCAGATAAAGTGTCAACTGACGTGGTCAATTCTAATATTGAATGGTATACTTTAACACGGTGGAAGTTTTTATGTGAAAAATGAGGGAGGATTCCTACATGGCTATTCTTAATACAACGGATCAAAATTTTGCTCAAGAAGTAGAGCAAGGCGGAGGAACCGTTCTTGTTGATTTCTGGGCTCCTTGGTGCGGTCCTTGCAAGATGATTGCTCCAGTCCTTGAACAAATCGATTCTGAAATCGGTAACAAATTAAAAATCGTGAAAGTAAACGTTGACGATAACCCAGATTCTGCTGGACGTTTTGGTATCATGTCCATCCCAACTTTGTTGTTGTTCAAAGATGGTCAACCAGTAGACAAAATCGTTGGTTTCCAACCAAAAGAAGCACTTCTTTCTACTATTAACAAACATCTGTAAGAGATAGTGTTGAGCAGCCTTGCCATATGGCGGGGCTGTTTTTTATATTGTTGAAAAGTCGAATTGCTTTACAGTGGTTTCGACGGGAACGTTTGTGCTACGATAAAGAGGTTGAAACTGTTCATCTGAAATGAGAGGAGGGACCAGGATGAAGACGATCAAAGACAAATTAGCGGTTCTGCCGGATAAACCAGGCTGCTACCTGATGAAGAACGCGAATGGTGAAATCATATACGTCGGCAAGGCCAAAGTATTGAAAAATCGCGTTCGCTCCTATTTCACAGGCAGTCATGACGGCAAGACGCAGCTGTTGGTCAGTGAAATTACTGATTTTGAATACATCGTCGTTTCCTCCCCCATTGAAGCTCTGCTTCTGGAGTGTAATTTAATCAAACAATACAATCCGAGATATAACGTCTTGCTGAAGGATGACAAGACGTATCCTTACATTAAAATCACTAACGAAGCTCATCCACGACTAGAGATCACACGCAAAGTGCTGAAGGATAAAGCCAAGTATTTTGGTCCTTATCCGAATGCCGGAGCCGCTCAAGAAGTGAAGAAGCTGTTAGATCGACTCTACCCGTTAAGAAAATGCCAGACGATGCCGAAGCAGGTTTGTTTGTACTACCATCTAAGTCAGTGTCTTGCTCCCTGCGTATATGAAGTGGACGCGGCACAGAACGAGCGAATCGTCGAGGCAATCGCCAAGTTTCTTGACGGCGGGCATGAAGAGATGAAAAAAGAGCTGACCGAGCGCATGCACCAAGCAGCGGAAGAGATGGAATTCGAGCGGGCGAAGGAGCTGCGAGACCAGATTCGCAATATTGAGGCGGTTATGGAGAAGCAGAAGGTGACCTTTACGGATACGGTGGATCGGGATATTTTTGGCTTTGCTGTGGAGAAGGGCTGGATGTGCATTCAGGTCTTCTACATGCGCCAAGGAAAAATGATCCAGCGGGAAACCACGATGTACCCATACTATGGGGATGAGACAGAAGATTTCATGTCGTTTGTTACCCAGTTTTATTACGATAAACAGCAGGCATTGCCAAGAGAAATTCTTTTGCCGGAACGAAGTGAGGCTGAACTGCTGTCAGAGTGGCTGAATGTCAAGGTACTGACTCCTAAGCGAGGGAAAAAGCACGAGCTGGTGAAGATGGCCGACGAGAATGCGCGCATCGCTTTGCAGGAGAAATTCGCTTTAATGTCCAAAGATGAGGCGCGAACTATTCAGGCGGTACACAACCTTGGGCACGTTCTAGGAATAGGGGTAGCCAAGCGGATTGAGGCGTTTGACAACTCCAATATTCAAGGAGCTGAGCCGGTATCCGCGATGGTTGTCTTTACTGACGGTCGCCCGGATAAGAAGGAATACCGCAAGTTCAAAATAAAAACCGTTGAGGGCCCCGACGATTACGGCTCTATGCGGGAGGTCGTGCGCAGGCGCTACACCCGCTTGCTAAAAGAAAATCAACCGCTTCCTGACCTGATTGTCATTGATGGCGGAAAAGGACAAATATCGGCGGCGATGGACGTGCTCGAGAATGAACTTGGACTTTATATACCCGTCTGTGGTTTGGCGAAGGACGAGAAGCATAAAACGGCACAGCTGTTGTTTGGAGACCCACCAGAGCCCGTTGATTTAAAGAGGGACAGTTACGAATTCTACTTGTTACAGCGGATACAAGACGAGGTTCACCGCTTTGCGATTACCTTCCATCGCCAGTCGCGCGGAAAAACAATGCTGAGCTCCCAATTGGATGAGATTCCGGGAATTGGCGAGAAGCGACGCAAGCTCTTGTTCAAACATTTTGGTTCACTCACCAAAATGCGTGAGGCAAGCGTAGAGGATTTCCGGCAAATCGGTATAGGTGACAAGCTGGCGCGAGAGATCATCGAGAAGCTGCGCAAGCTGGACACCTAAAACAGTCATGACCGTTTTAGGTGTCCGCCATGCGGTCATCTCGACTTTAATGAAAAACGTTGAGATGTTTTTTGCAAAAATAGAGGTTGAACATGCCACAAACGCATGCTATAATCCAAAACAATTAAATAAGTAACCTCACTTCCCATAACTGGAGTGAGGTAGAGGCGCGAAAACCAAGAGTACCCCCCGAAGATGCGGGCATTAGCAGGGTGTGGGAAAGGGGAATTCGCCGAAGTGCAACAGGCGGCCCGATGCTTGTTGTGCTGGGTCTGTGTTGAAGAAGCACAGAACTGTCAACGCTGTATCAAATCCTAATACAACGTTGGAGAGCTATCTCACAGAGGATGAAGGACTTCGTGTATTCACGTGTTGTGAATAATGCGGAGTTGTTCGCCGACGTGTCCAAGGGAGGGAGGCACTGGTATGTCCATAAGTAGGGCAACGACAGGTCTAACCTTGTTGTTGCCTTTTTTGTTTAGGTCATCAACCGAAAATATTGCGTGAATAATAAATAAGCTTACGTGGAAGTTATGGTATCAGGATAGGATCAGTGATTATTCGATAGGGGAGAGAAACCAGATGGGATTGATCGTGCAAAAATACGGAGGAACCTCAGTTGGAACGATTGAACGGATTATGCGGGTAGCAGACCGGATTATTGAGACGAAAGAGCAAGGAAATGACGTCGTAGTTGTTGTGTCCGCGATGGGCAAATCCACCGATGTGTTGGTTGACATGGCGAAACAAATCAGTGAACAGCCACCGGCCCGTGAGCTGGACATGCTGCTGACAACGGGTGAACAGGTATCGATCGCGCTGCTCGCGATGGCATTGGAGAGCAAAGGTCATGCGGCGGTTTCGATGACCGGATGGCAGGCGGGGATTATGACAGATTCCGTACACTCCAAAGCCCGTATCCAAGACATTGATAATCAGCGAATTCGAGAGGCGATTAGCCAAGGGCGCATCGTGATCGTGGCCGGGTTTCAAGGAATTACGGAAGCAGGAGAGATAACGACATTAGGTCGAGGTGGATCCGACACGACGGCTGTCGCGCTGGCTGCCAGTCTGGAAGCGAATAAGTGCGAGATTTTTACGGATGTGTCTGGTGTATTTACAGCTGACCCAAGAGTTGTTAAATCAGCTCAAAAGCTGGACAGTATCTCCTATGATGAAATGCTGGAGCTGGCAAATCTCGGTGCAGGCGTGCTTCATCCACGCTCCGTGGAGACAGCGAAAAAATATAAAGTGCGTTTAGTCGTACGTTCTAGCTTTACGAATGAAGAGGGTACTTATGTGGAGGAGGGTTCGTCAATGGAAACAGGAAGAGTGGTAAGCGGTGTTGCGCATGACGAGGACGTTGCCAAGATTACGGTTGTCGGCATGCCGGCCAAAGTAGGAACATTATCCCTTTTATTCAACACATTGGCTTGTGCTCAAGTGAATGTCGATATCATTATTCAAAGCTCGTATGATGCGGCTGAAACCAATATTTCCTTTACAGTCTCAGCGGATGATCTGACGCATGCGCTGGAGGTATTAAATCAGAAATCAGCCGAACTAGGGTTTGATTCGGTTGAATACGAACAGGGATTAACCAAAGTCTCGATTGTAGGCGCGGGCATGGTGACCAATCCAGGTGTGGCAGCGGAGATGTTCAGACAGCTGGCGGAGCAACAGATTTCGATTAAAATGGTCTCCACTTCAGATATCAAAATCTCCTGCGTCATCCCAGCAGAGTTCACTGGGCTTGCGGTGACCACATTGCACACAGCCTTTGGCCTGGATGTGGAAGAAGCTGCTGTGGTACACGGAATGTAAGAGAACACACACAAAGAAGACTGGAAGAAGCTCGTGTTAGATATTGACACTTTCCTCTTCCAAATCGTATGATGAATGAAATAATATGGATTCTCTTATCGAGAGTGGTGGAGGGACTGGCCCGATGAAGCCCGGCAACCCCGCAGTAGCGGAGAGGTGCTAAATCCAGCAGACGCGCGACGCAGAAGAACTGCAATGGACGCGTTTGGAAGATAAGAGCGGGTATCTGTCTATTCAGAAATCAACCCCTCTTCTCTTCGAAGAGGGGTTTTTACCATTTGCGTAAGCCCGCTAGAGAGGTGAGGGACGAATTCTTTTCGTCGGATAGTAAGGGGGAAAGCGTTGTGCAAAAAGCATTCATTGGAGATTTGCAGCTGGAATCGGGGGAAGTCCTTAAGCAAGTGGAGATCGGCTATCAGACGTATGGTACCTATGATCCCAACCGTGATAACGCGATTCTAGTTTGCCACGCTCTAACGGGAGACGTATATGCTGTAGGTGACGGGAGTCGTCCAGGCTGGTGGGAAGGACTTATAGGGCCCGACATGCCGATTGATACAAACGAATACTTCGTCATTTGCAGCAATGTTCTCGGTGGATGCTACGGCTCTACGGGGCCAGCCAGCTTGAATCCTGAGACGAATCGCCCGTATGGTTCCAGCTTCCCGATGGTCACGATCCGCGACATGGTGCGAGCGCAACGATGTTTACTGAGTGAGCTCGGTGTTCACCATCTGTATGCGGTAATGGGTGGCTCCATGGGTGGAATGCAGGTGTACGAATGGGCAGTTGAATTCCCGGAGATGATGAATCTGGTCATCCCCATCGCTACTTGTTCCCGTCTCTCGGCTATTGCCATCGCCTATAATGATGTCGGCAGGCAGGCGATCAAGAACGATCCCGAATGGAACGGCGGAGACTATTACCCGGGCGCAGGGCCATCTAAGGGCCTTGCGGTTGCCAGGATGCTTGGGATGATAACCTATCGGACGGCTGAATTATTTGAAGAGCGCTTCGGGCGCAGCTTCAAGCAAGAATCAGAGAATCACGCGTTGGATATTACCTTCCAAATCGAAAGCTATTTGCGCTATCAAGGGGAGAAGTTGGTCGAACGTTTTGACGCCAATTCCTATCTCGCCCTGCTGCGGGCAATGGACTCTCACGATATCGGCAGAGGACGTGGCGGTGCAGAGCATGCCATCTCCCGTATTCGAGCTACGGTACTTATGATCGGGATTACCGATGATCTCTTGTACCCGCTAGAGCATCAAAAGGAAATGGCCAATCTGATGCGCCAGAATGGTGTGGAAGTTGAATTTCATACACTTGAATCCAAATTCGGGCATGACGCTTTTTTGGTGGAGTTTTCTCGTATGGGGCGGATTGTCACACCGTACGTCAAGAAAGTAAGATCGTGATCAGGACTTCCGATTGTTTAGAATCCTCTGACTTGACGACTTCCAGATGGCCTTCCAATTCTTTTTGTAACCATTGGCTAATTGCACCTGCGATGATCCCGCACTCCAGCATTAACGAAGAGGTCAGTCTGTCTACTTCAATATGAGAAAATACGGAGTGTGTCAACGAGTAACGAAAGGAATGCTCGGTCTCTTCAAGGAGCTCTAGCTTCCCCAAGCCGAGACGAATGAACGGCAGGATCAGGTCATCCGCATTTTTTATCGAAATTTGCGATCCCACATCTTTTCCTAACCAGTACAGAATGGGGCCTTCGCTCTCGCCTAAAAGTTTGCGTGTCAAGCAATCTCTCAACATATGGAAACCTAGGTACGGCATATTCATTTGCTCCAAATGAGACATTGTTTGTCCAGAAAATAATGTGTAGAGCGGATCGACTATGCGCATGATGATTTCTCCTTTGCTCATAGAGTTGATTTACTAGTTTTCATATTCCAATCTATGAGAATTTTGAGAATCTGATGACAATATTCATATAAAAAAGAGAAAAATCTTTCTAGATAGAATGAGATCCCCCCTATAAAAGCCTGTCATAACAGGTGTATAGGAGGGTTTTTTGTTTTGCAACTAATATGATTCTATCGATGGATTTAGTCTATCCATTGGCTTGACGCTCTCAGGGTACAGGAGTACAATAGTTTTGGTCACATATTGGACAATCTTTTTTCCGTAATCCGACACAATTTTACATAATATTAACAAGCAACTCATTTGTAAGCGCCTACCTTTATAATGGAGGTGCACTCGATTCGTTGCTTGTGACAAACATGTGAAAGGACGTGTCAACCCAATTAATTTTGGGACAGGATTGCGAGGAGAAAGAGAGAGTATAGGATTTACAAAGACTATAGTTCACTGAGGGGGGACCCATGCATGGCTAATAGCCGGCAATTTGTACATCACAGGCTTCATTCTTTACTAGGTTTACTACCGATTGGTTTGTTCTTGGTGTTTCACTTAGTGGCAAACTACCAGGCAACTAAAGGTGCAGCAGCTTACAACGAAGTAATAGGTAATATCGACAAGGTTCCATTTATTCTTGTTCTCGAATTTGCTCTGATCTATCTGCCAATCTTCTTCCATGCGGTTTATGGCTTGTACATTGCCTTCCAAGCGAAGCATAACGTAAACAATTATGGCTATTTCCGCAACCATATGTTCATGTGGCAACGGATTACAGGTGTAATTACACTTATTTATATTTCCTGGCACGTATGGGAAACCAGAATTCAAAAAGCTCTTGGTGCTCAAGTAAGCTTTGACATGATGCATGATATTTTAGCGAATCCAGCGATGAGAATCTTCTATGGAGTGGGTATCGTGGCTGCGGTTTTCCACTTCTCTAATGGTATTTGGTCCTTCCTCGTTCACTGGGGAATTACTGTTGGACCGCGTTCGCAGCGAATTGCAGCATACTTCACTGTAGGTGTGTTCGTTGTCGTTTCTTTCATCGGATTGCGCGCGTTGTCGGCATTCGTTTAATAGGAATAGGGGGAAGCAATCATGGCCAAAGGCAAACTTATAATCGTCGGCGGTGGTTTGGCTGGTTTAATGGCTACCATCAAGGCGGCAGAAAAAGGTGTTCCAGTAGAATTATTCTCCCTCGTACCAGTGAAACGTTCTCACTCGGTTTGTGCTCAGGGGGGCATCAATGGTGCGGTTAACACCAAAGGGGAAGGGGATTCCACTTGGGAGCACTTTGATGACACCATTTACGGAGGAGACTTCCTCGCGAACCAACCGCCTGTTAAAGCAATGTGTGAAGCGGCTCCAGGGATCATCTACATGCTGGACCGTATGGGCGTCATGTTCAACCGTACTTCTGAAGGTCTTTTGGACTTCCGTCGTTTCGGGGGAACCAAGCACCACCGTACAGCATTCGCAGGCGCTACAACCGGTCAACAATTGTTGTACGCTTTGGACGAGCAAGTTCGCCGTTACGAATCGGAGGGCTTGGTTACCAAATACGAATATTGGGATTTCTTAGGGGCAGTTTTGGATGACGCTGGCGTGTGCCGTGGGATTACCGCACAAAACATGCGTACAAGTGAAATCAAATCTTTTGCTTCCGACGCTGTCATCTTGGCAACGGGTGGACCTGGAATTATCTTCGGTAAATCCACCAACTCCATCATCAACACAGGTACTGCAGCTTCTACCGCATACCAACAAGGCGTTATTTACGCAAACGGTGAGTTCATTCAGATTCACCCAACTGCGATTCCAGGGGATGACAAGCTTCGCCTCATGTCCGAATCTGCTCGCGGTGAAGGTGGACGTGTATGGACGTATCGTGACGGTAAACCTTGGTACTTCCTTGAAGATAAATACCCTGCTTACGGAAACCTTGTACCGCGTGACATCGCGACCCGTGAGATTTTCCACGTGTGCGTAGATATGAAATTGGGAATCAACGGAGAGAACATGGTATACCTTGACCTCTCTCACAAAGACCCGAAAGAATTGGATGTTAAACTTGGCGGTATCATCGAGATTTATGAAAAATTCGTCGGTGAAGATCCACGCAAAGTTCCAATGAAAATCTTCCCAGCCGTTCACTATTCCATGGGCGGAATGTGGGTTGACTATAACCAAATGACCAACATCCCTGGATTGTTTGCTGCAGGTGAGTGCGACTACTCTCAACACGGTGCGAACCGTCTGGGAGCAAACTCCCTCTTGTCCGCAATCTACGGCGGTATGGTAGCAGGTCCTAATGCGATCAACTATATCAATAGCTTGGATAAACACTCCAGTGATATTGCTAGCACACTATATGACAGCCACACCCAAAAAGAACAAGATAAATATGACAACATCCTGAAAATGGATGGCACTGAGAATGCTTACGTCATTCACCGTGAATTGGGTGAATGGATGACCGATAACGTAACGGTTGTTCGTTTCAACGATCGCCTGAAGAAAACAGACGAGAAAATTCAAGAGCTGATGGATCGCTACAAGCGCATCAACATCAACGATACGCAACGTTGGAGCAACTCTGGCGCTTCCTTCACTCGTCACCTGTGGAACATGCTTGCGCTTTCTCGTGTCATCACATTGGGTGCTTTGAACCGTAACGAGAGCCGTGGTGCCCATTACAAACCAGATTTCCCTGAGCGTAACGATGAGCAATTCCTGAAAACAACTATGGCGAAGTTCAACCCTAACACTCTTGCACCTGACATTTACTATGAGGATGTAGACATTTCCTTGATTCCTCCACGTAAACGCGACTACTCATCTGATAAAAAGGGAGGACATTAATCATGGCTGATAAGTTAGTCCATCTGATCATTACTCGCCAAGATAGTCCTGAGAGTGCACCTTATCAAGAAGAATTCAAAATCCCATATCGTCCAAATATGAACGTCATCTCCGCATTGATGGAGATTCAACGTAACCCACAGAACTCGCAAGGCCAAAAAACCAAACCAGTAGTTTGGGAATCCAACTGCTTGGAAGAGGTGTGCGGAGCTTGTTCCATGGTAATCAACGGCAAGCCGCGTCAAGCATGCAGCTCCTTGATCGACAAGCTGGAACAACCAATTCGCATTGCGCCAATGAGCACCTTCCCGGTTATGCGTGACTTGTCCATTAACCGTAACCGTATGTTTGATGCTTTAAAACGTGTTAAAGCTTGGATTCCAATCGATGGTACGTACGATTTGGGTCCTGGACCACGTATGCCAGAGGTAGAACGTCAATGGGCATATGAATTGTCCAAATGTATGACTTGCGGCGTATGCTTGGAAGCGTGCCCTAACGTCAACGAGAAATCCGCGTTTATCGGTCCGTTCGCAATCTCTCAAGTTCGTTTGTTCAACGAACATCCAACTGGTCAAATGAACAAACATGAGCGCTTGGAAGCGTTGATGGCTGATGGCGGTATCGGCGATTGCGGTAACTCTCAAAACTGTGTGCGTTCTTGCCCGAAAGGTATTCCATTGACTACTTCGATTGCGCACATGAACAAAGAGACAACCAGACACGCAATCAAATCTTTCTTCTTCTCCTAAGAATTGCAGCTTCAAAAGAACCCGGGCTTCGGCTCAGGTTTTTTTTTGTTAAATAAAACCCAGTCCACCAACTAGGTAGACTGGGTTTTTATGATTATTGGAGCTGTTTGCTTAAATTTAAGGAAGGGTAACGGTGAAGCTGTCAAATTTAATCTCTTTTCCTTGCACTGGCTTAAATTTGATTTCTTTTTCTTTCCCATTTTGATCAAACTCGACCCCGCCACCATTCGTAGGGAAGGACATATAAGGAGTGATTTTCAACTTTTTCACTTGCTTATCAACCGGATCGAAACGGAAGCTGCCTGTCAGATATGCTTTTCCATCGATGATTTGACCCGATCTACCGCCTGAATGAGAACCAATTTCTTTGCCTGTCGCTGCATCAACCGCTTTAAATTCCAAATAACTGGAATTATAATCAGTGTCTTTGGATACTGTATTAAAATTGAGCAGGATGCCCGCTGGACCTACTTTTAAATCCGAAACGGTAAGGTCAAAGGCTTCTCCCTGCCGCTTATAATCAATGGGAACGAGCTTCACGTCATTGTTAAGTTTTACAGGGAGATTGAAGTTCCACTTATTGCCGTTCTCAGCTTGGAAGGTTAAACCAAGTTGAAAATCTTTAGGCAGATTAGCAGGAGGAGTGACTTCTAAAATACCAGTTCGATAGGTCGGGGTTATTTGGTCTTCTTTAGAGCTTCCAGCGAATCCAATCGTCTCACCATTGATTGAGAGAGTTGGATTTAAATAAAGCTCTCCAACTGCCTTATCTGCTTTTATCGAGTAGCCGATAGAGAATCGTGTTCCATCACAGAATACTTCATCAATGGTAAGGGCGGTGCCTCCCACGACCTGTGGCTGGCCAACTACAGTGGTTAAACCTTGCTTGCTAACTTCCTTCAACCCGACATCCCCGAATTGACTAAATATCGAACCTACTACTGGAATTTTAGAGACAATGCTTGCCATAGCTGGTGACACGGCAGCCGAGCTAAGGAACAGGCCAAAAGCAACAACGGCTGCGCCAGTTCCATACAGAATTTTTTTTCGTTTCGGTTGATTTTTTTTCATAGTAGCCTCCTTAATGGTTTGCGAAATAATGGCGTCAAGCTTATCAACTGGGACTTGGATATCATCAATTTCTTGTTTAAACAAACGAACTTTTTCTCTCATCGTCATAAGCCCCCTTTAGTTTTGTTTTTAAAAGTAATAACCCACGGTGAAGATTGGTTTTTACGGTTCCTTCAGGACAGTTTAAAAACGTTGAGATCTGCTTGATCGTAAAATCTTTATAGTAACGCAAAAGCAAAACTGTTTTATATTTTTCCTCAAGCTCCTCCATGGCTTGAAGAAGGTCAATCTGTTCTTCAAGCTTCAAATGGCTGGTACTTCCAACGCCTTCAAGTATTTCATGACTCATCGGAACTACTTTTCGTTTCTTTTTGATATGGGCAATCGCTGTATTAATGAGAATTCGCACGAGCCACGAAGAAAAATAGTGATTCTCCTGAAGTGTGGAGATAGACACAAAGGCTTTATAGACCGTCTCTTGAAAGACCTCCAGCGAGTCTTCTTCATTCCGCATGTACACAAAGGCCATCTTGTACAATTTTTCTTTTTCTTCATGAATGAGACTTTGAAAAGCATCTGAATCGCCCTTCTTGGCGCGAGCGACTAGATCCAAAGTTGAATTCATTCGATTACACCTCCTTTTTTCCCTTATTAGAGAAAGCTGGGCAGTAAAACGTTTCAAATTTTTGTGTATATACTGAGATTCACTGTTCTTTCTTAATAAGTAACAAGCCCAAGTGCTTATTCTAGGCTTGGAAATTTTTCAAAACCTAAAGTGTTTTACGAAAGTAATGTACTTTAGGTTACTTCCGCCCGCGTAAGTCCGCCGGGGAAAAGAGTTCGTCACTGCAGCCTCCTTGCGAACTTCCACAGAGCTAAACGGGACGAACTCTTTTCTCCCCTCCTGTATACCTCCTCCCTTTCCATGGAAAACTGTTGACATGAAGAGTCGCAGGAGGCAGGAATGAAAAAATTGGTTCTCTTTTGTCTGATCTTATCCCTCGTTCTATACTCAAATCGTACAGTATCCACACTCAATTCAGTTGAAGTAATCAATCATGTGACGGCAAAAGCAAATCCCGATGATGCGCTTCGTAAGCAAGTCATTTCTGATTTGTATGAGACGATGCCTAGACAAGTCGTTCCTGAGCACTCCCGAGGAAATCAGCCGTCTCAGTCAGACGAGTGGGATACGCTTGGGCCTGTTATCCAGGGAGAAGAAGTGCAGCATGCCTCATCTACAACATTGGATATGATTGAGGCCCGTAAGGCATGGGAAACAGCTGGTGTAAAAGGAGAAGGAATGCTTGTTTCCATCATCGATACTGGCGTGAATCCCAAACATCCGGACATGGCGGCACCAAAGGATAAACGGCTAGCCATGCAAAAAACAGGGACCCCCAACAAAGTGATTACCGGCTACAACTGGGCCGACCGCAACCAACAAACCGTAGACGTCGGAGACTCTCAGCATGGCATGCATGTGGCGGGAATCGTAGCGGCGAATGGCAAGCTCAAAGGAGTCGCTCCTGAAGCCCAGCTGCTTAGCCAAAAAGTATTTAGCAATTACCAAGGAGAGGTCTCTGGATTAAGTGAGTCCATATTATTTGCGATAAACGACTCCATCTCCAAGAATGCCGATGTCATCAATCTAAGCTTGGGCTCCTCTGCCGGATATGTCGATGAGACAAGTGTGGAACAGTTTGCGATCAAAAAGGCGGTAGACCATGGCGTGGTTGTGGTGGCTGCGGCTGGTAATGACGCATACTTCGGAAGCGACAAGGTGCGAGCGGAGAACCCGGACTATGCCATGATCGGTTCTCCAGGAATTGCTCCTGATGCCTTGTCCGTAGCTTCTGCTAACGCAACCGTTCTCGCAGGGGTCAGCTTCAAAGTATTCGGGGCGGTGAATCTGGATCGTGTCGTTTATCTTGTAGGACGCCCTACCACTGGTGATCCTTTGAAGCCCACACAGTCCCTGCCGGAGGAACATGAAGTGGTATTTGTCGGCAAAGGCAAGAAGGAGGATTACAACATCTCCGTCAAAGGAAAAATTGTTTTGGTTGAGCGGGGGGATATCTCCTTTGAGGAGAAGCTGATGTTTGCCAAGGAGGCGGAAGCGTCAGGTGTCATCGTCTATAACAATCAGACAGGTCCGATAATCATGAGCGCGAATGAAACGAAGGGAATCCCAGCTGTATCGATATTGAAGCAGCCAGGAGAAGCGATGGCGGCTATTTTGAAGAAAGGAAAAAAGCTTAAGATCAAATTTGATGGTGAGTACGCTCAGAACAGTCTTCCCTATCCGAATGGCGGTACAATCTCGCTGTTCACTTCATGGGGTCCAACGCCAGATTTGCAATTCAAACCGGAAATAACCGCACCAGGCGGAGGAATTCTCTCAACGGTGTTACAGGATGATTACGCGGTCAAAAGCGGAACCTCGATGGCAACCCCCCACGTGGCAGGCGGAATGGCTTTATTAAAAGAGGCGTACAAGAAAAAAGCCCCCACTCTACAGGGACGCGCTTTGGTAGAAACGCTGAAAGCTGTTGCGATGAATACGGCAGAACCCATTATGGATCCACGTGAAAGCCCTTCATCGAATGATAAAGCCAAGCAGCTTCCAAGCGACAAGGAGTATCCGTATTCTGTGCGTGTCCAGGGAGCAGGGATGTTGAAGCTCGCCAAAGCGATTCAATCACCTGTGGTCATCACCGACCGCAAAGGAAAAGCGGGTGTCGCCTTGGGAGAAGTAGGGACATCCACAACCTTTTCGCTTTTTATTGAAAACAAGTTTGGCAAGAAACCGATCACGTATACGCTTAACGATCCGTACGGGGTACTTACTGATCTGAAAAAAGCGGGCGTAAACCTTATGCAGGAGGCAGCGATTCAAGGGGCAGCGGTCAGCTTTTCGACCAATAAAGTAACGGTTGCGCCTGGACAGCGCCAGGAAGTGAAGGTGACGCTCTTTATCCCAAAAGAAACGGAGAAAAACATCTTTGCGGAAGGCTTTATCAACTTTACACCCGATCAGGAGAATGTGCCGCAGCTTCATGTACCCTATTTTGCCTTTTTCGGGGATTGGGAAGAGCCTCGTATCATTGATCCTCCGATGTGGGACAAGAATAGCCAAGAGAAGCGCACGGGTGTCAAAACCACCTGGTATCGGGACAAGGAAAACGACAAGTGGAAATATCGGGATTATCTAGGGGTAACCGGTGTGGATGAGAACGGCATTGTCCAAATCGATCCGACGCATATCGCTTTCTCCCCCAATCAGGACGGGCATTATGACATAGCGGCACCGTCCATTACCTTTTTACGAAATGCGCGTCAAATCTCCATTGATATCCTCGACTCCAATGGCAAGCTTGTGCGGTCACTGGTTCATGATGTGAAGGTTTCGAAATTTGATCAATCCAAACTGGGTGTCCCTTATTATTACACGGAGAAAAAAGAGTGGAGCTGGGATGGACAACGTTATGATGCCGAAAAGGGTGAATATGTAACGGTTCAAGATGGTGCTTACCAATTCTTCATCCGTGCCAAGAATGATGGTCACCGCGCAAACTGGCAATCTATCTCGTTGCCGATCTATGTGGATACCAAAGCTCCGTCGCTTACAGCCTCCATCAGTGGCAATCGATTAAGCTGGGACACCAGGGACAAGGACGTTCAAGGATTCGTCCTGTATGCGGACGGTAAAAAAATAGGCGGACCCTATTCTGCTACCCAGCGAACTTCAATGGTTACCCAAGCTCAGAAGAAAATCACCTTGGTCGCATACGATTACGCTGGAAATATCACGATTAAACACGTGCGTGGACAAGGTGATCGGACGCCTCCAGCGATTACTTTTCCCAACAATATTTATGAGGCAGTCGTGGTAAGAAAGGAACCGCATGTGCCAATTCAAGGCAAAATCACAGGGGAGGATATGCTGGATCGCGTGAAGCTGTCTATAGCTGGGCACCCGATACCGATAGCGGAAGACGGCAGCTTTCAAACCGTGCTTACTTTGCCGGAAGGACTGAATTATGTTACGTACAGCGCGACGGACGTGTACGGAAACAACCGTCAGTTTACTCAACGAATCCTGATTGATGCCACGCCACCAGAGGTTCTATTGCAAAACGATGGAACAGAGTCGGTGTTGGTAGACTCTGGTACGAATAAAATGGTTCTGCCAATCCGTATCAGCTACAAGGACAAGAATTATAAAGGAAGCATTCGGGTGAATGGTGAAATGTTGTCCAACTGGGAAGAAGAGCAGTTGGAGCTTCCGTCAAGCAAAAGCTTCACTCACCTTGTCTCCTTACGGCAGGGAGATAACAAATTATTAATTGAAGGAAGAGATGATTCCGGCAACCTGACGTCGCTTCCGCTTCGTGTTTACGCCGAGCCTCGGGCAGGAACGCTTGTGCTGTACAATAAGGATAAACAAATCAAGTATCAAGCCAAAACCACACCTCCACCCCTCGTCGGATTTACCCAAGCCAATTACGAGGGGGAAGTAGGTGATACGATTATGGCCCAAGGACGAGTCACTTCCACGATCCCTGTGCAGCTGTTTGTGTATTACAAGGAGCATACACTGATGGCCGATGTAAATGATCAGGGCGAATTTCGTCTCCCACTAAGCGTCGACAAGTTGGGGAAAGAAGACGTCACCTTAGTGGTCACTGACTTGTTAGGCCGAGAAAGCAAAGTGATCGCTAACGTAATCGGGAAAAAAGAAGAAGAACAAAGAAAAGGGAATGCGCGCTAGCATTCCTTTTTTAACTTTAGGTAGAAAACGGAGTGATTACATGTTTTATCACGGGATTAATCGGGAATATATTCATCAGCAGTACCCGGTGCTTTCACCAAGAAGAAGTGTTTCCCAAAAAAATCAGGAGGAGCGTCTCGATCGGCAGCATCTCATTGAAAAGCTGGGGATTGAACCAATTCATCTTCTTGAGTCAAGTCAGGATTACCCTAAAGAAAGATGTATTGAGGTGTGCTTGGAATTTGGCGATACGGTACTGGAGTTTGCAAGTTTACCAGACCCCATGTGGCAATTAAGCCGTCATGAAGTCGGAACAATCGTACTGGATGTAAGAAAAGCGACAATGGTTTATGTGCAGCTTCTTGACGAATCACTGCTTACGCTGTTCAATTCCGCTCGAATCTCATTCATAAAAGGAAAGATTTAAGGAAAAAGCTTGTTTCTGCCAAATTCCGACACTATAATAGGTTTAAATGTGTCGAACATCACCACGAAAGGAGTAGTGTGACATGAAAGCTCAGTATCTTAATCCGTTTCTTGAATCGGCGTCTTTTGTGATTCAACAGATGTGTAATGTTGCACCGACACGTGGTGATCTGGACATTAAGGACGTACAACTGCATGACGACCATGTCTGGATCAAAATCGGGTTGACAGGTCAACTGAAGGGCGACGTAATTTTTGGAATTCACAATCAGGTCGCGATCCGCATTATTTCCGCAATGATGGGCGGATTCCCCATTCAGGAGATTGACGAGATGGGGAGAAGTGCGATTTCAGAATTAGGCAACATGATTTCAGGGAACGCCAGCACGATTTTATTTAATCAGGGAGTAGCGATTGATATTACGCCTCCTGAGCTTGTGGATGATCACAAGGTCTTGAAAGTAAACGGGAAGGCGTTAAGTGTCCCTCTTAATTTGGGTGAAATCGGAAAACTAGAGATCCAAGTCGTTGTTGCTCAGTGATGAACGGAACTCTCCTTGTTCGTTGGCAGGGGGGGTTTTTATTTTTCAGAAAAATAAAAAATGATAAAATCTTCTTTGATTTATAGCTAGTACAGGACAACTTGTAGTATTTTATGGTTTAGCAGGAGGTGTGCGAATTGTTAAAATACTTGCAACAAATCTTGGCTATTTTTTTCCTCGTACTTGTAGTCGCAGGCGCACCGCTTATACTGCAAGCCAGAGGGGAAGAGGTTTACTTTCAACCGGAGAGGTTTGTGTCAAATTCAGCTTATTTGCTGGACAGTATTTCGAGCGGTACGCTGGGAACCTATTACTTGGGAAGAAATGAACGTGATATTGCGGGAGATATTCTCCCCTACGCCGAGAACTCATTTTTGCTGCTCTTTTTTAGCTTGTTGATCGCCGTTTTTATCAGTATTTGTTTTGGGTTGTTCTTGCATCGGTTCAAGGCTGTTCATATCTATCAGAGAATTCTGGATTTATTTTCAGCTATCCCTGATTTTGTACAGGTGTTGTTCTTCATGCTGGCAGCCATCGCGTTCTACAAGGCAACGGATATACGGCTGATCACCTTGTCGCCGTTTAGTGACGCAAACAACAACTGGTTTCCAACCTTGGTCCTGTCAGTAGGGCCCACCCTGTACCTGATGAAAGTGGTCAGTCTCAAATATTATCAGACCTGCGGGGAGGATTACATTCGTACGGCCTTGGCCAAGGGGTTGAGCGTTCGGTACATTATTTTGCACCATGTGTTTAAAAATGTGAAACCGTTTCTCATCGCGGATCTCAAAAAAGCGATCTCGATTACAGTCGCCAACCTGTTTGTTGTTGAGTACCTGCTGAACGTCGTGGGGATTACCCGATTTATTTTCGGACCGTACCAATTTACTACCGCCTCCATCGGGTTAATGATCCTTTTGCTCTTATCACTGTTTGTTTATGTGCTGATTTGGTTGATATTATATCTGTTCGAGCGAGGTTTCATTTATGAATAGAGTTGGGAATCGATTGACACTCTGGCTTGGGGGATTGTTGGTTGTTTTTTTGTTTGTCCTTGCAATAATCGGACCTTATGTGGCACCCTATGATGTCAATTTTAAAGAAAAAGTACAAAACGTGATGGTGAACGGCAAGGCGACCATTATTAATCCGCCTCTGCCTCCCTCGGGTACTCATCTGCTTGGCACGGACAAATGGGGGTACGATATTCTCACCCTGATTCTGCACGGAGCCAAGTATACATTATTCGTAACGGTTGTTATTGCGGCGATGCGCATTGTGCTCGGAACCTGTATTGGCTTGTATATCGGAATGGCGGAGCGGAGGCAGAACTGGTGGCTCGCTTTGGAGAATGCCTGGAGTCATATCCCGCTGATTTTGCCGGTCTACTTCATTCTGTTGGGTGTCAATATTAACTCTCCGTTGTCTCAGGCACAATTGGTGATATTGTTTTGCGGAATTGTGGCGATATTGGGTATGCCTAGCGTGGTTTCGACGATCAGGCAGAAGACGGAACAAATCAAAGAGATGCCATTCATTTTGGCGGCCACATCGCTTGGAGCGGATAAAAACCGTTTGATTTTTCTGCATGTCTTGCCTCAATTGAAGGAACAGGTGATTATCGTGTTTGTGACTGAAATCATCTCGGTCATGACCTTGATGGGACAGTTGGGACTGTTCAACCTGTTTATTGGAGGGACGACCATGACAACCGATCCGGTCATCTATATATCGGATACACATGAGTGGGCGGGCATGGTTGGGCAAGCTCGCAGTTTTATTTACGGAAGCACGTGGATCTTCCTGGCACCACTAGGGGCATTCGTGGTTGCTATTACATCGTTCACGATTCTTGCCAAAGGGTTGCGTGACCGTTTCCAGCAAGCGTATTCTCGAACTCCCTATATGTAAAAAGAAACCGCCCCGTGTTACGGAGCGGTTTTTTCTTTAGAAGCCTCTGGTTTGACGGCTTTAGCCAGAAGAGAAGCGTAGGCTAGAGAACCATCCGGGTTGAGGTGAACTCCATCTGGATAGAAGTAAGCGCCTTTGCCGGCGCTTGCAGAGTACCAGTCAACCAGTGTCGTGTTGGGGAAGGTACTAGCCACATTGGCCAATGTCGTATTGACCACTTCTTCCCATGGTCGCGGCACACGTGTGTTGACCAGGATAATCTGCTCGACACCGTCAAGTGATTGGATCAACGAGATGAGTTGTTTGTCTGTGAATGCTCCGTTGGTCCCCAATTCGATGATCACACGGCTGCCCAGTTTACCTTCCGACTTAAGCTGATCCACGATCGCCTGCGCTTGATTAAATTGACGTCCAATTTTACCGTCTATTACAATGCCAGGCATTAGTTTGGTCAACTCTGGAGCGATGTCGACCATGACGGAGTCGCCGATTGCCGTAACTCCTTGACCGGAGATAGGTTTTGGAGTACCCACATTTTTCGGAATGGATTGTGGATTCGTTTTATTGGACGAAGGAGGGATCGGTTTGCTAGGTGACTTCTGTCCTGTTCTATTGGTCTCGCTTTTGATTGTCTCGGCTATTGGGTGATCTGGTTGTTCAGAGGGCTTCGAATCTTTTTTGGCCACAATTAACTGATGTTCTTGATGATCCGAAATCTCTGGTTGTACAGACCCCGTTGAACTGGCGGTAGCGACCGGAAAAAACTTGTCTGCGTTAATGCTTAACCCGCAGAAAAGGAGGAGCGCGCTTACCGATGCAACCCCTAGACTATAGGTGATTTTGTGTCTGCGCCATTGTCGGGATTTAATCTGTGACCATATTTTACCGAGAGCACCATGGCGTATGGGTTCCTCTATAAGCCGCCAGGAGATTGCGGAGAGTAAGATGGTTGCCATTACCTGAATAATTACAAGGGTGTAACTAATTCCGTCAGCATTGCTTACCGGGCTGGTCATTACAATGACAGGATAGTGCCATAAATAAATTCCATAAGAACGAACTCCTAGCCAACGTAAAGGCTTCACGCTCATTAGTTTTCCGAGGCGACTGGCAGGATGTGCAAGTGTGGCAACCACTAGGGCTGTAGCGATCGAAACCAACACCATGCCACCTTCATATAGAAAATCCTCATACTGATTGCTTTGCAGAATTGCCAAGAGCACAAAAACCAATCCAAGACTCCCCGCAAGATCAAGGATGAAGAGCGCTTTGGGAGCAATGTTGTTGGTTAGTTTTCGACTCGGCCAAATGATGGCGAGCGCTGCACCGATTAATAAAGCAAAGGCCCTGGTGTCTGTTCCGTAGTATATCCGACTTGGGTCCGTCCCTGGTACATACAGCCAAGCCATAGCGACTGCCGATAATGCCGCCAATCCGAGTGTCATTATGACCAACGGACCTCGGCGTGTAATAAAACGAAGTCCCACTGCAATCAATAACGGCCACAGCAGGTAAAACTGCTCCTCCACGGCTAACGACCAAAGATGGCCAAGCGGTGAGGGAGGCCCGAAGCTTTCAAAATAGGAAACCTGGTGAAAAATGAACCACCAGTTGCTCACGTACAATACAGCTGCCATCATATCCTTGCGTAATGACGGGAGCATTGAACGATCTGCCAACATCGTCCACATACCGACGATTGCCAACATAATGAACATGGCTGGAAGTAACCGTCTGGCACGGCGTATCCAGAAATCCTTTAAATCAATTCGCCCATTCCGACTCCATTCGGCTATGAGCAAATCGGTGATGAGGTATCCTGACAGTACAAAAAACATGCCAACACCCAAAAGTCCGCCAGGTGCCCACCCCAGGTGAAGGTGGTAAGCGATAACACTGAGCACTGCCACTGCACGCAATCCGTCCAAGCCAGCCATGTACCTCCCATTTCCTTTGAGCGGCTTAGGCATGCCAGTTACCCCCTCTAATTATGTACCCGCTTGTAAAAAAAATCCTGCATTGCCTTCCCCTAAAAAACTTTGCTTGCACCATTCGTATGCTTTCCATGTTGATTCTGCCCTTCTACTCACCAAATTCTATTCTCTAGGTCGAAAAACTGACATTCATAAATGTAACATAATCCGACAGGAGATAGGCATAAAAAATGATAGTATTCTCTTCCTAAACTGCACTTTTTTGATAAGTGCCGATTGGGTCCGCACAAAATGCTAAATTGCTACACGTATAGGAGACGCATGGAGGGTTTGTCTTGTTTCATAAGAATGCGAAGGATTTAAATTTTTTATCGAATGGATATTTATGGTAAAATATTCCGTGTGTTTCATGTTGAATGGTGTCAAAAAAGAGAGGGGATTATGAATAGTGCCACTGCTTGTTGTGATTCTTCTGTTTTTATTGCTGTTTTTGCTCAAAGTGGAAAGGGAGAAGAGGCATTATCGTGAACAAGTACGGAGTTTTCCTTCCATTGAGAATGTGGAGGGGGAAGTAACCAGAATAAAGCTGAGGAATCTAGGTCCGGGTCATATGATTAACTGTACGGTCATTTGCGCGTGGACTCTTCAAGATGATCAGGAAAAGCATACATGTATTCAGCAGATACCAATGATCGGTCAAAACCAGAGCCTCCTCATCGATGCAATTCAAGGTGATTTTGTTGAAGGACAAGCAGATTTGAATAGGGGTGGCATCAGCCAGTGCTCTTTCCAAATTGAATACGATACACAGGCGAGTGAGCGAATCCAATATTTTTATGATCAGGCAAAGAATCAGAACAGCTTGACAATCAAACACTCCATGAACTTGATTAAGTGGTTCGGAAATAAACAACTTATTTCGACTGAATATCATCCGCTTGAAAAAGTGAAAGCACCCGAGTAACCCATTGCTTTAAAAAGGAATAGACTATAAGGCAAAAGCCTAAAATCGCCTTAACACCGACACCACCACCCACCTTCTGTCATAGGATAAGGTGACTGTAAAATCCCTCGACCTTGTCCCTGTAGAGCCCACAAGGAGGGGTGGCACGATTGAAGGGTAGCGACCAAACCAAACCGTTATTGACTAATCGCGAAAGAGAAGTATTTGAGCTCCTGGTACAAGATAAAACGACAAAAGAGATTGCCGGACAACTCTTCATCAGCGAAAAGACAGTACGAAACCACATCTCGAATGTCATGCAGAAACTTGGCGTGAAAGGACGGTCTCAAGCAGTAGTCGAGTTGGTTCGACTTGGAGAGTTGAAAATTTGAGCCCGGACTTTTCCGTAAGTACCTCTCTTTCTTTAAGGAAGGGAGGACTTTTTTATTATGGGAAATTCGCGTAAGCCCGCTAAAGAAAAGACTTCGTCCGCGCGTAGCTCATTTTTTTCATTGAATTATTTTGGTTTTCTCATCAAATTCCCATGTTTCTTTTTCTGAAATCTCAGGTTGCTCCTCTAATATTGTCCTTGTAACAAGTGAGTCAATTACAAGGAGGATGAACAACGTGACGAAAAAAATGGTAAAGATGAATACAATTCTTGCTTCGCTGGTATGCGCATCACTTTTCGTAGGTGGACAAGCCCATGCTGAAAGCGAGTCAATTCATAAATCTTCCAGTCATAACCTCTCACAAACATACCAACAAAATCGAGAAGGCCAAGAAGCTCGAGAAGGCCAAGAAAATCGAGGATACCTACAAATTGGAGAATACCAATTAATCGGACAAAACTTTCTGGATTTACAAAACCTGAAAGATCTGCAGAACCTGAAATTTAATTTCAGTATTCCTAGCGAAACAAACGATAATAACAGCACGAACAATACGATTGACACAAGCAAAACAGGCAATACAAGCAATACAGGAAATACGAGTGATGTAAGCACACCAAGCAAGGCAAGTACTCCAAGTACTCCAAGTACTCCAACACCAAGTACACCGAGCAATACAGACACACTCAAGGCTCCAACAACGAATAATAGCGCACCTGCAGTGGATACTTCGGCAAGTCATGCCATTGCAATCGGAAATCAGGTGATTAAAGCCGGAGAGAAATATTTGGGTACTCCTTATCAATATGGTGCCAGCCGCTCCAGTAAGTCGACGATGGATTGCTCTTCATTTACGATGTGGGCATTTAAAGAAGGAGCAGGAATCGATTTGGGTAGAGGTGGAGCAAGATCTCAATACCTCAAAGGAACTCCAGTCTCCCGTCAGGATTTGCGAGTAGGGGATTTGGTCTTCTTCTCTACAGGAGCCACAATGAAATACCCAGCTGACTCTATTAAGCGAATTGGACATATTGGAATCTACGCTGGAAATAACAAAATTCTGCACACCTACGGAAAACCAGGGGTTACCTACAGCAATCTCTCAGGTTGGTGGGATACCCATTACGTTGGGGCGGTTCGTGTAATTAAATAGTGCTAGAAAATATGCTCTGTCCGCATTGGATAGAGCATATTTGTTATCTGTTCAAGTCTATAAACATCTGGGATCAGCAGTAAAATAGAGGTTGAAAAGATCCGGTCAGAAGGTCAAGATTAACCTATGAAATCTGTACGTGAAGATGGGGGGAGAAATTTAAGATGAGCAAAAAATGGAGCCTACTACTTCTTGCCGGAGTATTTACATCGATTGCCTGTTCCCAAGCTATTTCCGCAAGTGCGCCACAAGGGAAATCTCTGCTGCCTAAGAAAATCGACCACATTGTCGTTGTAGTGGAAGAAAACCACTCTCAGCAAGAAATTGAAGGAAATCCCAAGGCCCCTTATATGAATTCTTTAATGAAGGAAGGGGCATCTCTGACCAATTATTATGCCATTGAACACCCAAGTCAACCGAATTACCTGGACTTGTTCTCGGGTTCCAATCAAGGCGTGACCAACGATAAACAGCCCCAAAATAAATTTTCGACTGATAATCTTGGAGCAGAGTTAATCAAGCATCATTACAGCTTCGCGGGTTATTCGGAGGGCCTGCCCCAAGCGGGCTATAACGGTTTTTCTGCGGGGAGTGCCCGGGAAGGAATTTATGCTCGCAAGCATAATCCCTGGGTAAACTTTACGAATATACCAGTGGAAGCGAACAAGCCCTTGAGTCTTTTTTCGACCGATTATACAAAACTTCCTACCGTCTCCTTCGTTATTCCAAATATGAAACACGACATGCATGATGGATCGATTCAAGAAGCGGACGTATGGCTCAAAAACCATCTGGGCTCCTATGTCCAGTGGGCCAAATCCCATAACAGCTTGCTCATCGTGACTTGGGACGAGGATGATCGATCGCAAAAAAACAAGATTCCCACGTTCTTTGTAGGGCCTATGGTAAAGCAAGGAAAGTTTAAGGATCAAGCAAACCACTTTAATCTGCTTCGTACGATTGAAGATATGTATGGTCTGGGACATGCAGGGAAGAGTGCTTCTGTAGCGCCTATTCTTGGAATTTGGAAGTAGAGTCAAGCTGTACTGAATCCTTCCACCCGAAAATAAACTGGATGTGGGGGGAGGGTTCAAAGTGAGTGCAATGCGAAGGTCTATCCGAAGGCCCATCAATCGGGGAAAAAAACTGATGACAATGTTGATTGTCATCGTGATCCTACTGGTGATTACTTTTTTCTTGGCAGAAAAGCGAATTGAGCCGACCCTACTGCTCATCGCGACGCAAAAGACGGATCAGCTTGCTAAACAAGCTATGGCGGACTCTGTGACCAAGAGAATTGTACAGCAAGGGGTTGATTTTAATCAAATTGTGAATGTGCGCAAGGATAATCAGGGGAAAATTCAGGCGTTGGAGTTTAACTTCAAAGAATACGCCCGTATCGTAGGGGAGACGACCTCCAGAATCCAGAATAGCTTGAAAGAATATGAGGAAGACAAGGTTCAAATTCATATTCCGCTGGGAGTGGCAACGAAGAGTGTGTTTTTGGAGCATTTTGGCCCAGAGATTCCGGTTTCGTTCATGCCGATCGGGTCTGTCCGCACAAGATTGGAAACCGATGTGAAAGAAGCAGGAATTAATATGGTTCTCGCCACGGTCTACATTTTTGTCGAGACAGATTTGCGAATTGTCATTCCATTTGCCACTGAACAGCAAACCGTTACCACACGGATTCCTATCACTGAATCACTCATCGTGGGGAACGTGCCCCAGTATCTATACAACGATCCTTCTGGAAAACCAAATGTTCCGGTTCTCAAGGGGAAATAAAAAGATGGAAGGCAGACCACATGATGGGTCTGCCTTTTTGGGCAACTCGGCTCTGTTGTCGCCAAGGCTCGTCTAATAGCTGAGTTTTCAAATGGGTATAGTTGAGTTTTTGAGTGATTCGAATGAAGGTGTTAGTACGCCGAGGTAGAGCCTGAGTTGGGTTCCTCTGGGGGATGTATGGTCTGGGTTTCAGCGGTTTTACGTGTCTTGAATTGATCGGGCGAGCCAGTCGCATGAGTGCCAAGATTCTTCAGTTCTTCTTTTTCAATGGAAGAAGACAGGTTGTTTTGCGTCACGATTTTCAACTCCTCTCTTTCGGACGGACGCTTTTATTATCTGTGGTCTTTTTAAGTATCATGCAAAAAAAGCCAGAAAATTTTAATCTCCTGCAACCTTTTAATGGATATGCACGTTTAAAAGGTACAGCACGAGAAGGAGGAACTAAACATGAAAAAAGCAGCATCCGTAACATTAGCAGTAGCACTTCTTATGGCAAGCGCTCCAGCGACATTTGCAAACGCAGAACTTCACGTTGATTCCAAAGCTAGTGTCAGCGACAAAGGTGTGAAGGACAATGGAGCCAAGGGTCAAAAAGGAACCGAGCACAATAACGGTAGTAGTGAAAGCAAAAAACCAGGTACTACTGATGAAGAGACAACTGGCAACACATCTTCAGAAGTAAATGCGGATACCAATAAAGAGATTTCTGCAAAAGTAAAAGAAGCCGTAAAAACGAAAAAACAGTTAATCGAACTTCGCCAACAGCTGAAAAAAGCAGATGAAATTACACCAGAATTGAAAGCTACATATGAAGCGCTAATCTCATCTCTGAAAGATTCGTCTGATCTTGGACAAGCGATTGAGGTACAAAAAGAGCTTCTGCAACGCGTTTATCAAAAAGGTGACTACTCACAGTTTGTAAAGTTGGGGGAACTGTACAAAAAAGCAGACTCCACTGATTTGAATACATTCGTGAACGGCGAGGAACCGAAATTTGATGTGAAACCGTTTGTTGAAAAAGGTCGTGCGATGGTTCCAATTCGTGCAATTAGCGCCGCTTTGAAGGCTGATGTGAAATGGGACCCGACTACACGTACCGTCGTCATTACTCGCGGTGACAATACAATCACACTGTATCTGGATAAGAAAGAAGCGTCGGTTGGAGACAAAACCGTAACATTGGATGCGACACCTGTAATTAAAAAAGGACGTCTTTTCCTGCCGTTGCGTTTTGTAAGCGAGAACTTGCAAGCTACTGTCAATTACCAAGAAGAAGGCAAAATTATTATTATTGACGATAGCAGCACTTCAACTAGTAACCCTACTCCGTCAACAGGAACAACAACAGGAACTTCTACAGATACAACAAGCACATCTACTACTGATGCAACTACTAGCACGATGGATTCTACTAGCACAGTAAGCTCTACAAGTACTACCACACAACAATAGTAGATTCCATGAAGAAACCCTCGCTTTGATGGCGAGGGTTCTTTGCGTTTTTCGATTTTACGATGAATCTGTCTAGGGATAATAAATCATTTTTCTCGTCATGCCGCCATCGATAATTAACTCGGTTCCGGTGATAAAGTCATTGGAACTGTCCGTCAGAAATAGGCAGGCACGAGCCACATCTTCGGGAGTCCCCACACGCTGGGCGGGATGTTGGAGATGATCCTCGTCACGAAGGGCAGTATAATCGCCCGTTTCTATCCAGCCAGGACTGATGCAATTCACGCGAATACCGTCTGGTCCAAGCGATACGGCCAGTGCATGGGTCAAGGAGAGAAGACCGCCTTTGGACGCCGCATAGGCTTCCGTATCCGGTTCGGACATATGGGCTCTTGTCGAGGCAATATTAATGATGGCACCGCGAGATTTCTCACGCATGAGCTTGGCCGATTCACGCGCCAAGAGGAACGCGCCCCGTAAATTCGTATTGAGAATGGCATCCCATTCCTCCACAGTGATTTCATACGGAGATTTCCAGAAGGACCTCCCAGCATTGTTTATGAGTACATCCAAGCGTCCATATGTATCTTCTATTCCATGTATCACCTTACTGATCTCTTCTGGAACACTTACATCCAATTGCAGCAAAGCTGCTTGTAGCTTCTCAGACTCAATCAAGTGAACAGTCTCGGCCGCAATTGATTGGTTTATGTCAGCCACCAGCACCATTGCACCCGCTTGCGCATAGCTAATAGCAATTTGGCGCCCAATTCCTCGGCCAGCCCCTGTCACGAGAACAACTTGCCCAGATAGTTTCATCACACTTCCTCCTTGCATTCAAACGGTCATGACCATGACCCCCTCTAAGCTAGGGGGTGAAATATATTTGTCCGCTTTGCGGTTACAATCGCTTTATCAAATATACGATCAGGGTATCACGAACGTGAAACAATGAGCAAGAATATACCCTTCGAAAGAAAAATGCCTCCGTCTACTAGAACGGAGGCTTCGAGGCGAAGGGGAGCATTATTTAACCGCGACGATTCAAGATAGAGGAGAGAACTGTACAGAAACGATCAATTTCTTCGTCAGTATTGTAATAATGGACGGAGGCGCGGATTAATCGTTCAAGCTGTCGATCTTCCATATCAAGACGAGCGGAGCCAGGACCGATGGAATGAACGTTCATATTTTGAGAGGCAAGCTCTTGCTTGATCCTTACGGTATCTAGCTGTTCGCTGGTAAATGTTACAATGCCGCATTTCTCCTCTCCAATGTCCGTAACCCGTACGCCTGAAATCTCTTCAAGCTTGGATCGAAGTTGCTCAGCGAGAGTGACAATTCGTGTGGATACTCTTTCAATCCCGAGATCCAACAGGTAATCAACGGCAACACCAAACCCGATTTTGATGGCCTGATTGGACTCCCAATTCTCAAAGCGACTTGCATCTGGGCGGATCACATAACGGTCTTTGGCAACCCATTCAGCAGAATGACAATCCAAGAAAGGAGGCTCCAATTGCTCGATCAACGCTTCCCGAACGTACAGGAAACCTGTTCCCCGAGGACCGCGTAGATACTTTCTGCCTGTAGCAGTCAGAAAATCACATTGAATCTCATTTACATCAATGGGGATTTGGCCAACTGATTGGCAGGCGTCAAGCAGATAGTATGCGTTTGATTGCTGTGCTATTCGCCCGATTGCCGCCGCAGGATTAATGAGACCACTATTTGTCGGGACGTGATTAATTGCGATCAGCTTGACGCGTTCGTCCATCATCTGTCGAAGGGCTTCTACCGAGGTTTGGCCATACTCGTCATTGGGGATGACTTCTATACCTGCACCCGTTCTCTTGGCTACTTGCAAAAAGGCAATGTAGTTACTGCAATATTCAGACATGCTGGTGAGAATACGGTCTCCCTGCTGAAACGGAATGGAGTAAAAGGCCATATCCCAAGCTGCTGTGCTGTTTTCAAGAATGGCAATCTCATGGGGAAGACAATGAATCAGTTGACTGATGGCATGGTATACACGGTTGATTCGTGAATCAGCTATTGCCTGTGCTTCATATCCACCACGTAGAAGTTCTAATTGATGATGCTCGTTCATGGCTTCCACTACTTGTCGTGTCATCAAAGCTGCTCCCGCATTATTAAAATGAAGGACATGCTCACAGCCTGGGGTATCCTGACGAAGTTTAGAGATATCGAGGTTCATGGTCGGACTCCTTTTTTATCTTTATTTTGATAGATATATTCCAGAATATAGATATAAATCCTGTTTTCATCTATAAAAAAGAGCAGTTAATCTTATGGGATCAACTGCTCTTGTCATGCTATAGGTATTCACCAGACGATGACTAAGTTAGGTTAAGCGATTCATTGGTCGTTAGTACGGTTGCCACCTTAAGCGACGAGCTTGTAAGTATCGCTCCTGCACAGCAGGCCAATTCACAATATTCCACCATGCCTCGATATAGCGTTTGCGATCGCTGCGATACCCGAGCCAGTATGCGTGCTCCCAGACGTCCAAGACAAGCAGTGGAATTGACTCCCATTGGGTAAGCAGATGATGCTCCTCTGCTTGCAAAATCTCAAGATGTTGGGCGCGTGGTGACCAGGCCAGAATTGCCCAACCTGGCCCTTGAACATTTTCTGCGACTTGAGAAAATTGCCGTTTAAAGGCATCAATTGAACCAAAATCACGAATAATTTGATCCGCTAATTCTCCTTGGGGATTGCCGCCTCCTTTAGGACTCATGACATCCCAGAAAATCGTATGCAGATAATGTCCTGCTCCGTTAAAGGCTGCTTCTCGTTCCCAATATCTGATTAGGTCGTAATTGTTCGTTGCGCGTGCCTGAGCAATCATCATTTCGGCTTTGTTCAAACCATTCACGTAATTCTGATGAAGTTTATCATGATGGATTCGCATGGTTTCCGCATCGATATAAGGTTCCAATGCGTCGTAGGAGTAGGGAAGCGGAGGCAATTTATGCCCGCCGACAGGTACGGGGCGCGCCACAGGGATTTGTTGACGCTGTGTGGTATCCACTGATGATTCTTGCACCAGCTTGAGAATTTTTTGAAAGTGTTTCTGAACATCTTCTGCCTTTGTGCTTAACAAGACAATCTCAGATTCAGTCTTATTCGAGGTATTAAATAACGTGGCTTTTTCTCCTATTTCTTGAAAAGCAGAGTGAAACTTATGAAGTTGTCGCTTCACATCTCCTTTGATCTGTGGTTTATGCTGCAAATACTGCACCCACTGTTTCCCCCACTCACTCCAGTTCACGAGATGTTGTACACGATCCTCCAAACTGATTCCTCCTTAATCTAGACAGTTAAACCCCATTCACTATATGTTCAATGCCCAAATTGGGTTCAACTGGGTGTACGTGAAGTAGCGTGTACATCTTGTTTCGCATATTTTATGATCACGTATGTAACTACCCAAAGGGGTTTTGAGAATGGACAACAGGAGAGCAATCGGCATCATTGATTCCGGGGTAGGCGGTTTGACGGTTGCCAAAGAGGTGATCCGCCAGCTTCCACTAGAGCAAATTGTTTACTTCGGTGACAATGCAAGATGCCCATACGGACCACGATCTCCGGAAGAAATTCAAACGTTTACGAATCAGATGATTCAGTTTGTGAGCCAGTTCCATTTAAAAGCACTCGTGATCGCTTGCAATACGGCAACGGCTGTCGCGCTTGGGAAGGTCAAAGCTCAGGCCACGCTACCGATCATTGGCGTAATCGAGCCCGGTGCGCGTACAGCGATTATGACTTCAAGATCAAGTCGAATTGGTATTATTGGCACGGAAACGACGATACGTACCGGAGCATACGAGCGCGCCTTGTATCGCATCAATCCCGATTTATATGTTGTAGGCTTGGCTTGTCCAGAGTTTGTCCCATTGGTGGAAAATCAATTGCTGCATACACCAGAAGCTAAGAAAATCGTTGCGGATACCTTGAAGCCCCTTTGTTATGAAGAGTTGGATACATTGATTCTAGGTTGCACGCACTATCCGTTACTGGCTCCGCTGATATCGGAAGTGATGGGAGATAGTATTTCGATCATCAGTTCAGCAGAGGAAACGGCAAGGGAATTAAGTACAATCCTATCCATGCGTAACCTCCATAATTCATCTTTTACCAGCGTGAACCATCGCTTTTTTACCAGTGGAGATGCCGATATTTTTAGAGAAATCGGGGAAGAGTGGCTGGGATTTGAGATAGAGGTGACCTCTCAAACATTAGAAGAGATTTTTCAGGTTTAGCTTTTCTTCCCTTTTGGCTGAATCTTAGGACAAAGCAAGCATAAACCCAAGCCCTGCTCGTATACATGATAGTACAAAGTGTTGCGAGGAGGATGCAGACATGACACCGAAGGGTATAGGAAAAGTTACGGCCGTTTTGGGATTAAGCGCATTGCTTTTATCGGGTTGCGGTCTTTTTGGGCCTGCAAAGGAAAGTATGAGTATGGATCCGCCACAGCTCACGCAGGATGCCAATTTGACTGGGACGAATGATCCCAACGCCGCCGGTCAGGAAGGAATTACTACTACTGAAAAGCAAGGCACGGTCGATCGCATGGTCTACTTGCTTGATAACAACGGATTCGTGGTTCCTGTCTCGATGACATTACCTAAGTCAGAAGGGGCGGCGAAGCAGGTACTGGCCTATATGGTAAAAGGCGGACCAGTCGAGTCGCTGTTGCCTGAGGGCTTCCACGCGATTCTGCCTGAAGGAACCAAAGTAATAGGGTTGAATATCAAGAACGGTACCGCAACCGTGGACTTCTCTAAAGAATTCAAGAAATACCAACCATCAGAAGAAAAGAAAATCATTGACGCGGTTACCCGTTCACTAACCGAGTTCCAGGCGATTAAAAATATCTCTATTTGGGTCAACGGAAAGCCTGTATCCGAGATGCCATCTGATCACACTCCCGTCTTTTCACTGAATCGCGATAACGGGATCAATGTAGAATTGGCCGATCATGCTATACCTGGAAGAACGACTCCAGTCACACTTTACTTCCAAGCGCAAGCGAATGACAAAAAAAGCTACTTTGTACCTGTCACACGGTTGATTCCTCAAACCGAAGACGTAACCAAAGCAGTGGTTGAGGAATTGATCAAAGGACCGAAGAGCGATTCGCAGTTGTTTAGTTCCTTCATGCCTTCCACCAAAGTCCTTGATGTGAAGAACAGCAACGGTACGGTTGTGATCAACTTGAGCAAAGATGTACTGAAATTCGACAATGGCAAGGAAGCCAACCCAGAGGCCATGGAATCGCTTGTCCTCTCGCTAACTGAAAATACAGGAGTGAAACAAGTACAGGTGATGGTCGAGGGCAAACCGCTTACCGCTGCAGGTTCTATGAACTTCACGAAGCCTGTATCGCGTCCCATCCAAATCAACGCGATGCCGTTTTAACCGTCAATCCGCATTAAAGGAAATCCACGCCTTCACTGCGTGGATTTCTTGATTACATATTGGTGCCCGAGGAGGAAACTGGCATTCAGTTAAGAGCCTTTGGTATAATGAGCGGGAATGGCTGTCTTCCGGAATTTCACGATGAAATGGACAGCAAGCTAGGAGGAACATAAATGAGACACAATGAACGAGCAAACAATCAGTTACGCCCTGTAAAAATTACGCGTAATTATAATAAACATGCGGAAGGATCTTGCCTGATTGAGGTAGGGGACACCAAAGTAATTTGCACAGCGACAATTGAAGATCGTGTTCCTCCGTTTATGCGTAACGGTGGCAAAGGCTGGGTAACAGCCGAATACGCCATGCTTCCCCGCGCCACAGAAACCCGCAATGCCCGTGAAGCGGCCAAGGGAAAATTAAGCGGCAGAACCATGGAGATTCAACGATTGATTGGTCGAGCCTTGCGTTCGGTTGTGAAGCTGGAGGCAATGGGGGAACGCACTATTTGGTTAGATTGTGACGTCATTCAAGCGGATGGAGGAACCAGAACAGCTTCAATTACCGGCGCATTCGTGGCGATGGTCGACGCGATGCGCAAGCTGGTGGAAGCGGGAACCTGGAAAGAGTTTCCGATCACCGATTTCCTCGCCGCAACATCTGTTGGCATTATTAACGGAGAAGCGATGCTCGATCTTGACTATAAGGAAGATTCATCAGCCATCGTCGATATGAACGTGGTTATGACCGGAGCGGGCAAGTTTGTGGAGCTGCAAGGAACCGGGGAAGATTCTCCGTTCAGTTACGAACAATTGCAGGAACTTCTTTCACTGGGTACGAGTGGAATCCACAGTCTCATTGCCGCTCAGAAGGAAGTTTTGGGAGAAGTAACACTATACGGCCAAGCAGCCCAACAAGCCCAGCCAACAACAGAGAAGGGGTCAACAGCCCGGAAAAGTGGAGAGACCAGCAATGTCTAAAGAAAACGAGAATAAGAAAATGCAAGTTGTGATCGCTACACGCAATCAAGGAAAAGTGCGTGAATTTAATTTCATGTTTCAACAGCTGGGATGGGAAGCAGTCAGCCTGGCTGAGTTCCCTGATGTGCCGGAAGTGGTAGAGGATGGCGAAACCTTTGAGGCCAATGCCCGTAAAAAGGCTGAGACGGTTTCTCGCTTCCTTAATATGCCGGCAGTGGGAGACGACTCGGGACTTCAAGTGGATGTCTTGGGAGGTAAGCCAGGTGTTTACTCCGCGCGGTTCGCAGGAGAAAAGGCAACGGATAAAGACAATTGGCAGAAACTGCTCCGAGAACTGCAAGGGGTTCCCAATGAGCAAAGAACCGCTCGTTTCCGTTGTACCTTAGCTTTTGCGAGACCGGGTGAAGAAACAATGATCGCTGACGGCAAGTGCGAAGGGGTTATCCTGCGCGAACCGGCTGGCACGAACGGGTTTGGATATGATCCTGTGTTCTTTTTGCCTGACCGTTTATGCACCATGGCACAACTCGATCCATCGGTCAAAAACAAGATCAGTCATCGTGCCAACGCCTTACATAGCCTAGTTGAACAAATCAGGGGGATGGGTGTGTGAGTATCCTGATTCTTAGTGATACGCACGGGTTGCGCCATGAAGTGAACAAAGTGGTAGAAAGGCACCAGCTGGAGCAGATTTTTCATTGTGGCGATTTCTGCGTTGATCGGACGAAAGAACCTTTCCAGAGAATGAAGATGGTTAGAGGGAATTGCGATATGGATAGGATGGTGCCAGAAGAGGCTCAGTGGACTTGGCGGAATTTGCGGATCTATCAGACACATGGGCATTTGTACAATGTCAAAAGCTCTCTTTTGAAGCTGCATTATCGCGCGGAAGAAACCAACGCCAATCTGGTGATTTTCGGACATTCACACGTGCCGACCTGTGCGGTGGAGCGGGGAATCCTGTTTCTCAACCCAGGAAGTTTGCAGCTTCCAAGAGGGTTCCGTGTTCCTACCTATGTCATACTCGATCAGCTTGCCTCTACTCCTGAGCAAGTAACGGTAGAAGTGAGCTATTATGACGATCAGGGGAATCCGGTTACAGAATTAGGCGGGGAATTTCACATTCGTGCTTGACTTCTTGAAATTCTTTTCGTATGTGATATACTGTAATGGTTATAATGGCTGCTAAATGCACTCTGACACGAGGTGTCATCCAGTGTCGGAAGCATTTTTTTGGATCCAATGTAGGAGGGGAAGTTTAAGTGGTAGCAAAATGGGAAAAGTTAGAAGGTAACCAAGGTGTATTGACGATTGAAGTTGAATCCGGTCAAGTAGATGAAGCCTTGGATCAAGCATTTAAAAAAGTAGTTCAAAAAGTAAACGTGCCAGGTTTCCGTAAAGGTAAAATTCCTCGCAAGATGTTTGAATCGCGTTTTGGCGTAGAATCTCTCTACCAAGACGCTCTCGATATTTTGCTTCCAACTGCTTACGGACAAGCTGTTCGTGATACTGGTATTGAGCCAGTAGATCGCCCAGAAGTAAACGTAGAGCAAATGGGTAAAGGCGAAAACCTCATCTTCAAAGCAACTGTTGTTGTAAAACCAGAAGTGAAACTGGGTGACTATAAAGGTCTTGAAATCGAAGCAAAAGATTTCTCCGTTTCCGAAGCTGATGTCAACGATGAATTGAAACGCATGCAAGAGCGTCACGCTGAACTGGTAGTTGTAGAAGAAGGTACTGTTGAGAACGGTGATAACTTGCTGATCGATTTCGAAGGCTTCCAAGATGGAGTAGCATTCGAAGGCGGTAAAGCGGAGAACTACTCTTTGGAAATCGGATCCGGCACATTCATCGCAGGTTTCGAAGAGCAATTGGTTGGACTTTCTAAAGGCGTAGAAAAAGAAATCACAGTAACTTTCCCAGAAGAATATCATTCTCCAAACCTTGCAGGTAAAGAAGCGGTATTCAAAGTAACTGTGAACGAAATCAAACGCAAAAACCTGCCAGCTCTTGACGATGAGTTCGCTAAAGACGTAAGCGAATTCGATACCCTTGAAGAGTTGAAAGCAGATACTACCAAGAAATTGGAAGAACGCAAAGCTCAAGAAAAAGACAACTCTATTCGTGAGCAATTGGTGATCAAAGCGACTGAAAACGCTGAGATCGATCTTCCAGACGTAATGGTAGAACAAGAATTGGATCAAATGGTAAACGAGTTCGCTCAACGCCTCCAATACCAAGGCATGGATATTGAGCTGTACTACCAATTCTCTGGCATGGATGAGAGCATGCTTCGCGATCAATTCCGTAACGATGCAACAACTCGCGTACGCTCCGCATTGGTGCTTGAAGCAATCGGCAAAGCTGAGAACATCACAGTAGCTGAAGAAGATGCGACAGAAGAATTGAATAAACTCGCTAGCATGTACAGCCGCCCAGCGGATGAACTCCGTAAGATTTTTGCTGCTCAAGACGGTTTGGCTGGTCTCTATCGCGACATTCAAACTCGTAAAACAGTAGATTTCTTGGTTGCAGAAAGCAAAGTAAACGCATAATCTAAGTACAAGGCACGAATGTTTCTTTCGTGCCTTGTTTTTCCAAAAATCACCCATACATAAGAACTTAATGTAAAGGAGGAAAGTGACAATGTTAATCCCTATGGTCATTGAGCAATCTAATCGTGGCGAACGCGCATACGATATCTATTCCCGTTTGTTAAAGGATCGAATTATTTTTTTAGGCAGCGAAATCGATGATGAAGTTGCCAATCTGGTTGTCGCGCAGTTGTTGTTTTTAACAGCTGAAGACCCAGATAAAGACATAAGCTTATACATAAATTCACCAGGTGGTTCCGTAACCGCCGGTATGGCCATTTACGATACGATGCAGTTTATCAAGCCGGATGTCTCGACGATCTGCATTGGTATGGCAGCAAGCATGGGCGCTGTTCTCTTAACAGCTGGCGCCAAAGGCAAACGCTATTGCTTGCCAAATAGTGAAGTCATGATTCATCAACCGTTGGGCGGAGTTCGCGGCCAAGCCGAGGATATTCGTATTCATGCGGACTGGATCTTGAAAACCAAGCGTCAACTCAATGAAATTCTTGCCGAACGCTCCGGTCAGCCTTATGAGAAAGTAGAACGCGACACTGATCGTGACAACTTCATGAGTGCAGAAGAGGCAAAAGCATACGGATTAATTGATGACGTCATTTCTTCTGTTGGAAAATAACTGCATGAGAGGTGAAGCGAATGTTCAAGTTTAACGACGACAAAGGCCAGCTGAAATGCTCGTTCTGCGGGAAATCTCAGGAGCAGGTTCGTAAGCTGGTAGCTGGACCTGGAGTCTACATATGCGATGAATGTATTGAACTCTGCAATGAAATCGTTCAAGAAGAATTAGGCGGCGATGAAGAAATCGACTTGAAGGAAATCCCCAAGCCGATGGAAATCCGCAAAATTCTGGACGACTACGTAATTGGTCAGGATATGGCAAAGAAATCCTTGTCCGTTGCCGTTTACAATCACTATAAGCGCATCAACACTGGAGCCAAAATCGAGGACGTGGAATTGCAAAAATCCAACATCGTGCTCATTGGACCAACTGGTAGCGGTAAAACCTTGCTTGCCCAAACACTGGCGCGCATTCTCAATGTACCTTTTGCAATTGCGGATGCCACCTCTTTGACAGAAGCAGGTTACGTTGGTGAAGACGTAGAGAACATTTTGCTGAAACTAATTCAAGCTGCGGATTACGATGTAGAGAAAGCCGAGAAAGGTATTATCTATATTGACGAGATCGATAAAGTAGCACGCAAGTCCGAGAACCCATCCATCACTCGCGATGTTTCCGGTGAAGGTGTTCAGCAAGCGCTTTTGAAAATTCTCGAAGGTACGGTAGCAAGTGTGCCGCCTCAAGGTGGACGCAAGCATCCGCATCAGGAATTTATCCAAATCGACACCTCCAACATCTTGTTTATCTGCGGCGGTGCTTTTGATGGTATTGAACAAATCATCAAGCGCCGTATCGGTAAAAAAGTGATTGGATTTGGTGCCGAAATGGTGGAAGGCGTAAAAGGCGATCTCAAAACAGGGGAATATTTGAAATATGTGCTCCCTGAAGATCTGCTGAAATTCGGGTTAATTCCTGAATTCGTCGGACGTCTGCCGGTTCTCGCTACACTGGAGCCGTTGGATGAAGAGACGCTCGTCCGCATCCTCACTGAGCCGAAGAACGCTTTGGTCAAACAATACCAAAAGCTTCTTAGCATGGACGGTGTGGAGCTTGAATTCTCCGAGGGAGCCCTTAGCCAAATTGCTAAAGAAGCAATTAAGCGTAACACAGGCGCTCGTGGACTTCGTGCCATTATCGAGCAGATTATGCTGGATATGATGTACGAATTGCCGTCTCGCGAGGATATCAACAAGTGCCAAATCACGGAAGAAACCGTCCGTGACAAGGTGAAACCGCTCTTAACCAACAAAGAGGGCGAAGAGGTTCAAAGCGAAAGCGCATAAGAAAAAAATAAATAAATAAAAGGAGCAAGGCAGCCACCTAGTGGGGCCTTGCTCCTTTTATTTTCCATTCGCGTAAGCCTAACAGAAAAGACTTCGTCACTCACAGCTCATTTTAAGCAGACAGCTGATGCTTCTAGTGAGCTTAAACAGAGCACCAGAGGGACGAAGTCTTTTCTGTTTACTCCGCTCTTCCTGAGGCAATACTACTCAATATAGTTTTGAGAGAAAGGGTACATACATCGGAAAGAGCGGGAGGGAATACAGATGGAGTACACAACCTTAGTCATTGCGGTAATTGAAGTAGTTGTTGGGATTATTATCGGGACGTACTTTTTTAACTTGTTGAAATCGCAGCGAACAACCAAAACCTCTGTGGACAAAGAATCTCGCAAAGAAGTGGATCAGCTGCGGAAATTGAGGATGATTGCGTTAACAGAGCCGTTATCAGAGAAAACACGCCCGAGCAAGCTGGAAGAAATCGTTGGGCAAGAAGATGGACTTCGAGCCTTGCGTGCCGCGTTATGTGGACCCAATCCACAGCATGTGATTATCTATGGACCTCCAGGAGTAGGGAAAACAGCAGCGGCTCGTGTCGTGTTGGAAGAGGCGAAGAAGAATTCATTCTCTCCGTTCAAGAATGACGCCAAGTTCATTGAAGTGGACGCGACAATCGCCCGATTTGATGAAAGAGGGATTGCTGACCCGTTAATTGGTTCTGTTCATGATCCGATTTATCAGGGTGCAGGTCAATTAGGGCAAGCGGGGGTCCCTCAGCCGAAGCCAGGCGCTGTTACCAAAGCGCATGGGGGTGTCCTATTTCTCGACGAGATCGGCGAATTGCATCCCATTCAAATGAACAAATTACTTAAGGTATTGGAAGATCGCAAAGTGATGCTGGAAAGTGCGTATTACAGCGAAGATAATAGCCAAATCCCTTCACATATTCATGATATTTTTCAATATGGATTGCCGGCTGATTTTCGATTGGTCGGGGCTACTACTCGCACTCCGGAGGAATTGCCTCCCGCACTGCGTTCTCGTTGTCTGGAGATATTCTTCAGATCGCTCAAACCACTGGAGATTCGCAGCATCGTTTTAACAGCAGCGGAGAAAATGGAGATTGCCTTGCAAACGGAAGCGGCTCATGTCATTGAGAAGTATGCAACGAACGGACGCGAAGCCATTAACACATTGCAAATTGCCGCTGGAATTGCGCTTACCGAGAATCGTACTTCAATTGAGCAAGCTGATGTAGAGTGGGTGGTTCATAGCAGCCAGAAGTCTCCGCGTCATGAAAAACAAGTGCATCAAACACCGCAAATTGGTCTGGTGAACGGGTTAGCTGTGTCTGGTCCCAATATGGGTATAGTTATGGAGCTTGAAGTGACAGCGACACGAAGCAAAGCGGCAGGAGCAGGTCGAATCAACATGACCGGACTCGTAGAGGAAGAAGAGATGGGTGGTGGAAGTCGGACCATTCGCCGCAAATCCATGGCCAAAGGTTCGATTGAAAATGTGTTAACCGTACTGGAACGCTTGGGTGAGAAGCCGTTTGACTACGACTTGCATATTAATTTTCCAGGGGGGATTCCAGTCGATGGTCCATCGGCAGGGGTAACTATCGCGGTTGCCATTTATTCGGCGATCCGTGGTATTCCGGTAGATAATTTTGTCGCTCTGACAGGTGAAGTCAGCATTCACGGCAAGGTTAAGCCGGTCGGAGGAGTCGTTGCCAAAGTGGAGGCGGCCAAGCAAGCTGGGGTGAAACGGGTCTTGATTCCGGAAGAAAACTGGCAATCGATCTTTTCAACGCAAGAAGGCATCGAAGTCATTTCAATTTCTAATGTGGAAGAGGCCCTTCGTTTAGCCCTCACTACAGTCCCTGAGATGGCTAGTGAGTTAGTTGAGGTCATAGAGCCAATCACACTATCCATGCAAACTGCCGAGGTAATCGCCTCTCCCAATCTGCCAATGTAAAATTGGGTAAATTCCCTTTACTGTTAGATAATGGAATATAATGAGCGGAAACTGCTGAAATCGAGCCATAAATTTTACTTTCGTACTCGTTTGCGCTAAAATGGTACGAAAACGCCTCAAAGGCTAGAAAATAGAACCATTTGACAAGAGGATTGGGAGGTGCATGGCCATGGAGGAACGTTCCGGTAAACGCGACATTCCATTGCTGCCATTACGCGGTTTGCTCGTCTATCCGAGTATGGTGCTTCATTTGGATGTAGGTCGTGAAAAGTCGATTAAAGCGTTAGAGAAGGCTATGGTCGATGATAATCATATTCTGTTGGCCACGCAAGAAGAGGTATCGATTGAGGAACCAACAGCAAAAGAGATATATAGCGTAGGAACAGTGGCACGCGTCAAGCAGATGCTCAAGCTTCCAAATGGCACGATCCGTGTCCTTGTAGAAGGGTTGCAGCGCGCGCGGATTGAGCAATTTTTGCAAGAAGAAGAGCACTTCGAAGTATCCATCAGCTATTTGTCCGAGACAACAGGCGATGAGAACGAAGTGGAAGCTCTGATGCGTACGGTTCTCAGTCATTTTGAACAGTACATTAAACTGTCCAAAAAGGTTTCCCCCGAGACCTTTACTTCCGTTAGTGACATTGATGAACCAGGCAGACTTGCCGATGTGATCGCTTCGCACTTGCCGCTGAAGATGAAAGACAAGCAAGAGATTTTGGAGACGACAGAGGTTCAACTGCGCTTGGAAATCTTGCTGGGCATCTTAAATAACGAGCGTGAAGTGCTGGAGCTTGAGCGCAAGATTGGTCAACGAGTAAAGAAGCAGATGGAAAAAACGCAAAAAGAATATTATCTGCGTGAACAGATGAAAGCGATCCAGAAAGAACTCGGTGACAAAGAAGGACGCGCGGGCGAAATTGACGAGCTTCGAGAACAGCTCGATAAAAGCGACGCTCCTGAACGCATCAAGACAAAAATTGAAAAAGAACTGGAGCGTTTGGAGAAGATGCCTTCCACCTCTGCGGAGGGAAGTGTCATCCGTACGTACATAGACACTCTTTTGGCGTTGCCATGGACGAAGAAAACAATCGACAATCTTGATATTAAGCACGCCGAACAGGTATTAAACGAAGATCACTACGGACTGGAAAAGCCAAAGGAACGCGTGCTGGAATACATTGCTGTGCAAAAGCTGGTGAATAAGATGCGCGGCCCGATTCTCTGCCTTGTAGGACCTCCAGGGGTAGGGAAGACCTCGCTTGCCCGTTCCATCGCTCGTGCTCTGGAACGTGAATTTGTCCGAATCTCCCTTGGGGGTGTACGCGATGAAGCGGAAATTCGCGGTCACCGTCGCACCTATGTCGGCGCGATGCCAGGTCGAATCATTCAGGGAATGAAGCAAGCGGGTACGGTTAATCCAGTATTCCTGCTAGATGAGATCGACAAGCTCGCCTCTGACTTCCGCGGAGACCCTGCATCCGCTCTTCTTGAGGTGCTGGACCCGAATCAGAACGACAAGTTCAGCGATCACTATGTCGAAGAGACTTACGATTTGACCAATGTCATGTTTATTACGACAGCCAACTCGCTTCACACGATTCCTCGCCCGTTGTTGGATCGCATGGAGACGATTCATATCTCCGGCTACACCGAGCTGGAGAAGCTGAAAATCATGCAAGGCTATCTCTTTCCAAAACAATTGGAAGAACATGGACTTGGCAAAGATAAGCTTCAAATGAATGAAGAAGCGATGCTAAAAGTCATCCGTCAATACACCCGAGAAGCTGGTGTTCGCAACGTCAATCGCGAAGTGGCTAATATCTGTCGGAAAGCCGCGAAGGTGATCGTAAGCGGTGAGAAGAAGAAAGTTGTGATCACCGCCAATACGGTCGAGCAGCTTTTGGGTAAACCGCGATTCCGCTATGGCCTGGCTGAAAAAGAAGATCAGGTCGGCTCTGTAACGGGCCTGGCGTGGACAGAAACAGGCGGAGATACACTGAACGTGGAAGTCAGCATTCTTCCGGGGAAAGGCAAGCTCACGCTGACCGGTCAATTGGGTGATGTGATGAAGGAGTCTGCTCAGGCAGCGTTTAGTTATATCCGATCCAGAGCTTCTGAGTGGAAGATTGATGCTGAATTCCATGAGAAGAACGACATCCACATCCACGTGCCAGAAGGAGCTATTCCCAAAGACGGTCCGTCAGCGGGGATAACGATGGCCACAGCCCTAGTTTCCGCGTTGACTGGGGTGCCTGTGCGCAAGGAAGTAGGAATGACAGGCGAGATTACGCTAAGAGGCAGAGTGCTTCCAATCGGTGGTCTGAAGGAAAAATCACTCTCCGCCCACCGCGCGGGTCTTACCACGATCATCCTGCCAAAGGATAATGAAAAAGATATTGAAGACATTCCAGAAAGCGTGAGAGCAGAAATGAAGTTCATCCCGGTTGAGCACATGGATGAAGTTCTCGCTCATGCTTTGATAAAGAATAGATTGGTGAAAAAAAGTGAAAATTACGTCCGCTGAATTCATAATTAGTGCAGTAGCACCGAAGCAATATCCGACAGATGGCCTACCAGAAATCGCTCTGGTAGGTCGCTCCAATGTCGGTAAGTCTTCGCTTATTAACAAAATGATGAACCGTAAGTCGCTTGCCCGGATCAGCTCAAAACCGGGGAAGACACAAACGTTGAACTACTATCTGGTCAACCAGTCGCTCTTCTTCGTTGACTTTCCTGGATACGGATACGCCAAGGTATCCAAGTCCATCAAGGGTCAATGGGGATCCATGATCGAGACCTATTTGAAGAAACGCGAAGTCTTGCAATTTGTCGTTCAGCTCATCGATATTCGCCATCCTCCTACCAAGGACGATGTAGCGATGTACGACTGGTGCAAGGAGATTGGCCTACCGACTGTCATCGTAGCGACCAAAGGCGACAAGATTGCCCGAGGCAGATGGCTGCAACATACCAAAGTCATTCGCCAGACCCTGCGGCTTCGTGAAGGGGATTCCATGATTGTTTTCTCTTCGGAGACTGGACAAGGGCGAGACGAATTATGGGGCGAGATTAATCGCAGATTGCGCGGTGAACCCACTGGAGAATCCGTGAAAGAAGCAGAGAAAAGAGCTGCTACCGAAGTGCAAGCCGCAACCGATGGAAATACCGATTCTTAGAGAAGGCTGCTTTTCTTTTCCACAAAGGAGGGGAAGTAGTTGAACCAACATCAAGGTCTAAATGAATCACCTGTATTTAGACTCCGGGGAGTAATCGAGGGATTTTATGGCAAGCCATGGACCATGGAAGAACGCCTGGAGATGATGACGTTCATCCATCGTCACGGCTACAATACGTATTTCTATGCTCCGAAGGATGATCCGTATTTGCGTGATCGATGGCAAGAGGATCATCCCACCCGACAGTTTGAGTTGCTTCAACAACTGATCAGGCACGCAACGCAATTAGGATTGGATTTTACCTATTGCATCAGCCCGGGATTAAGCATGAAGTATTCGAGTGAAGAGCATTTCAATAAGCTGCTTCATAAATACAGACGTGTGTTTGATGAGGGCGTTCGACAGTTCAGCATATTATACGATGATATTCCAAGTACGCTTTTGCATGCTGAGGATCGACAGTCTTTTCAGGACCTGGCAGATGCTCATGTTCAAGTGACGCTGGCTCTTTGGAAGCATTTGCAGGACTGGTCCGAGGAGACTCGCTTGATTGTCTGTCCCACCCAGTATTTCGGGATGGGTGGAGAGCCGTACATTCAATATTTGGGTCAGAATCTGCCGCCAGAGATCCCGATCTTCTGGACAGGGAGGTTTATCTGCTCTCCATTCTTAACAGAGCACGACGCACAGCGATTCGAAGCCTATACGGGGCATCCTCCGTTATATTGGGATAATTATCCGGTGAATGATCTGCTTATGGCGGATGAGCTTCATATCGGCCCCTTGCTTCATCGTGATCCGCATCTTAACCGTCATGCCTGTGGGTATGTAGCCAATGCCATGGAACTGTCGGAAAGCTCCAAGATTCCGCTCATTACCATCGCAGATTATCTGCGGGATCCCGAACACTACGATCCTGAGGAATCGTGGTCGCGAGCCATCCGCGAGGTGGTGGGGGCGAGTGACGCCGAGGCTTTTCAACGTTTTGCGGATAACGTCCGCGGTTCGTTTCTCAACGATCAGGAATCGCCGCAATTATTGGAAGCTTTTCATGAGTTTCGCTTTCGTTATTTGCACCACGATCAGGAGGCTGCGGTTTCCCGCTTAATGAGAACCTTCCGGGAGATGGAACAGACCGCCTCGTATTTATTGCATCGAATGAGCAACAAGAAGCTTGCGAGCGAGGTAAAAAGCTGGCTGAATAAGTACTGGCATTGGGCCAAAGTTGGGCAAGCGGCTGTTTCTCTGATCGATCAGGGCAGGAAGGGAAAGCTCATTCGAGCCGCATATCAACTGGTTCGATTGAAGTTGTGGTTGAAGCGAACGGAGAAGATCCCGCGCAAGGTCTGCGGCAATGTCGTGAAACTGTTTACGGATATCGTACTCCAGGAAGTGCAGAAGCAACGGGGATAAAACAAAAGAGTCAATTGTCATTAGACAAATTGGCTCTTTTTTAAACGAAGCGCCAGATAAGTTCCCTGATCAGGAGGTAGCGAGATGACAACTGAAGGAATACATGAGATTCAATCCGTGTATTATCGATTGGTAGAGGCTTGGAACAATCAAGATGCTCGCGGGATGGCGGAGCTTTTCCTGGAGGAAGGTGAACTTATCGGATTCGATGGGAGTCAGGAGATAGGGCCCAAGAAGATATTTGAGCATGTTCACCCAATCTTCGAGAACCATCCTACCGCGAGATTTGTATGCAAAGTAAAAGATGTGCGAGTGCTCAGTTTGAATGTAGGCATTTTGCGAGCCATCGCAGGCATGGTACCACGTGGACAATCCGACATTAATCCACAGGTCAACACGCATCACACGCTGGTTGTCGTTAATCAGAATGAGAAGTGGCGAATTCAGCTCTTTCAGAATACCCCGGCTCAATTTCATGGAAGGCCGGAGCTGGTCGAGCAGATGACGGAAGAATTAAGGGAGCAGCTGAAATCAATTCGTGACGCCTAAATAAGCAACAAAAAACAACCAATTGCGACTGGGCAACTGGTTGTTTTTTTTTCAACGAATTCAAATGACCGAGCGCTGATCTTTCTCGCTCACCTGCGTTTTGCGCCAATTGGCGATCCAGACGGTTAACGGAAGCTCTGCTAGGATCATGCCAAAGAAAATGAGAGAACAGCCGAGAATCTGCAAGCCGTTTAGAATCTCGTGGATCCACAAATAAGAGGTGACCGCGGCAAAAACGGGTTCAAGCGAAAAGATCAAAGCAACGCGCGTAGAGGACGTTTGCTTTTGAAAGGCGGTTTGAGCCAAAAAAGCAAGTGCCGTAGCGAGAATTGAGGTGATAAACAGGCCCCAGGCGACATCAGGATTGAACATTACACTTGCATCAAGCATCAATTGCCATTTTTCAAAAAATAGCGCATATAAAAAGGAGAGGACAGCCACTGTAGAAATCTGCACGATGGCGAGTGGCAAAGCCGCAAAAAGGGGCGCGTATTTACCCGTAAACACGATCTGCAAGGCAAAGCATATCGTACATCCAAAGACTAACAAATCACCGAGATTGGGTTCCATAGATCCTTTCGCTGTTAATAAAAACAATCCGAACATCGCCATCAGAACCCCTACGATTGCCGGCCACTTCACTTTTTCTTTTAAAATGATCATAGCGAGCAACGGGACAAGAACCACGCATAATCCAGTAATAAAACCCGCTTTGGACGGAGAAGTATACACGAGACCCATCGTCTGTAGCGCGTATCCCGCGAATAGCCACAAACCTAGAAAGGCTCCGGAACGAAGCAGCCTCGCGTCTAGCAGTGGTTTCTTATTCGGCGAGAACCAATAGACGATCATTAAGAACAAGGCCGCAATAAAAAAACGAGCGGCGTTGAATGTATTGGGTGGGAGAATGGCCACAGCATTCTGCACAACGACAAACGTAGTCCCCCACACGATTGCGACCAGAATTAGTGTAAGATCAGCAATTAATGGTTTTTTCACAACTCTCCCTCTTTTCTTCCCATCCGGATTTTTCTCTGATGAATGATAACTTTTCCTAGTATATCAGCGATAACCAATAAGGCGAATAGGAATTCACAAATTTTCGAATAATTTATTGTGAAGTTGATCACACCATAACATGGGAAGTTTTGTTATTTTATTCTGTGAAAAACGTCTCGACGTTTTTCATAAAATTGGATGTGACCCGATAGAGGTCAACAAACCGGTCATGACCGGTTTGTTACATTAACCCAAAAATAGAAGGAAAAAGTATAGAAGCGTTAAAAAACTTTTCACATTTTATAGGAATCTACATGCGGGATGATGTTATAATAGTAGTGCTATTTATGATCGAAAAAGCAAGAAATTTCTGGGAGGAAGGCTATGCAAATCTTAATGTTGGGCCTTAATTATAAAACTGCACCTGTTGAAATCCGCGAAAAGTTTACTTTTAGCGACGGCAGCACACCTCGTGCGCTTCATCTCCTCTCCCAGACGAAGAGCATCCTGGAATGTGTGATATTGGGTACTTGTAACCGTACGGAAGTATATGTCGTGTGTGATCAGCTGCATACGGGGAGATTTTACACACGCAACTTTTTGGCGGAGTGGTTTGGAGTGGATAAGGACTCCTTCCAAGAACATCTGTATATGAAAGAAAACGAAGATGCGATTGACCATTTGTTCCGTGTTTCATGCGGACTGGATTCCATGGTGATGGGTGAAACTCAAATCCTTGGGCAAGTGCGCGAGTCGTTCTTGCTCGCCCAGCAATATGAAACAACTGGAACGGTTTTTAACACACTGTTCAAGCAAGCGGTTACATTGGCGAAGCGAGCGCATACCGAAACGGCGATTGGTCAGAATGCGGTCTCTGTGAGCTATGCGGCGATTGAGCTTGGCAAAAAAATCTTCGGTTCTTTCTCCGGCAAACAGGTTCTGATTCTTGGTGCCGGTAAGATGGGCGAATTAACCGCCAAGCATCTGCACTCCAATGGTGTAGCCCAGGTTGTTGTCGCCAATCGCACACTGGAGAGAGCAAGAGGACTGGCTGAGAAGTTTCAAGGAGAAGCTTGCACCTTGGATCAGTTGTCTTCCGCGCTGCAATCGGCTGACATCGTGATCAGCTCTACGGGGGCCTCCGAATATGTGGTCACCAAAGAGCACTTGAAGCCTCTCATGAAGTTGCGTAAAAGCCGTCCACTGTTTATGATTGATATTGCCGTCCCACGTGATTTGGATCCGGCGATTAACGAGCTGGACAACGTCTTTTTATATGATATTGATGATTTGGAAGGCATCGTGGCTAGCAATATGGCGGAGCGTTCCAAGGAAGCGGAGAAAATTGAAGAATTCATCCGGGAAGAAATTGCGGCGTTCAAAGCTTGGTTCCAGACACTTGGCGTTGTGCCTATGATCTCTGCGCTGCGTGAGAAAGCGTTTGCGATCCATGGAGATGCCATGCGTAAAATTGAGAACAAGCTGCCTAATCTGGACGAGCGTGAGCTGCATATTATTCGCAAGCACACCAAAGGTATTATTAATCAATTGCTTCATGACCCTGTCGTGAGATTAAAAGAGTTGGCTGTTGAGAAGAGTGGCAGTGAAGTATTAGAGATTTTCTCCACGATCTTTGCTTTGGAAGAAATTCTAGATCGCAATAAACAAGAAGATGTATGGGATCAGGAGAAAGAACGTCGTCTGGTTCGCGATAAAGCGCTTGGCGCTCAAGCGGCGGTGAAGTCACTGCATGACTAATGCGGTCAGCTTGATCAGAATGTAAACATCATAAAAATATAGCAGCAGAAAGAGAGGAGACAGAGTATGGCGGAAGCGAGATGGATCTACGATTTGACGATCTTTCTCTACGCAGCTAGTGTCCTCTTTTATTTTCACGACTTTTTACACCGAAACCAGCGAGCGAACCGGATTGCTTTCGGATTGCTTGCTGGTGTCTGGGTCACGCAAACGGTCTTTTTTATCTCGCAGATGTCTGCCAAGGCGTACTTTCCCGTACTTACCTTGTTTGAGACACTCTTTTTTTATTCTTGGATACTGGTAACGCTTTCCTTATTAATCAATTACTTCTTTCGGATTGATTTGCTGGTATTTTTTACGAATTTGATTGGATTTTCGGTAATGGCGCTCTCTATGTTCATCTCCAGCCCGGCAGGACCTACAATTGCTCATCCGGAAGCGGCCTTATCAGAGCTACTGTTTATCCATATCACGATGGCGATTATCAGTTACGCCGCTTTTTCATTGTCGATGATCTGCTCGGGACTGTTTTTGCTGTTACATAAAATGTTGAAGCAGAAACGATGGTCTCCACTAATCAGGAGATTGCCCAGTCTTGATCAATTGGAACGGTTCACTCACCAATTAAACATGTTAGGAGTTCCTTTGCTTCTTTTATCCATTATCTTGGGAACTATTTGGGCCCATCTCGTTTTGCACGGCCAATATTGGTTGGATTCAAAGGTTTGGCTCTCTGTGATCGTGCTGATCTTCTATTCGTTCTGGCTTTATAAATGGATGATGAATGATTGGCAGGGACGCAAACTTGCAACCTGGAATATGATTGCGTTTGTCGTGTTGCTCATTAATTTCTTATTATCAGATATCTCCAAATTTCACTATTGGACTTAAGGGGGAGTCAGGATGAAGAAACATTATCCCCTGATGATTGATTTAACAGGACGATTCTGTCTGGTTGTGGGAGGCGGAGAGGTAGCAACCCGCAAAGTAGAATCACTCCTCGAAGCTGGGGCAATCGTGACAGTCATTTCACCTGATGGACTTACCATATTGGAGGAGTGGAGTGCCCAGGGGTCCATTCAATGGGAAAAACGAAGCTTCATGATCGATGAAGGGGTAGACCAGTACAAACTGGTAGTAGCCGCTACCAATAACCCCGAGGTAAACCTGTCCGTGTATACGGCAGTGACGCGAGTGGGCGGTTGGATCAATATTGTGGATCGACCGGACTTGTGCAATTTTATAGTTCCTTCCACTGTTCACCGGGGGAAGCTTGTCATTTCGATTTCTACGTCAGGTGCGAGTCCTGGTCTGGCCAGCAGGATTAGACAGAAGATTGACCAGGAATTCGGGCCTGAATACGAAGGGTACGTCAATTTTTTAGCCGAGGTTCGGGAACATGTGCTGCAAACGGTGGATGATCCCAAGCAACGTCGTGCCATCTTCCGTCAATTATTGAATGAAGAGTATCTCACAGCAACGGATGAAGAGCGAAATCTTAAGGTAGCCGCCTTACTTGATCATACGAAACAGGCGGGCGCAGGGAGGCAATCATGAGAAATTGGAAAGTTGGAACGCGCAGAAGTATGTTGGCGCTTACTCAGACGGATTGGGTCATTGAGCAATTGAAAGCGCTTGACCCAGAGTCCACATTTGAAAAACAAGAGATCGTGACCAAGGGAGATCGAATCGTCGAGGTTACGCTTTCCAAGGTGGGTGGTAAAGGCCTGTTCGTGAAAGAGATTGAACAGTCTTTGCTCGACCATGAAACCGATATGGCGGTTCACAGCTTAAAGGATATGCCTTCTGAATTGCCACAGGGATTGGTCATTGGAGCCATTCCGAAGCGAGTTGACCCTCGTGACGTGCTGATCTCCAAAGACGGAAAAACGATTGATGAATTGCCGCAGGGAGCGATTGTCGGCACAAGCAGTCTTCGCCGTTCTTCCCAGCTTCTCGCGTATCGTCCCGATCTTCAGATTGAATCGATTCGCGGAAATATTGACACCCGTCTTCGCCGCTTACGCGAGGACAACTTTGATGCGATTATCCTCGCCGCAGCAGGGCTGGAGCGTGTCAAATGGGCTGGAGAAGTGACTCAGTTCTTGCCTGTAGAGATCAGTCTGCCGGCAGTTGGTCAAGGCGCACTTGCCATTGAGTGCCGTTCGGATGATACAGAGATGTTAGAGCTGCTTCAGAAGTTTGATCATTTGCCGACTCGCTTGGCAGTAACTGCTGAGCGCGCATTCCTGCACAAAATGCAGGGAGGCTGTCAGGTTCCAATTGGCGCCTATGCTACAATTGCACAAGAAGATCGTGGAGAACATCCTTTGATTACGTTAACCGGTATGGTAGGTTCGCCAGACGGAAAGTCAATTTTTAAAGAGACGGCAACAGGTCATGATCCGGTCGCGCTTGGTGTAATGATTGCGGATAAATTACTTGCAAGCGGAGCCGGAGAAGTACTAGCGAAGGTATTGGAGGAGAATCGCTCATGAGTAAAGGGAAAGTATATCTGGTTGGCGCAGGCCCAGGGGACCCGAAGCTGATTACATTGCGTGGTCTGGAAACCATCAAGCTTGCAGATTGCATCGTCTACGATCGTTTGGCAAGTCCGCGACTGTTGGCGCATGCCAAACCGGATGTTGAGTTGATATATTGCGGGAAACTGCCTGATCGCCACACCCTGACACAGGAAGAAATCAATCAGGTGCTGGTGGATAAAGCGTTGGAGGGCAAAGTGGTGACTCGCCTTAAAGGTGGAGACCCTTCCATTTTTGGACGTGTGGGTGAAGAAGCTGAGGAACTGGTCAAACACGACATTCCTTTTGAGATCGTACCGGGTATTACCTCTGGTATCGCTGCGCCAGCATACGCGGGTATTCCAGTGACTCATCGCGATTTCAATTCTTCCATCGCGATTGTGACAGGTCATGAGCGACCTGAGAAAACAGAAACGAGCATTAACTGGGAGAAGCTCGCGACTGCTGTAGAGACGATTATTTTCTACATGGGCGTAGGCAATCTTCCATTTATTCGTGAGCAACTCATGAAGTATGGACGTTCACCGCAAACGCCTGTAGCACTTGTCCGTTGGGGAACGACTGTGCAGCAAGAGACGTTGGTGGGAACTTTAGAGGATATCGTCGAGAAACGGGAAGCTGTGGGACTCACTAACCCAGCGATTATTGTCGTGGGTGAAGTGGTGCAATTAAGAGAGAAGCTACAATGGTTCGAGAAGAAGCCGCTATTTGGCAAGCGCATTCTCGTCACTCGCGCAAGAAGCCAGGCAAGTGATTTGTCTGAGCGGATTGCGGAGCTGGGCGGAGAAGCGTACGAATTCCCATTGGTTAAAATGATGCCGCCGCGCGAGAGTCAGCCGCTTGACGAGGCTCTCCATGATCTGGGAAGCTATGATTGGGTGATGTTTACCAGCATGAATGGCGTTGCTTTCTTCTTTAAACGCATGCGTGAGCTGAAAGTGGACATTCGGACGATGAAAGCCAAAATCGCCGCAGTGGGCCCCAAAACGGCAGAATCACTGGAAGAAAAGGGCTTGACGGTAAGCGTCCTTCCAGGCGAGTACCATGCAGAGGGATTGCTGAACAGCTTGCAAGGGCAACTGAAAGCAGGAGAGAAGGTTCTTCTGCCGCGTGCTGATATCGCGCGTAAAACTCTCCCAAAAGAGCTTTCAAACCTCGGACTAGAGGTGACGGAAGTGGATACTTATGATACGGTTATAGATGCAGGCAATGTTGAAGAAACGATTGAATTGTTGCAGGATAAAGCCATTCAGATCATTACGTTTACGAGTTCTTCCACGGTGAAGAATTTCGTGCAGGCCATGCAAGGTCAGAACCTTTCACAACTGCTGGATGGGGTTCAAATCGCTTGTATTGGACCCATCACGGCTGATACAGCAAGAAGCTTAGGACTTAACGTTGACCTGGTAGCGAATGATTCAACAATTCAAGGGTTGGTTGACTGTATCATACGTGGGTAAGGAGGAATCGATATGGTAATGCAATTTGAGCGACATCGCCGCCTGCGCAGCAGTGTAGCCATGCGCAATTTGGTGCGTGAAAATCACGTCCGACTGGAGGATTTGATTTATCCGCTGTTTTTTGTTGAAGGTACTGGAATTAAAAATGAAATCCCCTCCATGCCAGGAGTTTATAATTACTCGCTCGATCAGTTCGAAGCGGAATTGGATGAGATTGCGGAATTAGGCATTCAAGCCGTGTTGTTGTTTGGCGTTCCCGATCATAAAGATGCTGTTGGAACAGAGGCTTATGCCGATTCAGGCATTGTGCAGCAAGCCACTCGCATGATCAAAGAACGTTATCCCCAGATGCTTGTCATCGCGGATACCTGCCTGTGTGAATATACAGACCATGGTCATTGCGGAGTTGTTCACGACGGCATTATCGAAAACGATGAATCGTTGAAGCTGCTCGCGGCAACGGCTGTTTCGCAAGCGCGTGCCGGTGCGGATATTATCGCTCCTTCCAACATGATGGACGGTTTCGTCTGGGCAATTCGTGAAGCGCTGGACGAAGCTGGCTTTGAGAATATTCCGGTCATGTCCTATGCGGTGAAGTACGCTTCTGCCTATTACGGTCCGTTCCGAGATGCGGCTGGTTCGACTCCACAGTTTGGCGACCGCAAAACTTACCAGATGGACCCGGCCAATTCGCGTGAAGGAATTCGCGAAGCCGCTGCAGATGTTGAGCAGGGCGCTGACTTCTTGATTGTGAAGCCTGGCTTGGCTTATATGGACATGGTGATGCGTATTCGCGAGAACTTCAATCTTCCGGTTGTGGTCTATAACGTAAGCGCCGAGTATTCGATGGTGAAGGCTGCTGCTCTTAACGGTTGGATTGATGAAGAACGCATCGTGATGGAAACGATGGTTGGCTTTAAACGCGCGGGTGCTGATATGATTATCACGTACCATGCCAAAGATATCGCTAAATGGCTGCGAGGAGGGAAATAGTATGGCGTCTATCGAACTTTTGGATGAATTGGATAAAGAAATACTCGACATTGTACAAAAAGAAATCCCACTGGTAGCTGAACCTTATAAAGCAATTGCTGAAGCGGTTGGCACTACCGAGGATGTGGTATTGGAGCGTCTAGCGAGCATGAAGGGTGATGCGATTCGCCAGATGTCCGCAATTTTTGATACCAAAGCGCTCGGGTATAAATCCAGCCTGGTAGCTGCCCGAATTGCTCCAGATCAATTGGATAAGATGGCCGTTGAGGTATTTAATCAACATCCGGGAATTACGCATAACTATAAACGCAATCATGAGTTCAATCTCTGGTTCACCATCGCGTTGCCGCCCAATAGTCGCTTTGGTTTGGAGAAATCAGTGGAGATTCTGGGTGAAATGGCTGGGGTGGAATCCATCCGCATTCTCCCAACTTTGAAGCTGTTTAAAATCGGCGTACAGCTCGATGTGAAAAATGAGAGCGATCACAATGCCAAAGCGAAGCCGAACTACACCGAAGAAATGCGTAATGCTGCGATTGAAGAAGGTGTAACCGAGCGGGATATTCAAGTAATTCTGGAGCTTCAAAAAGACCTACAAGTCGTTTCTCGTCCTTACGATGAGTTGGCTAAGAATGTCAACATGAGCACAGAGGAATTCTTGTCTCACGCAAATAAATTCGTGGAGAAAGGCCAAATGCGCCGTTTCTCTGCGGTACTCAATCATCGCAAAGCGGGCTTCCGCGCTAACGGCATGGGTGTTTGGGCTGTTCCGGAAGAGAAGGCTAATGAGATCGGTCTTCAAATGGGCTCTTTCCGAGCTGTTAGCCACTGCTACCTGCGCCCAACCTATCCAGACTGGAAATACAACATTTTTACCATGGTTCATGGACGCGACATGGAAGAGTGTGAAGCCATCCTGAATGCGATTCAAGAGGAAACAGGTATTACGGATCGGATCACGCTTTATTCCACCAAGGAATACAAGAAAACCCGTGTATCCTACTTCACCCCCGAGATTTACGAGTGGGAAGCAGAAACTGCCAAACGTTTAGGTTTGTAGCGGTTATACGAAATGCGCTTGTTTGTCTTCGCTCAAACAAGCGTTTTTTCGGTAATTCGATAAGAAATTATTAAATTTCTTATCGATCTAAATTGGTCGGCTGTGTAGCACAACTAAGGCTCTTTCGAGGCCAGTGACTTGGCATGCCAAGTTTCTTTGGTAATATCGAAAGTTTTAATTTCTTTACCACTGTAAAGTAATTGAAACTTATCCATTCGCGCAAGCCCATCAAGAAAAGATTTCGTCCGCTTGCAGTCTCCTTGGAAGTGAAGCCTAGCGAAGGAAAGGAGAAAGGGAAAAGAGTCGCCACCCAACCCCGAAGGGGCGCGAAGCGTTTGGCGACTCCCTTTCGGATTGAGAGAGCGGACTTTCCCACTTCATTGCGAACTTCCACAGAGCGAAAAGGGACGAAGTCTTTTCTTCTTCGACAATAAAACCAAGAGGTGAAAAACGTGAGTCGTCATTACGAAACTTCTGCCAAGTATTTTGAAGAAGCAAAACACTATATTCCTGGTGGTGTAAACAGCCCGGTTCGCGCTTTTAAAAGTGTTGGCGGCAACCCTGTATTCATCGAAAAAGGGGAAGGCTCCAAGATCACGGACGTAGACGGCAATACATATATTGATTACATTGGCTCATGGGGTCCCTTGATTCTTGGGCATGCACATCCTCGTATTATTCAAGCCATTCAAGAAACGGCTGTACTCGGAACCAGCTTTGGTGCCCCTACCAAACGGGAAACCGAGATGGCTCAACTAGTTTGTGAGATTGTACCATCTGTAGAAGTGGTGCGAATGGTGAATTCCGGTACGGAAGCAACCATGAGTGCCTTGCGTCTGGCGCGTGGCTATACCAAACGCAATAAAATCATGAAGTTTGAAGGCTGCTATCATGGACATGCGGACAGTTTGCTGATTAAAGCGGGATCAGGTGTTGCTACCTTGAGTCTGCCTGACAGCCCAGGGGTTCCAGAAGCAACGGCAATCCATACAATTACTGTTCCATATAACGATTTAGACAGTGTTCGTCTCGCTTTCGAGAAGTATGGGGACGATTTGGCAGCGGTCATTGTAGAGCCGGTTGCAGGTAACATGGGGGTTGTACCGCCAGCGGAAGGGTTCTTGGAAGGACTTCGCGAAATCACCCAGGCTCATGGCACATTGCTGATTTTAGATGAGGTAATGACAGGCTTCCGAGTTGCCCGCGGTGGAGCACAAGAGCTGTACGGAATCACGCCTGATCTGACCACCATGGGAAAAGTAATCGGTGGGGGGCTTCCAGTAGGTGCCTATGGCGGCAAGAGAGAGATCATGCAACATATCGCTCCGGCAGGTCCGATTTATCAAGCGGGGACATTGTCAGGAAATCCATTGGCTATGGCAGCCGGTATGGCGATGCTGCAAGAATTGGGACAGCCTGGTGTGTATGAGCAGCTGGAAGCGCGCTCCAAGCGACTTGCTGAGGGCTTGAAGGAAAATGCCGAGAAGTTGGGTATTCCACACACGATCAACCGTGTGGGCTCGATGGTCTGCTTATTCTTTACGGATACGCCAGTGGTGAACTATGAAACGGCCAAGTCAGCCGATTTGGAGCGCTTCTCGAAGTACTTCAGTTATCTGTTAGAAGAAGGAATCATGATTCCGCCTTCTCAATTTGAAGGGATGTTCGTTTCTTGTGTTCATACAGAGGAAGATATCGAACGTACGATTGAAGCAGCGTATCGCGCGATGAAGCGTTTGTAGATAAAATAGCAATTATAGTAAAAACGGCATCAAGACGATGAGTCTGATGCCGTTTTTATACTAAAATGGAAATGTTTAATTGCTCTACAGAGGTAAAGTGATTAAACATTTCTTCCATACGTGTAAGCCAGCCAAGAAAAGATTTCGTCCACTCGTCGCTCATTTTAAGCGAAACAAAGCGTAGTGAACGGAGCGGACAGCAAATGCTACACGCGAGCTTAAACAGAGCATAGAGGGACGAAGTCTTTTCTTAGTTTAATTGCTTACCGCGACATTATCTGAAGAAGTCTGAACGCGCTTCTTCTCGACAGAGTTTAAGATTCGATATTGGGCCATTCCGGATAGGAACAACAGAAGGCCAATACAGGAGAACATGACGGCTCCGCCAAATTTTGTCATCAACACGCCACCAAGCAACGGTCCAACCGCTTTGGAGATTTGCCAGCTCATGCCGAAGATAGAGAAATAACGTCCACGCATTTCGGATGGCGCGAGCAAAGAAACCGCTTTTTGGATGTGTGGGCCGTTCATCATTTCACCAATCGTAAAGAGGACTTCATTGACAATAAGCAGAGAAAGAACGGGCAGCCAGCCATAACCGTATGAGACAATGGCAAACAACAGATAGGATACAAGGATGACCTTGGCTGGATTTAGCTTCTCAGTTCGTTTGGCGATCCAGAGTTGCAGGAGAATTACGACAGCCCCGTTGATCGTCATCAGTGTGACAAGGACAGACTGGTAGTTGGCAAAATAGGTTTTTAGATGAAGCGGTAAGGTGGCTTCCGTTTGTGCGTACAAAAGACTGACCGGAATGGCAAAGAAAGTAATGAGGAAAAGAGTCTTATGATCCGCAATTCGAAACGGTTGCGATTGTCTAACCGCTGAATGTTCATGTTTTTCTTTGACTGGCATGGTTTCCGGCACCTTCCACCATACGACTAACGCATAAATGACAAACGCCACGGCGGAGATACCGAAGACGAATGAGGGGTCTTTAGTAAAGACAATAAAGCCGAGTAGAGGCCCAACCGCTGCTCCAACGTTAAGTGCTGTATGCAAAAGCGCAAAAATTTCAGCACGCTGCTCCTCCGGTATGATATCGGCGATTTGGGCATTCGCTGCAGGGTAGAACAAGGCCATACCAAGACCATTTAAGATCGTAAGCGCGGCAAATTCCCAGACGCTTTGCGCATACACGAATCCGGTCATGGAAAGGGCTTCAATGACCAAGGCAATCAACATCAGCGGTTTTCGTCCATAGCGGTCAGTCATTCCCCCACCCCATAAGCTGATCAAAATACCCATCAATGGCTGAAGTCCGACAATGACCATCGGGAGCAGGACGGACCCACCCAACTTGTCGTACAGGTACAGAACAAGAAAGGGACGAAGCATGAAGCCAGTCGTGGTGGTTAGCATGGTTCCAAAAACCCTCACCCAGATGGCAGTATCATAACGGAGTAGTAATTCTTTAAGCTTATTCATTTGAGCCCCCTTGTCTTTTTCTGAAAAACTGTGGTTTTACCTTAAAAACGATCACGACCGTTTTTTGGTGATAAAGAACAGCATAGGGCAAAAATGCCAATTGTCAAGATCTTATCGATCAAATTTTTCCTAAAATCAGAAAATATTCAATCGACTTGTCTATCCTTCGATCCTGTTGATATAATGAAATGTAAAACGAATGTATGTTCGTAGTCTATCATATACAAAGGTGGTAAAAAAATGCAACAGAGATTTACAATGCCTGTAGCCGTTCATTTGTTTCTCATCCAAGATTCTCATATTCTGCTCCTTCGCCGGTTCAACACAGGCTATGAAGATGGGAACTACAGTGTAGTCGCCGGTCATCTAGACGGGAATGAAGAGGTTAAGGCGGCAGCGATCCGAGAGGCGTATGAAGAAGCAGGCATTCAACTAAACGCGGAAGATATTGAGGTGGTTGGCCTAATGCATCGCAAATCATCTGATGAGAGAATAGACTTTTTTGTGATGGCTAGCAAATGGCGTGGAGAGATTATCAATCGGGAACCCAACAAATGCGATGATTTGTCCTGGTTTCCTCTTCATGCATTGCCCGTTAACACCATACCGTATGTAAGACAGGCCATCGAGAACTACACGAACAGCGGCAAATGGTTTGACAGCTTCGGGTGGAAGTAGGCACCACGTGGATTTTTCAGGTCTATATTCTTCTTTCTGTCCATATAGTGTAGGGAAATGTCTTGCACTTGAAAGGAGGAGCACACGTGTCATTACAAGATGATTTGCTTTCATTTCAGATTAAGGAGACAATTTTCCTCTCATCGGATAAAGCGAATATAGGCGAAATGAAAGAGTTAGCGCTTGTTCCCGATGTGGAAATTCTGGAAAACAGTAATGAGATATCCATCACGGGTTGCTTGCACCTGCATGGACGCTACGAACCGATAAGGGAGCCCCAAGTAAGTGAGGCGGGCGGAACGGACTCCTTATTGGAAGCGATGAAGTTTACCCCTTTTCATCTGCAGGATGAGGAAGCGAAACACCACTTGTACGCTCAGGATGCGGAACTGGTTCATCGGATACCGCTCAATGTCTCCATTCCCCTCTCCCGGATTTCGGAGTTAAGCGAAATTTATGCGATTGTGGACAGCTTTGATTACGAAGTGAAAACGCCGCATCAATTACAAATCCAGGCCGATCTTAAAATCTCCGGAATTCATCTCAAAAATATGGAGAGAGCACAGCCTGCCGAGGATGTTGCTCCTGCCGGGGGAGTTGAAGAAGAATCCTGGGAGTTTGTCCATATTTCGAACAATCTTCAAGAAGGCGATCAGCCGGCTAGCCTCGAGGAGATCGAGCGGAAACTCGGAGAGCTGGAGCGCGAAGTGGAAGCAAGGGAACAGCAGTATCAAATGTTTGAACAGCCGCTTGTCCCGCAATCGCCCTACGAATTCCAAGCTTATAATTCAGGACAATACGCACCCTACTCACAATCGCCATTCACTCCAACGCCCTTAACGTATAACGAGGAATCATACTCCCCCAAACAGTTAAGTCCTTCTCCCTATGAAGGCGATCAAGTTCAATCTCAGGAACAATGGCAATCTCAGGAACAATGGCAATCTCAGGAACAATGGCAAAATCAGTACCAATGGAGCTATCACCAAAATCCCCCATCATTTGCCCAACACCAGTACGACCAACAAGGAACAGCTTACCAAGAGGTGAATGCGGATTACCCATATCAAACGGTTGAAGCGGTTCAAACGGGTGCCGAAAACAACGTTCTGGCTGAAGACCATGAAGAAGCCCATGAGGAACCTGATGTGTCTACGCAGGCAGTACCCGAGCATATTGAAGCACAATATTCCTCACAGGACAATTTAATCGATTTTCAACAGGCCTACGATGAACGCCAAGCGGAGCAGGAGGAGCACCAGGAGCACCAGACGTTCGATGACGCGCAGGAATTGGCATCGGAAATGGAAACTGCTGAGGTAGCGAAAATAGAAGCGCTAGCCGAACCGCTTGAGCAAACAACCGCCCAAGCAGAAATGAAAGAGATGAAGGTGGCGATCAGTTCCAAGCCATCGACAGATAAAGAAACGGGAGTCAGTATCAAATCCTTGATTACCCAAACAGATCGATCGAAGGCAGAACAAGCTGTTGAAGAAAGACAACGCGAGTCTTTAGGCGCCCAAGGCCGGTATGTAAACGAATCAGTCCAGTCAGCAGCCTCAGAGTTAAAAAGCGGCTTAAGTTCGTTTGTACGGGAGAACGATCAACAATTTAGTCGATTAAAAATGTGTATTATCCAAAAAGAAGAGACCATTCAGGTGATTGCTGATCGATATGCGCTGCCTGTTTCGCGATTGTTAGAAGTGAATCGATTATCCACGGATCGAATCGCTGCAGGGCAAGTGCTTTATATTCCCCAGTAAGGGGTGAGCGGGTTGAACCAGCAACGTGCAGACTTTCGACAGATATGCGGGCGCTACAAAGCGCGCGTTTTCCAAATTAAACCTGTTCATGACTACTACCTTGTGGAAACCAATCGGGGAACCAAGGAATTAAGAGAATGGCCGCGTGTCGATGTGATGCGCTGGTCATTTGCTTGGCGTGAACAGCTTGCCAGACAAGGGTTTCGGGATGTTGAGCGGTTTCTTCGCACAAGAGACGCCAAGGCATATGTTGTAGCTGGTCGGAAAGGGTACACGTTAACCGATCATTTGCATAAACAGCAGGAGTTTAGTCCAGTCGAGGGGCAGCTTGTGGAGTGCGGGACAATCGTGGCCAGGATGCATCAAGCTCAACTGTCGCAGAGATTTCCTGTTGCTATTGAACTGTTTCAAAAGGAAATGGCGTTGTTTTCGCTAGAGGAAAACCGGGCCTACGAACACCTCCAAGTTCTGCACAATCAATACGAAGAATTGACAGACGGTGAAAAATGGGTATTCTGTCAATTTAATCCTCTTCTTGAGCGAATGAGAAAAAGCCTAGAGCTTTTGGAAGGCGCAGTCTCTGACGAATCGCTGCTGGCTGTCTCCCATCGCAGTCTGAAGCCCGATAATTTTTGTTTAATAGATGGCGGCAGACTCTTTTTGAAAGGATTTTACCGACCAGTCTTGTCCATCCAACATCGGGATACAGCCGATTTCATCAAACAGATTTTTCTGACAACAGGAAGTCTGGATGCAGTGGAAGAGGTATTGAATGGTTACGAGAAGCAGAAGGAGATCAAGTATCAAGATTATGTGCTGCTGCTTTCCTTTATTCTCTTCCCGGGAGATTCCTGGAAAAAGATCGAACAATTCTTTTCGTTGCCAACAGAGATGAGAACAGACGAGGCCGTTTTGCAGATAAAGAATTCCCTGCAGGAACAGCAAGCTCTTGATCGTCTGCTTCAGCATATCGCGGTACGTGCAGAATGTTTGGGAAGAGGCCAAGTATATGAGCCGATTTGACGGAATCTATCCCATTCTTCCCGAATATGATATGTTCGCCCAGTCCATTGAGATAGTGAAGGAACCCAATGTGTATAAAATCAACACTCCATATGGAGCCTTTGCCTGCAAAAAAACCGAGGCGCCGCAAGGGAGACTAAGGTTTGTGACAGGGATACTGCGCCACTTGCAGCATCGCGGTTGGGATGGAGCTGTGCCGGTTCTATACACCAAATACGATGAACCCTGTGTCAAACATGGGGAGTCATCGTATTATCTGACACCTTGGCTATCGGCTAATCCGTTCGATCAGGCAGGATTGGTGAAGTGGGCGGGTTCTACTATTGAAAGACTAGGGGAGCTTCACCTTTATACACAGAACTATCGTTACGAGGATCCAAGGCAGGTAGAACCACTCATTGATTCACTCATTGGAAAATGGACCATGTGGGTGAATCTTATGGAGCAACAAAAGAAACACGCCGAATCTCTTACCTATCCATCTCCGTTCGATGTAGTCTTTTTGGCTAATTATTCTTATATCAAGGAAATGGCAAAGTCGGCGATAGAGTCGCTAAAAGTCTGGCAAGAAAAGCACCAGACCTATGCCCATTTCAGGCTCTCGCTCATTCATGGGTATCCTCATCCGTCGCATTCCTTAATGAACAGTCAGGGGAAAGCGAAGCTCGTTAATTTTGATCGGGCTGTATATGATACGCCAGTTCGAGATTTGACCATGTTCTATCGCAGCTTCTTTTATGCGATGGGAGATGAAGTGGCAGCATCGTCGCTTTATCATCAGTATGTGGATATTTTTCCGCTTCGTTCAGATGAAGTTGAGTTATTGGCTTCCTTTCTCCAGTATCCGGAAAGAATTATGCGAGATATTGAGATCTACTACACGGGATCCAAAAACTGGAATGAGCTTACCGCGGTCAGAAGGCTGGAAAAGGATTTAGATCGTTTTATTCGCTTGAGCCGCTGGACACAACGGGCTTTTTAACGGAGGCACCTTTCAAGTAAAGGGGCCTTTTTTTCGTGGAAAAGTATGAGTGTATGGTTAAAGATTCTCGATGGGGTTTATATCCAGTCAAGTGTAATCGCCACGAAACAAAGAGCAAGCAATCCGAGGAGAAATATATCAAAGGATGCCGGAAGAAGGATGGCTCGGATAAATTGAAAAATGATTAACGGCAAGAGAATATTCTTACAGTTACATTTGATTCTGATGTAAGTGGGGTTGTACCTCCAACGATGTCGCATTCTGTATCACCTCTTGCTAGAATATGCCGAAAAATAGTGGGAGGTGATTCACAATTTTAATAAGATTATACATAATCGTCACATTTCATACATAGTCTGGGAGTTGATTTTTCCATGAACTCCCTTTATTCTGAGTTTGTGGTATGTGAAAAAAATCACAAACAAACAAATGCAGTGTGCCAAACATAAAAAACATGCCAATAGTGTTAAGGGTGTTTGGTTTGTTAAGGAGGGATGAACGACAAAATTCGACATGAAGATTTGCATTATTCCGTTTTTACAAACAATCAAAGGAGGGATTTGTTTATGTTCAGCAAAGCACCTGATAGTGCAGTGAAGCACTTCTGGTACTCCTCAGTTGTATGGCTGCTGATCTCGATGCTTGTAGGATTAATCGTAGCTATGAAGCAAAGTTTCCCTGATTTTATGGGTGGCGTTAGTTTCCTTAGTTACGGTCATCTTAAACCAATTCATACCAATGGCGTGCTATTTGCATGGTTGACCACCAATTTTATCGGTGGGATGTACTACATGATCCCACGCTTGTGCCGCGTTCCGCTTTATAGCGAGAAGCTTGGCCATATCACTGGTATCCTCTGGAATATTGTTATTGTTCTCGCTGTTGTTACCCTGGCTATGGGGATAACATCTGGTGTAGAGTATGCCGAATTAATTCTTCCAATTGATATTTTAGTTGCAGTTACGGTTATTCTGGTAGCTTTTAATGTTTTTGCAACGATTAATCGTCGTCAGGAAAAACAGTTGTATGTATCCATTTGGTATACAGTAGGTTCTCTTGTTTGGTTACCGCTCTTATACATCGTAGGAAATATCCCATCTCAATATATTGGTGGAGCTGCTCAAGCCAACATGAACTGGTTCTACGGCCATAATGCGCTTGGTCTTTGGTTCACGACTCTCGGTATTGCCCAAATCTATTATCTCTTGCCTAAATTGACTGGCAGACCGCTGTATAGCCACAAGCTTTCACTTATCGGCTTCTGGACAATTGCCACGTTCTACGTATGGAACGGTCCTCACCACTTGGTTAACGGTCCGATCCCTACCTGGCTGATGAAAGCTGGTATTATTCCTTCCCTTCTGTTGATCATTCCAGTGTGGACAGTAGTTGCCAACATCTTCGGAACGTTAAAAGGTTCTTGGGGAAAGATGAAAAACGACATCGCTCTCAAATTTATTGCAACCGCTTCAATTTTCTATGTACTGACTTGTTTGCAAGGTCCATTCCAATCCTTGATGGCCGTAAGTGCGGTTGTTAAGTTCACGCAATGGGTAGTAGGTCACGCGCACATGGCGCCGTTCGCTACCTTCTCGTTCGTAGGTTTTGCGTTCATGTACTATGCGATTCCTCGCATGTCTGGTCGTCAATTGTACAGCAAGGCTATGTGCGAATGGCATTACTATTTGTCTGTAATCGGTTTCTTGACATTTGCGTTCTCATTATGGACAGCAGGTATCATGCAAGGATTCGATTGGATCGCAGGCGTACCATTCATTGACACTGTTCGTGAAGTGAAATCACTCCTTCTCGTTCGTATTGTTGGCGGTACAATGATGATTCTTGGACAGTTCTTCTTTGCAGCAAATCTCTGGTTAACTGTGAAAAAAGGTCAACCAGTTTCCAAATCTAATACGGTGGCAGCCTAATCGGGTTGTCGGCTAGGAGGAAAGATCATGGAACACAGTGCTCTGCGCATCTTTCTTGCGTCCCTCTTCCTTTTCATCGTAGGCGTATTTGCCACCATTATCCTGCCGTTCTTCGATGATGCGATGGTAAAACCTACGGCTAACGCGGAGGCACGCGCATATGCGCCAGATTCTCCTGAAGCAAAAGGGCGTCAAATTTATATTCGTGAAGGTTGCAACACCTGTCATACACAAGTCGTTCGTTCTGTTGCGGCTGATTTGAATCAACCACTTGGTCCAGTAACTGTGCCAGGGGACTACATTAATGACAAACCACACTTGTTCGGTTCTAACCGTACAGGCCCAGACTTGATGTGGGTAGGTATGCGGACAAGTGCAGAATGGAACAAAAAGCATTTGCGTGATCCACAAGGAATGGTTCCAGGTTCGATCATGCCGAAATACACGTATTTGTCTGAAGAAGACGTTGATAGCTTGGTAGCATATCTGATGAGCCTTAAACCGGCAAAACAATAAGGAGGAGAGCGACATGAGTAACCATGACCACGATCAAGCAGCTGGCCATGCACCGATTCCTAAATTTCTAATTGTTGTCTACGTGGCTCTCGCGGTTTGGGCTGTGTCATATGCTTTTCTAGCAGAACGAATTGATGACACCAAAACAGTAGCAGGAGCTGCGGTTAAAGTGGACGCGGAATCAGGCAAAAAAGTGATGAGTCAACAGTGTACGGCTTGTCACGGTCAAGACTTTAAAGGCGGAATGGGTCCAAATCTTCACGGTGTAATAGGTAAACTGGGCGGAGAAGATAAGGTAATGGAGGTCATTACCAAGGGCCGCAATGCGATGCCTTCTTTTGAAGCCAACCTAACGGAAGATCAACGTAAAGCCGTCGTTGAGTTCTTAAAAACTTTACAATAAGCGGATCATCTGCCAGCCAGGGATTCGTATGGGTGAATCAAAAGTACATCTTCATTCCAGAAGATGTACTTTCTGTCTCATATTGGCTAGAATAAGGAAAACATCAGTGAAATTGGAGATGAGACTGTGCTTAGTACTCCTGAAGCAATTTATCACATTTTGTGGTTTCTATGTTTGGCGGGATTAGGGATTTGGATTTTGCGTATTCTCATGCGTCGTTACTAGAAAATAGCCGTTCATTGTACTGGTGGAGGACAAACACATGCAAAAGGTTACAACGGTTGCTTGGCGCAACTTAAAGAGAAAACCCGCTCGAACCGTGCTTCTTGCGGGTAGTGCTGCAATGACGGCATTTTTGTTGTTCGCTAGCTATTTTTTTCTGTATTCGATGGAACAAAGCGTGACAGCTTCCAGTGCAAGACTTGGAGCAGATTTGTTGGTTGTGCCAGATGGCTTCGGCTCACAAGCCGGCGAGATGATGATTTCTGGTAACCCTACGAAATTTTACATGAAAGATGATATCATACCAAAGATTGAACAATTGCCTGAGGTGGAACAAGTAGCTCCGCAACTCTATTTGGAAACGGTCAAAACCGTCTGCTGTCGAGTAGAAGGGGACTTCCCGATTGTTGCGTTTGATCCAACTAAAGATTTTACTTTGAAAGCCTGGATGGCTTCTAACCGTGAATTTAAGCCGTACGACCTGTTAATTGGTTCCAACGCGGGAGGCAAGAACTTTATCTATCATTTGGACTATCAAGCGGTTCAAGAAAAAGTTGTCTTGTTTAATGAGACATTTCTCGTCCAGAACGTGTTGTTTCCAACAGGAATGGGAACGGATCATACGATATTTATGAACCTGGCTACAGCGAGAGAGATAGCCAGCAAACAAAAAAGCGAGTTGAATGTGGGACCACATGACATCTCCGTGTTATTGATTAAAACCAAGCCGAATACGGAAGAGTTTGTCAAACGCCAAATTGAGAGAATGAATCTTCCGATAGATGTCGTCAAAGGAAGCGGACTTAGAGAAGCGTTAACCAATCAGTTGTTTCCTGTCAAATTCTTAAGCTATACCATGATTGTCCTGATGATTATCATGAGCGCGATGCAGGTAGCCACGATGTTTTCCGCAATTATCAGTGAGCGCCGCAAAGAGATTGGGATGATTCGTGCCATGGGCGCTACGAAAGGGACGACCTACAAGCTGCTTCTCTGGGAAGCGGGACTTGCCTCCATGATCGGAGGAGTGGTCGGATCGGTTTTGAGCGCCGCTATGCTGTACGATAATCGAGCGTTAATCCTTCAGCTGGTGAAGCTGCCGCTCTTGTTTCCCAATGTATCTTCCGGAGTTGGGATCGGGTTGATCGTGAGTGCCGTAACGGTGCTCATCGCCATCTGCGCAGCCTATTTCCCGGTGCGCAGCGCTCTTAAAGTAGAGCCCTATGAAGCGATTCGTGAAGGAGAGTAACCGATGATCAGAATGGAAGGGATCAACAAGAAATATCAGATTGCCCATGATCAATACGTCTCGGCTCTGGAGGACATTCATGTCACGATCGAGCGCGGCGAGTTTGTGTCGGTTGTGGGGCCTTCTGGCAGCGGCAAATCCACATTTTTAGCGATTGCCGGGCTGCTGGATCGATCAACGTCAGGAGAGCTGTGGTTGGATGGAATGGCGATTGCGAATACCTCGGACAAGGAGCGAACTCGATTTCGAGCCGAGAAGTGCGGGTTCATCTATCAATTCCCGAGTCTGGTTCCTACCTTGACCGCGTGGGAGAATATCATTTTGCCAAAGACGGTACAAGGCAATTATTCCAAAGAAGACCATAAACGAGTAAATGAACTGATGGAAAGGATTGGGCTAAACGATAAAAAAGATCACCTTCCCTTTCAGCTAAGTGGAGGGGAACAGCGTCGAATTGCTCTTGCCCGAGCGTTGATTAATCATCCGCAAGTGTTATTGGCTGACGAACCTACTGGTGCTCTCGATCAAGAGAACGCCGATATGATCATGGAGCTGTTCCGTGATATCCACCGGGAGGGCTGCACGGTCGTCATGGTCACACACGACCTACAGCTGGCTTCAAGGACCCAACGAATGATTCACATTCATCAAGGAAAGATACTCACCAAATCGTAGAGAAAACAGCCAAATCCCGCCGAGTGCGGGGTTTTTTCGGTGATTGGCTCGACATGTCACAAATTTTAGAATATGATTCCAATGAAAATGATCGGACAGGCTAAACCGCAAATTCTGTGGTTTTGTTTAACGAGAGTCATTTAAGGGAATGTAAGCTGAAGAGTTTCTTGCTGCTCGAATGGGGTGATCCGGTGGTTTGGTACACGATCGTTTATATTATCGCGCTAATTTTTTCACTCTATTTCCTCTTGTCTTCGCGCCACTTGGTTACGTCCAAACGATGGTATGATTTTTCATTTATTTTAGGGAATGCCTTCCTGCTCTGGGGTTTGAGCCATATACTTGATTTGCACCCTGACTTTTGGTATCAGTTGACTTCTCACTTCGCTACCTATGGTTACTATGTGTTTTTGCTGCTGGCATTTAGGTCGTTTCCTTTACCGCCGCACATTTACTACGATCGTTGGAAAAACAATCTGGATATAGCAGTGATTACTGTGCTGCATGTATTCATTTTTCTAGCGGTTTATTGGAATCCGCAGCTGGACGAACGGCTTGACTGGATTCTTCATTTTCAGACAGGTATGTATATTCTAGGCACGTGCTTTACGGTTTTGCGGGCAAGCTGGAATATTGGACGATATCAACCGAATAATCTGCTTCTCATTGGTTGTATGCTGTTTATGCTGATCGATGCGGTAGGTACGAAACTGCCGCCAGTGCTCATGTTTAGCTTGACCTTGTGTACGTTTGCCATGATTCTTATCAGCCATAATCGAATGAGAACCATGTGCGAGAAGGTAATCCTTGCCGATGACAGTCGATATCTCTACCAGAGATTCACTTTTATCCTTCGTGACGAGCGAGTTCATTGGTTGTATTTATTTGGCATATTGATCGTGTTTCTTGAAAAGGAAGAATATTGCCTCCTATATTTGGTCGGGATGATGGCGTTTGGGGGGTTAATTCTTATTCGCTGTTTGATTACAAGACGTCAAAACAGACATATTCTTTCCGATCTCCTTGCGATTTCGTCAAATCTGGAAAATCACTTTGCGCAGAATCTTGAACAGCTCCAAAGTCAAAACACGGCGTTAACCAATCTACTCGACGTCAAACAACGATATGAGAAGGTCTTGCAATTAAGCAATGAACAGAATGTCCAGCAAATTAACTACGACAATATCTATCAGCTGATTGAAGAATATGTCCACGTCTGGTACTCCATTATGGTCGGGTTTAACTATGTTCGACTTACTTTTGAATCCGCGGATCATGAGGTGTATTATGATACCTCTCAGGGGAAACGCGGGATAGGAAATCACAATTTTATCGTAGAGCGGCTAATTGTTGATGAGAAGGGAGACTCTCACCGTAATCCCCGATATGTCATGGTTGAGGTAGAAGTAGAAGGGGGAATCGTCGAGGGGCAACGAATTTTTGTTCAGCAACTGGCTGTTCATGTCAGGAGGCTGTTCCAGCGTTGTATCCAGACGCAGCAGTCGCTTGAGCTTCGTCTGATGGAGCAGGAGATGGCGATAGCCTCTCGTATTCAGTCCTCACTCATCCCTATGGAACGACTGCGCACGGGAATGGTTCAAGCCAAAGCCGTTTATCTTCCAATGGATTACGTGGGAGGAGATTACGTCGACTTTGTCAAGGTGAATGAACGGTTCAGCTGTTTTTTAATCGCTGATATTTCGGGACACGGGGTGCCTGCCAGCCTGTTAACCACAGGGATCCGGATTTTATTTCGGGCTGTTCTTCAGACAACCCATTCCCCATCAGCTATATTGACACGACTGAATCGTCTTCTCTATGAAGATTTGTCTGCCGCCAGGTCCTATGTCACTATGTTCGTTGTGGTAATCGATCAGGTGGATCAGGTGCTGCGAGTGAGCAGGGCCGGGCATCCTTGTCCACTTTATGTATCTCCAACCAAACAGTTGACTTTGCCCTGTAAACGTGGAATGGGTCTGGGGCTTATGGAAGACGCCATCTTCGAGGAGGAAGAAGTATCCATTGAGGAAGAGTTTCTGTTACTTTTATACACGGATGGTTTAACCGATTTGTATCGGAAGCGAGGCGTAAGCGGGATCGACGAATGGTTTAAAAAAATACAACAAACCGCTGAGCTGAATCAAGCACAGGATCGCATCTCTGCGGTTGAACAACTGATCTTCGAGGAGACGAAGCAGAGTGAACAAACGGATGATATTACAGTTCTAATTATCGAGATGAAAGATCAATTCTTTGGACAAAAAGGAGGAGACTTGCTTGAAACCATGTGAGCGATGTCCGTCCGATCCAAACTGCACCAATTGCCTAGATCAGCTAGGAACAGGCAGTACGGCTAAAAAAGTGATACCTCCACGTAGCGTTAACCTGATTCATCTGAATACACGGAAGTCAGTTCAAGCCGAGTTGTGCGCTGTCAGTCGTCTTTCCATTGGAATTATCATGGACGAACCTCTTGCGCAAGGACGCTATGAAGTGGAGCTGGCTGCTGATTTTCGGATTATCGTCAGTACAGCAGGAGGTTTGTGCGATGCTACATTTCATGTACTTGATATTGAAAAAGTCCTGCGGAAGGATACGTATTCCGCACGTTTAAAACTGGAAGAGTTCCAGTCCTGGCATCTTTCATCCGAATTGGAGCCGGGCAGTGTCATGCCCAATGACACAACCTCTGAACAGCAATTGTTAATGAAACAAGAATTGGAAAAGCTTACGATCATTCATCAAATGCAGGAAATGTATATGTTAATGTATGAAGCCGGCAAACTGCGCCACTTGAATGAGTTTGTGCTTGGAGAAGTGGAGGAGGTTGAACTAAGACGGCTAATTCAATTGGTCCTCACAAGTGGAAAACCCCTCCGAGAGCAATTATATGCCCCTAGCACCAAGCAGATTTATGATGTCCATATCCTTCCGCTGGGAACTGAAGTGTGTGGAATCGGAATGATTAACCTTACCGGCGTGATTGCGAAGGAACATGAACGCAAGCGACAGGAATGGGATTCTTACAAGGTCCTCTTGCAGCTGTTTACCAATGGAAAGCTTGAACTTATTCAAGATTTTGAACTGTATGGACTTCTACTGAACAGTGAAAAGCTGTATGCACAGTCGATAACCACTGTGTATGATTTAAAGCGGATAAGAGATGAACTGTGCAAAATTCTTGAACCCTGTGGCCTAAGCAGAACCCAGATTCTGCGCTATACCGTGGCGGTCAACGAAGCCGCGTCTAATTGCCTAAGTCATTGTAAGGGTGGACAAATCGACTATTATCTTGCCAAAGAAACGGGGATATGCCGGATAGTCATCTGTGATCATGGCCAAGGAATTGTGCTTTACGAGCTTCCCAAGGCAGCTTTAATTCAAGGATATTCCACACGGGATTCATTAGGCAGAGGATTTCATGCCATGCTTACTTTTGCGGATAAAGTGCTCATTAACAGTTCCTCGGAAGGGACCAAAATTGTTCTCGAGATCCAAACGTAAAATAGGGTGAAATAAACATTAGTTATTTTGATAAAAAAATGTTTTATAGTAGATTTGAGCGGGAATGTATTAGGTAAGTACTCAGTGACCGCAAACTTTCACCAGATAGAAAGGAGAACGTTAACAATGGACTACCAGGTAATTGAAGCGCAACAGAATGCCACGATTTTTCTCTCTGGTGAATTGGATATGTTAGTCGGTGAAAAGATTGGCCGTTTGATCCGAGAGGTAGGAGAACGTAACGATACACTTTCGCTTGATTTCCGTCAGGTTACCTTCGTGGATTCGGCGGGGATTGGAAGTCTTTTTTTCACGACAAAAGATTTGCTCAGTTTGGGGAAACAAGTAGAGATTGTGAATATACTGGAAGAAATTCTTGATATACTGCGTGTATTGGGATTCACTGACGCATTGGGCGTTGAAATTAAATCACTTGACAACAGCCCGGGAATTTGACTTTCCAGCGTTTTCTTCGCTATAATGGACAACAGGTATTCTACACAACGTTCATAAATTACCGACGATGAATGGGAAGAGTAAATGTTATACGCCTTATCAGAGAGGGAGAATCAGTCGCTGCGAGATTCTCTAAGGTGGAGACGTTGAAGGTCGCCCAGGAGTTATTCCGTTGAATGAAGTAGGCGGAATCGGCACAAGCCGTTATCTTGTTGGAGTGAGTGTGAGGAACTTACGCCTGGTGGTCAGGCGAGTTTTCTTCAGACTAACAAAGGTGGTACCGCGAAAAATAAGCCCTTTTCGTCCTTTGGATGAGAAGGGTTTTTTTATTTATTTTCATGTTGCCAAGGAGGCCAGAGGATTATGTCGACAGATTCGACCAACAAGTTGGAGAACCAATTACCGAAAAACTACGATCCAAAAGCTGCAGAAAGCAAGTGGTACCCGTACTGGATCGAAAACAATTTCTTCAAAGCGGAACGTGATCCTGAGAAGAAGCCTTTTACGATTGTGATTCCACCTCCGAACGTAACGGGTAAGCTTCACTTGGGTCACGCGCTGGATACGACCCTGCAGGACATCATTACCCGCGCCAAAAGAATGCAAGGCTACAGCACCTTATTCTTGCCTGGTATGGACCATGCCGGTATCGCCACACAAGCTCGTGTAGAAGCTAACCTGCGTCAAGAGGGAATCTCCCGCCACGACTTGGGCCGTGACAAATTCATCGAGAAGGTATGGGAATGGAAGCACATCTACGCCCATCACATCCGTGAACAGTGGGAGAAGCTGGGGCTTGCGCTTGATTACTCTCGTGAGCGATTCACGATGGACGAAGGACTTTCACGCGCTGTTCGGGAAGTGTTTGTTCGTTTATATGAAAAAGGCTTGATCTACCGCGGCAACCGCATTATCAACTGGGACCCGGCAGCTCGTACGGCGCTCTCTGATATTGAAGTCATTTACAAAGAAGTGAAGGGTGCCCTCCATCACATGCGCTACCCGCTAAAAGACGGCAGTGGCTATATTGAAGTGGCAACCACCCGTCCTGAAACGATGCTGGGTGATACCGCAGTAGCTGTGCATCCGGAAGACGAGCGCTATAAGCATCTGGTAGGCAAAACGGTGATTCTCCCAATTGTTGGACGTGAGATCCCAATCGTTGCCGATGATTATGTGGATCCGGAATTCGGTTCTGGTGCGGTAAAAATCACGCCAGCACATGATCCAAACGACTTTGAGTTGGGACTTCGCCATAACCTGCCGCAAATTATTGTCATGGATGAGACAGGAACCATGAACGAGCAAGCAGCGGGATACAAAGGCTTGGATCGTTTCGATTGCCGCAAGCAGATCATCAAAGACCTGAGTGAACAAGGGGTTATGTTCAAAATTGAGGAACATATTCACCAGGTAGGTCACAGTGAACGAAGCGATGCGGTTGTTGAACCGTATCTTTCTACCCAGTGGTTTGTCAAAATGCAGCCGCTTGCTGACTCAGCCTTGGCTAGTGCAGCAAGTGAAGAAGGCGTAAAATTCGTGCCTGACCGCTTTAAGAATACCTATTTGCGCTGGATTGAAAACATTCGCGACTGGTGTATTTCCCGTCAGCTTTGGTGGGGTCATCGCATTCCAGCTTGGTACTGCCAAGACTGTCAGGAAGAGATTGTTTCTCGTGAGGACGTAACGGAATGTCCATCCTGCAAGAGCCATCGCTTGGAACAAGAAAATGACGTATTGGATACGTGGTTCAGCTCCGCACTCTGGCCGTTCTCGACTTTGGGCTGGCCTGATGAGACAGAGGATATGAAATATTTCTACCCAACCAATGTGTTGGTTACCGGTTACGACATTATCTTCTTCTGGGTTGCTCGCATGATCTTCAGCGGCTTGGAGTTCACGAACCAAATTCCGTTCGAGAATGTCTTGATTCACGGAATTATTCGCGACTCGGAAGGACGTAAAATGTCCAAGTCTCTGGGCAATGGCGTCGATCCAATGGAAGTCATTGAGAAGTATGGAGCGGATGCTCTTCGCTATACATTAGCGACGGGTAACTCTCCAGGAAACGACCAGCGTTTCTACTGGGAGAAAGTTGAAGCTAACCGCAACTTCGCTAACAAGATTTGGAACGCGTCTCGCTTCGCCCTCATGAACCTGGAAGGCTTCACGTATGACGATATCGATCTCAGCGGTGAATTATCTGCTCCTGACAAATGGATTCTCTCTCGCTTGCAGGCAACCATTGCGGACGTGACCCGCTTGATGGATCAGTTCGAATTCGGTGAAACAGGCCGCATTCTCTACAACTTCATCTGGGATGATCTGTGTGACTGGTACATCGAAATGGCGAAGCTTCCGTTGTACGGAGAAGACGCCAAAGCGAAGAAGACCACACAATCTGTTCTCGTAACCGTCTTAGATCAAACGCTTCGTCTATTACATCCGTTCATGCCGTTCATTACAGAAGAAATCTGGCAGGCGTTGCCGCATAAAGGCCAAAGCATTACCGTAGCAAGCTGGCCGACTGTTCATCAGGCATGGGTAAACACAGAATCGGAAGCAGAGATGGCGCTGTTGATGGAGATTATCCGAAGCGTTCGTAACATTCGCGCTGAAGTGAATGTGCCGATGTCCAAGAAGATCGAACTTCTGATCAAAGCGAGCGACGCGACTTCCTTGGAGCGTCTCACACGCGGCCAAGATTTAATCAGCCGTTTCTGCAACCCTGAGAACTTGGTCATCAGCGCGGATCTGGTAACACCAGATAAAGCGATGTCCGCCGTGATCACAGGGGCTGAACTCTTCCTGCCGCTGGCTGGTTTAATTGATATCGAGCAGGAATTGAAACGCTTGGAAAAAGAAGTGGAAACCTTGAACGGTGAAGTAGAGCGTATCGAGAAGAAGCTGAACAATCCAGGTTTCATGGCCAAAGCTCCTGAGAAAGTGGTTGAGGAAGAAAGAGCGAAAATGGCCGATTACATGGATAAACGAGAAAAAGTAGTCGCTCGTTTAGCAGAATTAAAAAATTAAGGCTCAAATATAGTGGGCAGGCATATTTCTGAGATTGGAGTCATACCGTATGAAGGCTGAAGATTTTCATTCCTATGAGGAAGCAATCGATTGGCTTCACAGTTTTCATAAATTTGGACAGAAACCAGGTCTGGAGCGGGTAGAGTGGCTCTTACAGGAGCTGGGTAATCCAGAGCGTAGGCTGGCATTTATCCACGTAGCAGGAACCAATGGAAAAGGTTCTACATGCGCCTATTTGACCCATATGTTAATGGAAGCAGGATATAGTGTCGGGACATTCACTTCTCCATATTTAGTCGATTTCCGTGAACGTATTTGCCACAATAAGGAGATGATTGCACCCGATCACCTTCTCCGACTCGTCAATCAGTTGAAGCAACTTGTGCAGCGTTGTGCGGATACTACAGAGTTCGGTTCTCCAACAGAGTTTGAGGTTATCACGGTACTGGCCATTCTCTATTTTGCCGAGGTAGTTCGCCCATCTGTTGTGGTGTGGGAAACAGGGCTTGGTGGACGCTTGGATTCAACCAATGTCGTCCACCCGCTGGTCTCTGTCATTACCAACGTCGGGTTGGATCACACCGATATTTTGGGTGATACGCATGAGCAGATTGCCTATGAAAAAGCCGGAATCATCAAATCAGGGGTTCCGGTTGTGATCGGCAAGCTTACCGATGAAGCGTTAAAAGTGGTCAAAGAGATAGCGGATCAGAAGAATGCGAATCTGTATCAAGCAGGGCATGAGTTTGACGTGTATGCGTCACAGGAGAGCGTTCAACTGGGAGAACAGCATTTTTCGTATCAAAGTGTTTTTCACAGAGACTCTCAAAGCTTTACAATTCGCATGAACGGCGAGCATCAATTACAAAATGCGGCAGTTGCACTCATGGTAACGGATCTACTTCGTGAGTATTATGCCTATCACCTGACGGATGAAGATATCAGCAGAGGGTTGGAGTCAACAACGTGGTCAGGAAGACTTGAAATGATTCAGATCAATCCTGCCATTCTTCTTGATGGAGCACATAATGCAGAAGGTATGCAAGCGTTGACTGCAAGTATTGCGAAACTCGTTCCTAAACCCAAGAAAATTCATGTACTGATCGCAGCACTCGTCGACAAACCACTCTCGAAGATGGCTTCAGAGTGGGCCAAAATTCCCGTTCAGCAGTATTACTTGACTACCTTTGATTTCCCACGGGCTGCATCCATTGAGTATCTTCAAGATGCTTGGCTCACAGGAGAATCAGGATCAGATCGGATCACAGTCATTCCTGATTGGCGTTCCTTCCTGCGTGAGTGGAGCAATCATTTACAAGAGCACGAAGACGATCTGTTAATCGTTTGCGGCTCATTGTATTTTATTGCTCAGGTTCGCGCGTTGTTTTCCGTATCTTCATAATAAAAGAGGCAGGTGAATGAAGGTGGAGAAATTCCATCACGTCCACTTTATTGGCATTGGCGGCTACGGAATGAGCGCGATTGCGCGAGTTCTCGTCGACCTTGGATATCACGTAACTGGTTCCGATGTAGCCATGAGTGAACTGGCGAAGAAACTAGAAGCTAAAGGTGCCGTTATTCAAATCGGACATGAGGCAGCACATATTGAAGGAGCGGACATCGTCGTCTACTCAACCAGCATTCCAGATGATAATCCGGAGCTTATCGCGTCACGAGCAAAAGGCATCCCGCTATTGCACAGATCGCAGATGCTTGCGCGTATTTTAAATGAACGTACCGGAGTAGCGGTAGCAGGCGCGCATGGCAAAACAACCACGACCTCCATGATCGCGCACGTTTTGGAAGAGTGCGGTGTTGACCCAACCTATATCATTGGCGGCGAGCTGATGAATGCAGGCACCAACGCCAAAGCGGGCAAGAGTGATTTTGTCGTTGCTGAAGCGGATGAGAGTGACGGCTCTTTCCTTGAATATCGTCCGTCCTATGCTATCGTTACCAATATTGAACCAGACCATCTGGAGCATTTTGGCGGAGATTTCGCCAATCTGAAAAAGGCCTATGTCGAATTCCTGGGTCATCTCAAATCAGATGGCAGCGCAATCGTGTGTGTAGACGATCAATATGTTCGTGAACTTTTGCCAAAAATTGAACGTAACCATATTGCCTATAGCATCGATCCAGCCTACCGTGATCAGGCAGATTATTACGCAACCGATATTGAGTGCAACGATCGTCAAACCAAGTGCAAGATCTGGCATAGTGATGAGCTGCTTGGTGAGTTGGTCTTAACCTTGCCAGGGAAGCATAACATCGCCAATGCGCTTGCTGCTATTATTATCAGTCTGCGCGCTGAACTTACGTTTGAACAGATTGCACAAGCGCTGGTAACCTTCCGTGGTGCCAAACGACGCTTCCAAATCATTGGAGAGGCGCGCGATATCCTCGTGGTAGACGACTACGCCCATCATCCGACGGAGATTATGGCGACACTCAACGGAGCCAAAGCGTCTGGACGTCGCGTCATTGCGATCTTCCAGCCGCAGCGTTACACGCGTACTTACTACCTAATGGAAGAGTTCAGCCGAGCTTTCGGAGACGCGGATGAGGTAATCATCACCGATATCTTCTCTCCGGCTGGTGAGAAACGGATCGAAGGCGTAAGTTCAAGCATCCTAGTGGATAAAATTCGCGTGAACAGCCATCCGCGAGCTAAGTACATCCCGACCAAAGAGGAAGTACAGGAGATTTTGGTCAAGGAAATTAAGCCAGGAGACCTAGTGCTGACAATGGGAGCGGGAGATATCTGGAAGTCGGCGTATTGGCTGGCTGAAAGATTGGAGAAGTAAGGTAAGAATCATCACGGACAGATAAAAAATCCCTCTCAGAATGCTTTCTGGAGGGATTTTTCTTCATGTAGGGCAATATGTCTACCTGGTATGCTCTTTAAGCTGATCAACTTCAGCTTCTATTTTTGCCAGCTGTATAGTCATCTTATCTTGCCGGCGTTCCATGATATCAAACTTTTGATTGATTTCCTTTACGTCCACTTTGATCTCCTTTACGTCCAAGGTAAGAACATCGACACGCTCGGTTAGAACATCGACATGCTCGGTCAGTGTATCGACTCGTTCGGTTAGGTTATCGACACGCTCGGTCAGAGTATCAATTTTATCGGGTACCGGAGCTAACTTTTCAGACATGATGTCTACACGTTCGATTAAAGCTTTTAGCATAAGCTTCATTTCTTCCATTAGCATCACTCCATCTCTTTCGTTACTCATATTTCTAGTTTAGCACATGATAGAGCCATCTTTCAGAAAAATCGTTTACGCAGAAATGTGAAAAAATGTTGCCATCTCGCCTAATTTTTGGACGAGTTTCTTATTTTCTGTGACGAAAATCATGGTACAATTGGAGTGGGTAAAAAGTAGTCCATTTTCGATCTGTATAGGTGTTGTATAAAAGATAGGGAAGTGGATTAAGGAGGGATGCAATTGCGGTATTGTAAGGTTTTCATCTATCAATTACTTATTTTACAATTAGTTCTTGGGACATGGTTTCCCAATCAAGCAGTATCAGCAAGTACTTCAAGTCAAACTGAACAAACTTCCCCGACTAAAATTCTTGAGATTACCGACAGCGGTGCTTCAGATCTTCAATCTAGTCTCGGTACTAATCACAATTATCAACTTACTACCTATAGTATGAAAAAATTCGTTGCATTGCGTGAAGAGCTGGACGGAAAGTACGATCTGATCTATATTGGTTCCAGTAATCGATCCCCTATGTACTCTACTGCAACTGCATCTCCGTACACAACGGACAGAAGCACCGCCCACGATACCACGCTCAAAATGAATGACATTACTCAGCTGAAAGCGAATGAGATCATCAACGACTTTATTAACAAAGGTCAACTGGTAGTCCTTGAGAATGACGTATTTTCTCAGTCCTCCAGTAACTTATATCAAAAATTTCAGACGTATCGTAACAATTCCAAACAGAACGTCAAGGTTGTTTCAAGTGTTAAGGATGCCGTAGAAGCAATCACCAATTCATCCGCTTACACGAGCAAACGACCGCGGTTTGAATTGACTGAATCGCCTATATCGTATCTGTCTAACCAGTCATACATATACAATGCTGGCGATCTGGTTAAATTCCAATACAATGTAAACAATTTAGCTTCATTTAACAGCAATCGATTAACGGCAAACTTATATTTTGACACGGATTACAATCACAAATATGAAACAGTCGAAATCATGAAATCAGCGCCTGTTTCAGGAAGTACTGGATCAATTAGTTACGTGCTCCCACCAGGTTTTTCGGGTCTTCGGTATTGGAAATTGGAAGTAGTAGATTCTGCAACGGGCTTGAAAGATTATCAGACAGGTATTTTGCGAATTCGCGATCATAAGGTAGCCGTTAAGGTTTTACAAGTAATGAAACCAGGGGTATCTAGTGAGCTCAGTGCAGATCCTTTAAGAATGAATCAAAGCTATCTTCATTCCGACGATTACGATATCACCATCGATATAGTGAATATGACCCAGTTTAACTCTTCCGTATATTCAACCATTAATGGAAAATATGACATGATCATTTTTGGATTTGCGGATGTGTACAACAATGCCAAAATTACAGATGATGCAGCCAAAGCTGTAGAGCAGTTCATTGCAACTGGACAGAGTGTCATGTTCACCCACGATACGATTTTTGAATCGGGGAACAACTGGGTGAAGTACTTCATGAATGATACAGGACAGTTGAATACCGAGAAGCACGATTTGGGCCTAGGGGCGCCTCAAACCTCTAAAACCACGTTAAAAGTGAACAGTGGTCTCATGAATCAGTTCCCGTTCTTGCTCAGTGATAAAGTTTCCATTGCCACTACGCATGACCAATATTATCGTCTTGATCTGGAAGATAGCTCGATTATCCCGTGGTACAACATTACGGGCGGGACACGGGATCCCAACGATAGCTGGTATCACTACTACACATATTCGAAGGGTAACGTGACCTATTCTGGTACAGGTCATACAAGCAATGCCTTTCCGGATGAAGAGCAGCGACTGTTTGTCAACACCATGTACCGAGCGTTCATTGGGTCGAATCACGCGCCTTTGGTAACGGTGTATACACCAACAGAATCAACCAAGATCAAGCAAGGTCAGAATATGGATGTGGTGTATCAAGTTCACGATTTGGATTTGAAGGATAATGTCTTAAAAACCAGGATTATTGTCAACGGTGTGGAAAAATACAACAATTCTACTGTCCACAATGGAGATGTTATTCAGCAAAGCATCCCGAACGTTACAGCAAACCCTGGAACAATCACTGTTCGGATTGAGGTTGAAGACAACAAAGGGGCCAAGGTGATTAAAGAAACCAAAGTGGAAGTAATCACTCCCGCAGCAACGAATTTGGGTTTAAGCAGAACCGTTGCACCTGTATCTGGGATAGTAGCACCTAACAGTGTTGCAACCTTGACCTATACCATTACACCGCAACCATTTGCAGCGTCAGATATCAGTACGATGACCGGATTGCGTCCATTCTCCTTGGAGGAAGGAACGTATACAATCGGTCAAGAGATTGTTTTGATGGACACGAAGGATCATGGTAACTTTGGAGCGGTCGCTTTCGATAAGAATGGGGCCAAAAATTTCAGGAATGATATTGAAACAGGTTACCAATATGAAATTAAGATCGGTGACCCCATTCAAACAGAGCCGGGTAATAAAGCCAATAGTGCCCAAACTCAAATTAAGGGATTGCAAGACAAAGTGATCTCAGTACCAATTGTTAGACAACTCAACGATAAATCCAACGGGCGCTATGATCTTGAAGTACGCGGCTTCGCGATTTTGAAGGTAACTGAAATAGATGACAATCTCCATATTCGAACTCAGTTACTTAGTTATCAAACCGCTTCGGTGTATAAAGTAGCCAATTTGGCGATAGCTGAGAAATTTCCGGCTAAAGTTGAACTGGCACAGATTCCAGCATCCTTTACCAAGAGCGGAACGATAGGAACTGGCTATACTTTAAACGGCAAATTAAGTGAAATCACGTATACCAAGAACGGTACCCAATACACGAGTCAACCGTTGACGTTTACTGTACAAGTGAATCCGACAGAGAATGGTGTTTATGTATTGGATCAGTCGAATGTCACGTTCACGGGATTGAACGGTTCTACGATTCGAGACCAATTTAATCCGATCACATTGCGTGCGGAAACAAGGGTAACTTCGATTCAAGTTAGCCCATCCTCTAAAACATTGAATGTGGGAGAGACGTTCAAGCTGATTTCAACTGTCACTCCTGATACGGCGAGTAATAAAGCGATAATCTGGACGAGCAGTAATCCATCTGTGGCAACTGTAGATGAGAATGGCATCGTGACAGGGATTACAGCGGGCAATGCCGTTATTACAGCTGCTTCCGCAGAGAATTCATCCATTAAAGCGACGAGCAACATTACCGTTAAAGTTCCTGTCACCAGTATTTCGCTTGATAAAACAGGAGTGGTACTTCGGGTAGGAGAGACAGATACGCTAACTGCTACCATTATGCCTGCCAATGCGACCAATAAAGATGTAGTATGGAGCTCTTCTGATTCCAGTATTTTATCCATCACGCCAAATGGACTTTCGTCAACCATACGTGCATTGAAATCTGGGGAAGCAACAATTACAGTAACGTCTGTAGATAGTCAACAAACCGCTACATGTAAGGTCACAGTAGAAGAGTCAGTTGATCAAGTACAAGTCTCACCAAACGAAAAGATTATCAACGTGGGAGAAAAGGTTCAATTGACGGCAACAGTTCTGCCTGTTAATTCAACGAACAAGAATGTAACTTGGAGCAGCGCAAATTCAACGATTGCCTCTGTTTCAAATACGGGCTTGGTAACTGGCCTGAAACCCGGGAAAGTAATTATCACCGCCACCAGTGCGGATGGCAAGAAAACGGGGCAAGCAACGATTACCGTGAAGCAGCCCGTTACAGGAGTGTCAATTGATCCAAGCACAATTACACTCGTAGTTGGTGACGATCCGAAGCACTTGACGGCAGTCATCCAGCCAGCTGATGCGACCAATCAAGACGTGAGCTGGTCGTCGAGTAATGATCAGGTTGTGACCGTTGACCAGAATGGAAATGTAACAGGAGTAAAAGCTGGAACTGCCACCATCACGGTTTCCACGGATGACGGTAATTTTAAAGCGACGTGCTCAGTCAAAGTCATAGATAAGACACTGTATGAGGTGTTCTATGATGTCAATGGAACAAAACCGGTTCCAAATGATAACACTTGGCTGGATCGTCCAGTATACGTCAAACTGACTTATTCTGATGAAACGAACAAAACCTATCGCGTAACGAACAGAGAGACGGGTGCTGTGGAAGAGAAAACCTACTCAGGACTGTTTCTCGTCGATAAAAATGGAATCAACGAAATTGAATACTATGAGAAACCAAGTTCTTCTAGCATGAAGCAGCAATTGATTAAACTGGATCTTATCAGCCTGGCGGTCACTATTACTGGTGGTACTGTGAATCAGACGGACCGGGTTGTAACGGATATCTCAATTACTGCTAAGGATTCCTCAGTAAAAGGGAATGGTTCCAGCGGTTTGGATTATATCCTTGTTTGGACGGATAACAATCCTCCTGCCAAATACAATCAATCAACCGTAATCTATAACACATCAGCAACAACTAACCTTAGTGTAACGGTTTATGCACAAGCGGTAAGTAAATCAGGGAAAGAGAGTCCAATAGCAACTCAGACCTATGTGTTTGATTCAAAGCCGCCAACAGTAACAATCGGTCCAGGTTTCATTCATCAACCAAACGGTGATCGTGGGGCCATTACGATTAAGACGAGTGTTACGGATGATGTAAGTGGCGTGTTGGATGTATCCTATCGTATTGAAAAGGCTGTTGTTTCTGGAGCAACGCTAAAATTCGAGAAAACCTCATTTAGCGGTTCCCTTCAGAGCAAAGATGGATACTGGTATGCAACCGAGGATGTAGGGACTGCACGGACTGCAGCCGGCTATTACAAAGTGATTATTACGGCGACAGATAAAGTTGGGAATAAGACCAAGCAGGTCGATGAACAATGGGACGTTTTCATGGTAAGCCCTGGATATACGCTTGCAGGAATTACGTATACCGTGCTTGGAACGAATGAAACAATTAATTCTAATCAGCCTATTCTTTCTGCGAAGCCAATTAAAGTATCTTTTGCAAAAGACAGTTCGACCAACTCAGCATTTAAGACCGCGATTGCTGATCAAGTAGCTGTTGTTCGAGTACTTGATGCAAAAAGTCGAAAAGATTTACTAAACAGCTTGGCGAACTTTGATCTGAAAGTGAGTTTGATTGAGTATTCGATTGTGAAGAAGGGGGAAGCGCCTAGCGTATGGAAACGGCTCCAAACCTCAGACATTGTCATTCAAAATGAGGGTGAATGGGAGATCTACTTTAGGGTAACCGACAACTATACCAATTGGGGAGCAAAGGCAGTTACAAATTCTCAAGTTTCACAACCTGTCCAAATTAAAACGAACTTGAAAAAGCTGTAAAAGATCAGAGTAAACGATAAAGCCCTTTGGATTTGAAGTCCAAAGGGCTCTGTTTTGGTTCAGTTTCAGATTTTGTTTTAGTCTTATTTTAATTTCTTAGGGAGAAGACTTTTTGGCAGTTTCAGCTGTTGGGTCATCGGCCTTGAAAGTATCCAGCTGATATTGTGTTACTTTCAGATGTCCTGTTTTAGCACTAGGGACCCCAGGTGGAGGATTTTCAAATAATTCTTTGTTGAACAGGACACTTAATCGAGCGGTATCAGGCTTCATTGCAGTGGTATCCTTAAAACTGACGGGTTTACTGTTCGTGTCTAAAGAAATTGTCCCTTTTATCGCGTTAAGCGTAATGTTTTGCTTGGAATAAATACCCCCCACTATTTGATAGTTGGAGCCTACTCCATACAAAACGATCCCAGTATCTGCTGGATCGTTTGGGGTGTTATCCAAATATTGACTGTAGATAAACGTATGTAGTTTTTGTGGCGTATCCTTACCCAAATTCAAATTGTATGCTTCTACCTTACCGCCGGCCAGAATGACCAGTGTATTTTCTCCCGGATCAAAATCGGCTTGTGCGTCATCCTCGGTAAACTGAACATTCCCTTTTACGAAGACAGTAGCATTCATTTTGAAATTTCCTTGAATCCTTAAGTTGCCGTTGACATAAATTTTACCTTTTAACATGGTCAAACGGTCAAAAACAGCGTTACCGTTAATAAAGATGATCGAGTCGTCTTTATTTGTGATGATTTCACCACTTAACGTTGCAGTTGCATACGAATCTTCTTGGTTAACGTTATTGTTTGAATCTGTATTTTTGGTATCTGAAGTCGAATCATTCTTTTGTGAAAGATTGCTTTTTCCGTCTACGTACATAGTGCCATTTAAGATTAATTGTGAAGTAGAGCTGGTCTCCATGTACATGGTTCCATCGATAAACAGATCACCTTTGGTTTCGACAGTAGAACCAGACTCTATCTTGACACCATCCTTAATCAGTAGATTGGTATCACAATCCGGACAGCTAACAGGAAGCGTTAACGGTGTGCCTGGAATTGAATCCCCCAGCTCTTTATAGCCTACTGGAGGATAGGCAGGCTTCTTGGTAGCGATAATTGTAGGAATATCATCAATATCCGAGGTGCCTAATGGATAGAACGCAGGTTTTTCCGTCAGATTGATGAACGGAGTCAAAGTGAAAACCTTGTACCATAAAGATTTGCTGCTGATGTCATGGATATTCGGGTCAAATGCTTCATAGGTTCCTGGCTCACTTGGTTTGTAAAAAAAACGAGACGTCTTGATGGCATTTTTGTCTGTTTCACTACCATTAAAGGGTATGCACAACTGTCCAATCATCGCAGGATATTGGCTTGGTGCTATTTGTTGTGAATCCGTTACTCCAAGATAGTAATTCGCATAGTTGTGAAAGTAGTAAGAGCTTGCAAACGTATCTCCCTCCACATAAGGAGAACCGTTCAAATGGATAGAGCCTGGTGTGGATAAAACATATCGAAATTCTTCGGGATAAGTGTTGATATAAGTGACTGCTTCAAGTGTTCGAGGCTCTTCCGCAAGGGAAGTTGATTTCCCGATGACACGTATCTCTACTTTATTTACATAGGGTTGATCTTCCTTGATGTCTCTGATCTTAGTAGTTCTGATCATGATCTGATAGGAACCGTTAATCCCGCTAGAAGTAACCGGAACAAGACCGTCCGTCACCCAAGCAGTAGCATTACCTGAAGTGTCTTTTACGGGTTGAGTGAAATTGTGGAAGTTTTCCTTCAATCGATTCATAAGATTAGACTGAATCTGAGCGTAGGTCGAGCCATCTTTTTGGGCATTGGCGTCATCGATGGTCTTCGATAACCTTGCCATCGCTTCATTCATACCCATTCTGGCGAAGTATTCCGCCTCTCCGCGTGTCTCCGTTTTTCGTACCTGATTAAGGCTTGTCATGACGACACTCAACAGATTTGTCCCAATGATTGTGAGAACGAGCATCACCATAATCGCAACGAGGGCAGCGTAGCCTTGTTCTTCTTTTACTCTCATCTTTCTGCCACCCCTTTGCTAGTTGATGCTGACGCGGCTACGGAATTCGAATGGAGCGGATTCCGTATTCATGTCGGCGTTGTACTCACATAATGTGAAGGTAATATCGATCATATGTTCAGTGTCATAGCCGTGCTTATAATTTAAGAGAAACCCGGAGCCGTTAGAATTGACACTCCCGCCTGTAAATGGACCAAGAATCGGAAATCTTGGATCGCTAATCTGTCGGGTTTCGTCAGGTGGTTTCCCTGAGCTGCTGCCATAATTCGTATCCAGAAAAGCGAGGTAAGTGCCTCGATCAGCGTTATAACGCTCTCTCATTAACTTATAATGCTGATGCGCTGGGGGGATAGCTGTACCATCTGGAACTATCGTATATAAATAACTAACACGAGTCTGATCTCTAGTTCCGCCATTCACAATCTGGGTCGTCCAAATTGCGCTGATAGGCATTTTGCTAGAATCAATAGAATCAGTAATTTCATTTGATTTGAATATTGTTTTCCCCGCATCAAAAAACGGCTTCACATCAATCACTTCGTCTACATTGCGTAGCGAGAGTAAGACGGAATTAACCAGAACATCCGCATTATTTAGGATGGTTGTCTGTTGGGTCACTTTATTTTTGAGGGAATAACCAGAGTGCAAGACTCCATAAAGCATGGTGATGACGGTTGAAAACAGGAAGAGACCTGCAAGTAGTTCTACGAGAGTTAAGCCCTCTTCATGTGTATGTATACGCTTATACAGCTGCCTGATCTTCTTCATCATCTGCGGATATCCTCCCTCGTTACGAAGGTTTCAACCGTTGAGGAAGTACGTTTGTTTGTAGCGTCATCCCAGAATACCGTAACCCTTGCCTTAAACATTCGATCGGAATAGGAAGATAGACGAGAGTCAGTTGCAAGTGAGACTAGCTCTACTTGGGAATGAAAAGTTGTGCCATTAATTTCTGAATCAGTCGGAATAGGCAGAGTAGGATCAGTAGAATCTCTCGTCACTGTTAAAGTACCGGAATTCAATTTGCCAAGGGTTGTTTGAAAGTCGACTTTTTCATATTGTACTGCAATCTGCCTAGCCAGATTAGCCGCTATCAACTTCCGATCCGAGGTTGCAGAAGTTTGCTCAGCCTGATAAAACATCTTCATAAAAAACAGAGAGAGAACAGAAATAATCAGAATAGATGCGATGATCTCAACGAGGGAGGAGCCTCTCTCTGAACGCCACTTTATGAAATCATTCATTTTTTACCTCCCTTTTCCTCACCAAACATAACCTCACCCAATATCTATGTAAGATTGAACATTCTCATATTTAGTATTGCTAGGACTATTGTATGATGAGATGATGGTAGATGAGAATAGCAAATACTACTAAATTGTGAATTTGGAGGATTTTTGTCACAATTTCCGGATTTTCTAGTTCGTGTTTGCTGTGATTTTATGTAAAATATAGTTTAGTAGAAGTTGAGATTGGAAGGTACATCCTTTTCAACGGAAAAAGGTAGGTGCCCAAGTATGATGCACGTCATCATTGGATTATTCATCAGTTTTTGCCTCGCAGCATTAGCAAGGAGACTGTGGCCAATAACAGTTGGCAGAAATAAAAAGTTCACTTCTACTATACTTCTAGCCTTTGCGACCGTCGCGCTTTATTTTTGGGTGACCGATGAGTATGGATTCCTTTATCCGACGTATGGACTAGGTCTTTTGGTCGTATGTGGATGTTTAATTGTTCTCTTCATGCTTCGACAACATCGTCAATATCTGGATGAGCAATCCGTTATTGTGGAGAGTTTAGAGGGACTTGTAGAAGAGGAAGTTCATAGGGAACTACCTGTTGAACACCAACAAGAAATGGTAGCTGAGAAAGTCGTAAGTGAGCTAATAGAGGAAAAGACTGATTCCAACGAAGAAGAACAGGGATGGAGTTATTCTAGTGATCAGGAAGCGATTGATGCCATGATCCAGGAGTTTTATCGACATACAGAACAGGACCATCCAACCCCCTCGCAAGTACAGTCAGGCACTCCATCGTCTGTCACAGAAGAAGAGATTGAAGAAATCGTCCAGTCTTTTATAAACCAAGAGAATCGGGAGCAAGGGAACCAATCGGCCCGTAATGCGAATACCAACCTGGAAGAGGACGAGCTTCTGCTGAGTGATTCGTGGCGACAGGCAGTATCTGAGCTGGACGAGGAGATTCTTGTCTCGGATTTGTCCAGCTTGCTACGTGAAGAGCTAGGAGCTTCTGTTGAGCAAATAGCTGTACAATCAACGAAGGATCCGACTAGACCAGAAACTAAAGGAGAAGCCTATCAGCCTCCTGTTCATCAAAATAGTCTAGCAAATGAAACCCCAAGCTCGATAGTTCTCAAAATGGAAGAGTTAGTCATCCCTGTGGAAATTCATCCACAACCATCGGTGAGCAACGAGAAACCGTCAGGGCAACTTTTTGAATTAAACGAGTTGCTGGACGTTGCTGTGAATGACCCAAAAAGCGGATGAAGTGCTCAAAAAAATTGTAATTGATGGATAGAAACCGAGGTGAAGGAAAATGAATTTTGCGCGTTCTTACATACCAGAAAAAGCATACATGCCAATCCTTTACCTCGTGATTGTCATCCTATCCATTGTACTAACTTTTAGTGTAGGAGAAATCGTCCAAAAAGTAATTTTGCCAACCACTTTATCCAAGGATGTGCAGCTGGGGGGACTATCTTTAGGCGGTCTTACACCAGCGGAAGCACATAAACGATTGCAACTATTGTTGAAGGCGGCAGAAACCAAACCGACTCGTCTGGTCATTGGAGAAAAAGAATGGACACTTACTGAGCAGGATTTGCACCTGACCTATGATCTGGAAGCAACCTATCAGTCTCTTCTTTATCATTCCAACCGAAGCCAGGGAATTCGCAAAATCTGGGACGAACTAATGGGCCAGCAGGTTGAATCAGTCGTTGAAATCAAGTATAGCTGGGATCAAAAAGCAGCCGTAAGCCTTTTGGAGAAGATCAAGCGAGAAGTGGATCAGCCAAGTGCCAATGCGCGTGTAGAGATTCAAGGGGATCAGGTGCATTTTACACCACACCAGGTTGGGAAAACGGTCCTCATCGAAGAATCTCTCAAGCAGATTGACAATTCCTTCGCCACTTTTCAGGCGGAGCGTACTGTTCCAATAACTGTAAAAGAGGAGCAACCATCAATTGTAAGTGACCAGTTACAACCGATTGATACCTTGTTAGGGGAAGCGACCACGGTCTTACCGAATGATTTTGAAACCGTCAGGAAGAATGTAATGAAGCTGGTGAATAAGCTGAATGGCATGATTATTCAACCAGAAGAGGAATTTTCTTTTGTACATAAAGCGGGGCCTTTTACAGGGAATCAGGAGTATTTGACACAAACAGACACTCATCCTCTGAACGAGCAAGGTGGGGTTCAGTTTGGAATTGGACAGACCGCTTCTACCTTGTACTGGGCGGCTTTACGCTCTAACCTTCAGGTGAATGAAAGACATCCGCATTTGCATCCTCAAGCCTATATCTCGCCAGGCCTGGATGCGGCTGTGTGGGATGAGAAGCTGGATTTACGTTTGCAGAATTCTTTCAAACAACCTGTATATGTGGATGCTCGTGTGAATGGTAACATGCTTTCGATTCGGTTCTATGGCAACCATGAGGATAAAAAGCAGCAGCAAATTGTGGTCACAACGCCGGAGAAGTTTCAACCGAAGACTGTGTACATGATTGATGGGAACCTGCAGACTGGTGAAAGTCGCGAGGGACAAGCAGGAGAGGAAGGTGTGCTTGTTGAGGTGTATCGGGCTGATCTTGTACCGCAAGCTCCTGCAAATCAACAGAACCTTTTAGGTAAAAAGGAAAACAAGATATTTTTGTCGAAGGACTACTATAGACCTACCTCTCGAGTTGTATATATAGGTCCTCCGCCTCAGTTAATTCAAAGTGGGAATAGCGGAGCGAATATCTTTGGAAACGATCAGGCAAATTCCGGTAACAGTTCAGGTGACACGGGAAGTAAGGACAATCAAGGCGGAAGTGGGTTCGCTGATGATCCGAACATGGCGCCAAGCAATTCATCTGCTCCACCTGACATACCATCTGAACAATCTACTCCTAACCATAGTGGAGCACCTGCGGATATTCCGGTGTTACAACCATAGCCTCGTGGTGGGCAAGTGAGAATATGACCGGAAGGAGGAGAGCCCATGATTCGTAAACGTCTTGGTGACTTACTGGTAGAAAGCGGTCTCATCACGGACGAAGAATTGCAAGAAGCCCTGCAAGAACAAAAGGTAAGTAAACAAAAACTGGGTGATGTCCTGCTTCAACAGGGATATATCACAGAAAATCAGCTGATAGAAGTGTTGGAGTTTCAACTGGGAATCCCTCACGTCAGCCTTTTCAAATACAAGTTTGATCAATCCTTAACCAGTGTCATCAATGAATCAATGGCGAAGCGCTATCAGTGTATTCCGCTCAAAAAAGACGGGAATAAACTCATGGTAGCCATGGTCGATCCACTGGATTACTTCGCGATTGATGATTTACGGATGTCTACCGGATTTCAGATTGAACCAGCGATCGCTTCAAAGGATGAGATTCAACGTTCCATCATCCGCTACTATAGCGTAACTGAATCCATTTCTGAACTAATGGAGGATCTGGTAGAAGATCAGGCCACGATGGAGACAGAACTTGTCGACGAGGATTCTCCGATCGTTCGACTGGTCAATCAATTGATTCAGCAAGCTGTTCAGACGAGAGCAAGTGATATTCACTTCGATCCTCAGGAGGATTCTCTTCGAGTACGGTTTCGGGTGGATGGTGTACTTCGGACAGAGCGTACTTTGCCGAGACACATGATCGGAATTGTGAGCGCCCGACTCAAAATCATGGCCAACCTCAACATCGCCGAACGGCGTATCCCCCAAGATGGCCGGATGAAGATCGAGTTTAACCATCGGGAAATTGATATTCGCGTCTCTACTCTCCCGATTGTTTATGGAGAGAAAGTAGTGCTTCGTCTGCTTGATCTGTCGACAGCGATTAATGATGTGGACAAGCTGAGTTTTAATAAGCGCAACCTTCAGTGGTTCAAACGAATGTTGGATAACCCGAATGGCATGGTGCTCATTACAGGACCAACAGGAAGTGGTAAATCGTCGACACTGTATGCTGGACTGAACTATCTGAATTCAGACGACGTTAACATTATTACGGTTGAAGACCCGGTGGAATATCAGTTGGACGGAATTAATCAGGTACAGGTCAATACAGCCGCTGGTTTAACCTTCGCTAAGGGATTGCGTTCCATTTTGCGGCAAGACCCGGACATTGTGATGGTAGGGGAGATTCGTGATATAGAGACTGCCGAGATTGCCATTCGAGCCTCCCTGACTGGTCACCTCGTGCTTAGCACTCTTCATACCAATGATGCGGTAAGCACCATTACACGTTTGGTTGATATGGGTATTCATCCGTTTCTAATAGCTTCAGCATTGACGGGAGTCGTGTCTCAACGGCTGGTAAGGCGTGTATGTAATGAGTGCAAAAAAGAGGTGCATCCTACAGAGTACGAACGAACCTTGCTTGAACGTCGAGGGCTGAAGGTAGAGAAGTTGGTTAAGGGCGAGGGATGCGGTAATTGCAATATGACAGGTTTTCGTGGACGTATTGCGATCCAGGAAGTTCTGTTGATAGATGATAGCTTGCGTCGGATGATTTTGGAGAATCGCCCAGCGCGTGAATACCGCGTCCATGCAGTGAAAAACGGGATGATTCTTCTCATGGATGACGGTTTGTTAAAAGTGTTGCAGGGACAAACCACGATTGATGAAGTATTGCGTGTGGCGGTAAATGATTAGGGGGGCGGTTAGATGGAAGAGCAATCACTTGATATTATCCACTTGTTAAAATTGGCATTCTCTTCACATGCTTCTGACCTTCACATAACCGTCGGAGCCCCACCGATCTTCCGTGTAGACGGAGATTTGAAGAGATATGGACAGACGCTGTTAACTCCGGCAAATACGGAGCAGATGGCAAAAACGTTGATAAAGCCGGATCAATACGAACACTTTATCGAGCGGGGAGAGCTGGACTTTTCCTATGGAGTGCCGGGCGTCAGTCGCTTTCGGATTAATGCCTATATGCAGCGTTCTTGCATCGGCCTCGTCGCGAGGGTCATTCCGACGACCATCCCTACTCTGGAATCGCTCCGTATGCCAGAGATGCTGACCAGATTTGCTGAGAAGCCCCAGGGATTGCTGCTCGTTACAGGGCCTACAGGCAGCGGGAAGTCAACGACTCTAGCGGCTGTGATCGACTTTATTAATCGCAATATGTCTCGCCATATCATCACGCTCGAAGACCCGATTGAGTATTTGCATCGCCATGGACGATCGATTATCAATCAGCGTGAGGTAGGCTTTGACACCAATAATTTTGCCAATGGGCTACGAGCTGCCCTGCGACAAGACCCAGATGTCATTCTCGTCGGAGAGATGCGTGACCTGGAGACCATACATACGGCAATTACCGCGGCAGAAACAGGACATCTTGTATTAGCTACCTTACATACTTCGGATGCTGCTCAGACGATTGATCGAATAATCGACGTGTTTCCGGCACATCAACAACCGCAAATCCGCATACAGCTGGCAGCCGTTTTGGTGGGAGTCGTTTCTCAGCGGCTTTTCCCCAAAGCAGAGGGACGAGGCAGGGTAGCTGCCACAGAGATCCTTGTAAACACCCCAGCTGTGTCCAACTTGATTCGTCAGGAAAAAGTGCATCAGATCAAGAGCGTCATGCAGACAGGCAAAGCATCCGGCATGCACACACTGGAAATGTCCATCACGGAACTCATGCAACAGGGACTGATCTCGCCAGAAAAAGCCAAGCTTTACTTGGGAGATGCGGACCTATAATTTTTGTTTGAAGAAAATGGCAGTTCGCTCGATTGCTTCAAACTGGAAAGGAGAGTGATAGAATGCCCAACTATGCCTACCAAGTCATAGATGAACGCGGCAAGCTTCAGAAGGGAATGCTGGGCGCTTCGAACAAATCACAAGCTATAGCGGAATTGAAGAAGAAGGGGTATGTGGTCAAGACCATTGAGGAGAAGCAGAAATCCGTTTGGCAGATGGAGATCACACTTGGGAAGCCAGTCAAGATGGAAGATTTCGTCGTCTACCTCCGACAGTTTGCCACTTTGATTCGAGCAGGGGTATCCATTGTGGACGCTACCCAAATCTTGAGTAACCAATCCGACAGCAAGGCGCTTCGGCAGGTACTGGTTGAAGTAACGGATAAGCTGCGCAAAGGTTTGGCTTTATCCTCAGCCGTAGGAGACTATCCCAAGATTTTTCCGGCGATTTTCATCAACATGGTGAAGGCTGGTGAAACAGCGGGGAATTTGGACGAGGTGCTGGATAAGCTGGCTCATCAATTTGAGAAAGACTACTTCACAGTCGAGAAGGTGAAATCAGCGATGACGTACCCGATTGTGGTAGGAATCGTCGCACTGATCTCCATTTCCTTCTTATTAACCAATGTTGTACCGAAATTCGCAGGAATGCTGATTCAAGCGGGTACAGAGGTGCCAGCGCTGACACAATTCGTGATGAATCTAAGCAACAGCTTGGTATCACACTGGTATATCTGGATATTAGGAATTTTGGCAATTATACTATCGTTTCGATTGATTCTCCGTACAGATAAAGGCAGATATGCCATGGATTACTTCAAGCTGAGGATGCCTATCTTCGGGGTCTTGTTCCGCAAAGCGGCAATCGCCCGATTCACCCGTACGCTTGGATCATTGTTTCATAGCTCAGTCCCTGTACTTCAAGCCTTGACTGTTGTCGAAAAAGTCATAGGGAACGCGGTGATTGCCCAGATCATCAACGAATCAAAAGATAGCCTGCGAGCAGGACATTCCCTCTCGGAACCTCTCCGTAAATCTTGGGTGTTCCCACCATTGGTCACCCAAATGATCGCCATTGGGGAAGAGACAGGGGCGTTGGATCACATGCTCAATAAAATTGCGGATTTCTATGAAGCGGATGTGGACAACACCGTAGACAAACTCAAATCACTGATTGAACCATTGCTGCTCATAGTCGTCGCATCGATCGTCGGTACGATTATTGCCTCGATTATGCTGCCAATGTTCAAAATTTACGAGACTATTCACTAAGAGAGAGAAAGGGAGAAGTAGAATGAAAAAATGGTTAATGAGAGTATTTAACGTAAAAGACGAGAAAGGCTTGACGCTGATCGAATTATTGGCGGTTATTGTTATTCTTGGGATTATTGCGGCGATTGCGATTCCGGCGATTACGGGGATTACGAATAATACGAAAAAAGAAGCGCATAAGGCGAATGCTCATCAAATGGTAGAGGCTGCGAAACAAATGGTGGCAATAAACGGGTTTAAGAAAGATTTAACAGATACTTGGGAGGGTTTCAAGGTAGATGATAAAGGTGCATTTAAAGATTCAAAGGATTTTTCTGCTTCCACTACCCATCCAGTAATGAAAATTACCCTTAAAGATTTAATTGATGCGAAATATTTTACTGATATTAAAAACCCTGAAAAAGATTCAGTTTATGCTAATGCTTCGTCTGGGGCAGATGCCGAGAAAAACGTTGTTTATGTTTATGACAATAATGGTTCCTATCTTTATTTTGTGAAATTAGAAGGTGAAGTTGGTGCAAGTTCCTTTAATAAATGGAATAGTCCACTTTTAGAATCAGATATCGATAAGTTAAATCTTAAATAAATATATTTTATAGACACGACACACGTAGTGTCGTGTCCTTTTTCATAATGATTCCATAATGTTAACTTTAAAACCGAAAGGAGCCACCATGCCACCACTAGATATCTTTTTCTACCCCTTCTTCTTCATCCTGGGCCTCATGTTCGGCTCCTTTTACAATGTAGTCGGTTTGCGCATCCCCAAGAAAGAATCGATCATCTCACCACCATCGCATTGCCCGCATTGCAATCGACAGCTTAATTCGCTTGATTTGATCCCGCTTATCGGCTTTCTTGCGCGAAAAGGAAAATGTGCTTCTTGCAAAGAACCTATAGCTGTTTTGTATGTTTTAATAGAAGCTTTTACAGGATTCTTGTTTCTACTAAGCTACCATCAGTTAAAAGGAGACTGGCTAGAACTGATCGTTGCGCTCCTGTTTATATCGATGTGTGTCATTGTAACGGTGAGTGATCTGGCGTATACGCTGATTCCCAATAAGGTGCTGCTATTCTTCTTGCCGTTGCTGTTTATTGCGCGAGTGCTCTCACATCCTTTGCCGCTTACCGAATATGCGATTGGGGCCATAGCGGGTTTTGGAGTGTTTTTTCTCGTTGCAGTGATGAAGCCTGGGGCAATGGGGATGGGAGATGTAAAGCTGTTTGCCTTGATTGGTTGGATCATTGGATGGCAGTTGATCCTGATTGCTCTCTTTTTCGCGTCATTGATGGGGCTGATCGCTGGACTTAATCTCATCCGAAAAGGTAAAGCAACGATGAAGGCAGCCATTCCATTCGGACCGTTTCTCAGTGCGGGATCGATTCTTGCTTACTTCTGGGGCGCTAAATTACTAGAGAGTTATTTTTCCCTGTTCTACTAGAACGTAACACGGGATAACCATTCACTGTTGTGATGTTACTACATACTTTACAGACCAAGTTGAGGTGATAATGATGTTTGGTCGCTTATTCCCTACAAAAAAGAATAAATGGCGACTTGGTCTTCAATTTCTTCCGTATGCCATTCGCTTGGTTGAAGCGCGTGGAACCGAACAGATGGAAGTGCGGAAGTCTGCTACGATTCCAATCGATGCTGGGATGATAGACAATAGCCGAATCACCAATACGGAGTGGCTCGGGTTTGAGTTAGAGAAGAAAGTAAAGGAGTGGGGGGCAAAAGGGAGGGAAGTGATCCTGTCTATTCCTCTTCCCATCGTCGTCATTCGTCGCATATCGATTGTGAAGGTAGCGGAGAAAGATATCCGTCCGTTGCTTGAAATCGAGATGGAGAATACGCTTCATCTACCGTTTCAAGACCCGATTTTTGACTATATCATCTTAACTGAGGAGCAGAGTGCATATTCTCAAGTGGCGGCTGCAGCCGAAATACCCACTGAAGAAGAGAAACAGCATGAGAAATTGAATTTGCTCATCGTAGCGGCTCCACGTGACGTGGTAGAGAAATATGTGGAAACCGTACGCAAAGCAGGGCTTAAACCTGTCGCTGTCGATATTGAACCGCTTGCCCTCCACCGAAGCTTGATAGGCGAATTTCCTCAAGCGAATGATGTGGGTGTCCTGCAATTGCATGTGACATTGACGGGGATTGATGCTGCGATCTTCTCTGATGGGGTGCCAGAATTCGTTCGATATATTCTACTGCCTGTGCCGTTTTACCAAGAGAGTCATATTGAAGAAGTGATAGCGTTAACTGATCAGGCGAGTAATCACATGGAAGCTACTGGTCAGTTTAGTGGCTATATGAACGATATGTTTGCCGAAGTTAATCGGATCATGAACTTCTATCAATATACCATGCATGATGGCAAGCAAAGAATCGAACAGGTGATTGTCACGGGAGAATTCGGGGATATTCGGAAACTGGCGAACTATTTGCAAGAGCGCTTGAGTGTCCCCGTGTTAACTCCGCAGGGAGAAACAATTCAAGCTCCCGACCCTACGTTCAACCTTAATCCGTATCGTATCGCCATCGGATTGGCTACGAAGGATGTGAACAACACATGAGTATCAATATTAACCTTCTGCCCAAAACAAAGCCGAAGCTCCGGCAGATTCCGGCCATATTGATCGCGGGTATGGTTGTTATTGCCCTTGGAGGTTATTATCTCTATCACGATTACACGCAAGCCGTAAACGAAAAGCAGCGAGTAGAACAAGCAATTACTGAGGTGAAAAAACAAAAAGATCAGCTTACCCAAGAAATAGCCAAGATTAATCGTCAATCTGCTGATCAGCCTGATATATCCCGGTACTTGAAACTCCCTGAAGCGATCAGGAATTCGTCGGTAAATACTGATTTTTTACTCGATCAGCTGTCCAAGACGCTTCCAAAGGGTGGGATTATCAATTCTGTAGAATTCCAGGTACCTGACAAGGTAAAAGTAAGCGGGAGGTTTTCTTCTATTGAAGAGGCCGTTGCTTTTTTAGAGGCGATCAAGGCAAATCCAGTCTTTCGTATAGAGAAGGTAGGCTCTGTCGGAAAGCTCAAGCAAGAAGCGTCAGAGGGACTCTTAACGGACGAAGGGATGGCCGCTTCGGTTTATACCATTTCGGCAGAATTGATTATTCAGCGTAATACGCCGTGAAAGGGAGGAACAATTGATGACGATCAATCGACAAACCGTTTTGCTAGTGATCATGTTCCTTTTTTTGCTAGGAGGCGGATTCTATTATTTTTTCACGATTCCGTTACACAAGGAAACCGATCAATTGGAGCAGACACTGGCTCAAGAAAAGACTCTTTTAACCAAGCTTCAAGAGGCGACTACAGTGAAAGAGGAAAAGAAAAATGTAGCGTTCCCATCAGATTACCAGGCGTCCATACCTGAAGCGCCGTATTTGGAGCAGGTAATGTTGGACATGACCCGATTAGAGACGATTAGCGGCGTAGAGATGGAAGGGATTGGCTTGAGCGATCAGGATCAAGACAACCAAACGGGCGGAAACTCCGCAACTTCCGCCAAGGAGATCTCCTTTCCGCCAATTGGAGAAACCAAGTCTGAGCAGGCTCCTTTTATAGGAGTAAAGGGTGTCTCTATCTCAACGAAAATCAAGGGATCCTATGAACAAGTACACCGATTCTTTACCGAACTGTCTTCCTTGCCGCGTTTGATGCGTGTAGAATCTGCGAAACTCTCTGGCGGTAACGGTAATTTTATATTTTTTAACCCGCCAAACGATGAGAATAAACAAATTTCCGTTGAAGTAACAATAGCAGCCTACTATGTGCCAGCGCTGAAGTCATTTTTTAAGCATGAGTTGCCAATTATTGTTCCATCACCAGACAATCGGACTAATCCTTTCTATTAAATCTAGTAAAACAATCTGTCATAACCTCCAACCTGATTTCGTATGCTAGTATTACTAGTTTTGCGGGAGCGAGGAGGTTTTTTGTTTGGAAGCGAAAAAGTCAAACCAAATCAGTATCAAGCTAAACGGAAGCCATATGGTCAAAAGAGAGTCACGTACAACTCAACAAGCGAAAGCTGACAGATTGACAAGCGAGAGCGAGCAGCCGCCTGTCCAAAGAATCAAGCCGAATCTAAGCCGTCCAGAGGTGGTTACAATTGATCCAGATGAAGACGCTCTGTCCAGGTTAAACGAACTGCGGCAACGAACGCAAACACGAGGATCGTATCCCCAGAGTGAGTCTGCGAGTAAGACAAGTCATCCCATCACGGATGAAATCTTAGATGATTCGAGCGTCGATTTGAACAACGGCTCTCTGTATGATGCTGATCATCTTGCGGAAGAATCGATCGAACAGATCAGCTTTCATCAAGGCCCGATTATCGAACTCGATGAACCTTCATCTGAACCGGCACCTCGCTTTCTGCCGCGAATGTTTCAAAGCGGATTATCCCGGCGAGCACTGCCACCATTTACCCGATCAGACTGGTTTCGGATGATGATTTCCTCAATTGGAGCTGTCTCCTTGGGACTAATATTTGGGTTCGGGGTCTTGATGGTATTCAAGCAAGAACAGATTCCACAGTCGTATAAATCCGTGTTGGGAGGAACTTTGCAGCTTCCATCCGACCAATCAGCGGACAGTCCGACCCAGACGGATCACAATGAAAGTTCTGCCTCGACAGCGAACACGGCACTTCAGGGTGGACAAGGAGCTTTGGCACAAGCAGCGGTAAGCGCGAATCTTGCTCTGCCGGAACAGAAGCTGTTTCTTGCCCAAGCAGGTGTTTTTAGTGACGCAGCCTCAGCCCAACCTGTTATAGATACGCTATCCAAGCAGGGATTCCCTCATTTTCTCTATCCGATGGACGGTAAGCAGCATTTATTTGTCGCCATGGCACCAACGCGAGATGAGATACTGGGGATTGCCGATTTTTTGAAAAATAACCATTTGGATATTTATGTGAAAGAAGTGGTGATTCCAGCGTTGGAACAAGAAGTTCAGGTCTCCAAGTCACTGGTCAATGCCGACCCGAAAGCGAGCAGTCATAATCAGGTGGAAACTTTTCTGGTGAATGGTTTCGAGGTGGTAAAGAGTCTATCTGCCCATTCTAGCAAGGTGTTGAACCAGGAATCGTCCGCGCAACCCATCTCAGCGGATGAAGAAAATCAATTGAGAGAACTCCATCGCAAGTTCGTCGATCAAGGGAGAGTAGTACTGACGGGTGTTCCGGCCGAATGGCAGCCTTATTTTAAAAATATGACAGACGGGTTGAATCAAGCGATAACAGCCATGAACGAGTTGAAATCCTCCAATTCCAAGTCTTATGCGTGGCAAACACAGAATGGCGTTTTTCAATATATAGCGAATTATGTGGAATGGTCTAATCAGATAAAGGAAAAGCGTTAAATCAAATGCTATGCTCGTTTTTTATTTGTTTCAGGACAGTCTTCCAGCAAATTCTAACTTGCAGGCAAGGCTGTCTTTTTGTACTATCAGGTAGTATAAAAATACGAAGGAAACATTGTCTCTTATGCTCCCTTTTGTTACACTGAATGCTGGTAACTGTTATTTGAGTGTGATGACAAGGGATATGAGGAAGAGGCTGGATGAGAGATAATAAGACCATCACGTTAATTGTGCTTTTGATTGCAGGTGTACTATTTGGAAGTCTAGTGGGAGAAATACTTGGAACGTATTTACCCTTTCTCAAAGTGTATAAACTCATCTCTTGGACTCCATCCGCAGATTTGAATATTTTGAAGTACGATTTGAATATTCAGGTCAAACTAAATCTAGCGGGCATTGGAGGCATCGCCCTCGCATTCTGGATTTATCGGAAAATGAAATAGGCAGGAGATACATATGCAAACAATAAGGAATCTAGTGTTGGCTTCATCATCGCCGAGAAGACGAGAACTTCTTTCTACTCTTGGTCTTTCTTTCTCAATCGCGGTAAGCGACGTGGATGAGACAACTCCTTCGAATTACACACCGACTGAGATTGTAGAATCTTTGGCGGTACGCAAGGCTGAAAAAATTGCCGGGGAAATGACGAATGCCCTTGTTCTTGGCTCTGATACGATTGTGGTATTGGAAACCCAAGTACTAGGCAAGCCCAAGGATGAAGCAGATGCTTTTCGCATGCTGACGATGTTGCAAGGGCGGGAACACACCGTTTACAGCGGAGTAGCAATTGTTGATGCCAAGACCAATCGTCAGGAAGTTTCCTCAAGCTCTACCAAGGTTAAGATTCGTCCCTTGCTTCCTGAAGAGATTGAAGCTTACATCAAAACTGGTGAGCCAATGGACAAGGCTGGATCATACGCCATTCAAGGCATAGGCGCTACGATTGTAGAAGGAATCGAGGGAGATTATTTTACGGTTGTAGGCTTGCCGCTTTTACTTACGGCACAATTGCTTAAACGCTTTGATGTAAAGGTGTTGTAAAAAAGCGCACACGATTGCTGACATCATTCGTTCGTTCCAGCCAGAAAGCACTCTGTTGCGATTAAGGATGGGGGCGCACGAATTGAACACAAAAACTTGCAACAAAATGAGCATGAAAAACGTCCCTCTTTATGAGCGTCCGCGAGAGAGACTGCTTCGACAAGGAGCAACCCGGCTGGCGGATTCTGAGTTGTTAGCGATACTTTTACGTACTGGCTTTGAACAGGAATCTGCTATTGATGTAGCCAAGCAATTGTTATCTGTTTTTCGAGATTTGCACGGTTTGGCTCAAGCGTCCCACGAAGAACTGACCCAAATCAAAGGGATTGGTTCTGTGAAAGCGATTGAACTTCAGGCTGCCTTTGAACTTGGACGACGGTTGCAGCGGACGAGACTATACGAGCGGACAACCATCCGCTATCCACGTGATGTTGCCAATCTCCTGATGCCTGAGATGCGTCAATTGACTCAGGAACATTTTATATGCTTGTTTTTGAATACCAAAAACCATGTGACTGGGAAAGAAACGATTTTTGTCGGCAGTCTGGATGCTTCCATCGTTCACCCTCGTGAGGTGTTTAAGGAAGCGATTCGCCGAAGCAGTGCCTCCTTGGTATGTGCGCACAACCATCCAAGCGGTGATCCTACCCCGAGTCGTGAGGATATTGCTGTAACCAAGACCTTAAAAGAGGCTGGAGAGGTAATTGGGATTACCCTGTTGGACCACATTATTATAGGAGATGGACAATTCATCAGCCTGAAGGAGCAAGGGTATCTCTAGCTCAAACGGACCACTACACTCAACAATGGAAGCAGTTAGGAAACCTTACCTGCTTGATCAACGGAAGGAGATTACGTATTATGTTTGGAGGATTTTCACGTGACCTGGGGATTGACCTTGGCACAGCGAATACACTTGTGTATGTAAAAGGAAAAGGAATCGTTGTAAGGGAACCGTCCGTTGTTGCGATTCGTACAGATACCAATACGATTGAAGCGGTTGGTAATGCGGCAAAAAGCATGATTGGACGCACACCAGGTAATATCGTTGCCGTTCGTCCGATGAAAGACGGTGTAATCGCCGATTTCGAAACAACCGCGACGATGATGCGTTATTTCATCCGCCAGGCTCAAAAAAATCAGGGCTTGTTTAGTCGACGTCCAAGCGTGATGGTGTGCGTGCCGTCTGGAATTACAGCGGTAGAGAAGCGTGCCGTTGAAGACGCGACGAAACAAGCAGGAGCCAAAGAAGCTTACACCATCGAGGAACCGTTCGCAGCGGCAATTGGCGCAGACTTGCCAGTCTGGGAGCCAACCGGAAGCATGGTCGTAGATATTGGTGGAGGTACGACCGAAGTCGCGATTATTTCATTGGGCGGAATTGTAACCAGCCGTTCGATCCGCGTTGCCGGGGATGAGATGGATGAAGCAATCATGCAGTACATTAAGCGCCGCTACAATCTGATGATCGGGGAACGCACCTCTGAGACGCTGAAACTGGAGATTGGTTCTGCTATTGCCCCAGACGAGGTTGAATCTGTCGAGATTCGTGGACGCGATCTGGTAACTGGATTGCCGAAGACCATTTCTGTAACGAGTGGTGAGATCGTCGAAGCGCTTTCTGAGACGGTTCTCTCCATTGTTGAGGCAGTGAAAATCACCTTGGAGAAAAGTCCTCCTGAGCTTGCGGCTGATATTATGGACCGCGGTATTGTCCTTACGGGCGGGGGAGCACTTCTTCGCAATCTGGATCGCTTGCTTAGCAAAGAGACAGGTATGCCTGTTCACGTTGCCGAGAATGCGCTTGATTGTGTAGCCATCGGTACAGGCAGAGCATTAGAGAATATACATTTGTTTAAATCCAAACATGGAATAACCTCTTCGCGCGCGAAGCGAGGTAGGTAAGTGGGAGAAATGAAATCATGTCGTTCTTTGCCAATAAGCGGCTGATCATTGTGCTTGTCGGGCTTGTCATTTTAATGGCAGTAATGGGATTTACCTCGAAGGAGCGAGCCGAACTGACATGGCCGGAAAAATTTCTGAAGGACACATTCAGCGTGGTGCAGGGTGCTTTTTATCGCCCTGCCCAGGCTTTTTCCGGTTTTGTGGAGGATGTTCGTGGAGTGTATAACACCTATCAGGAGAATCGCGCCCTGAAAGCGAGTCTTGATCAATATGCGCAAGTAACCACTCAACTGAAGCTAACGGAAGCAGAAAATGAACGCCTCCGTAACGTACTTCAAGCTAAAAGTGTTCTGACCGATTATCAGGTTCGAGTTGGGGAGGTCGTTGCCCGTAACTCGGATTCCTGGAACGATGTAGTCACCATCGATAAAGGACTTCAGAATGGAATCAAGAAAGATATGGCTGTCATTACTTCAGCTGGTTTGATCGGAAGGGTGCAAAGTGTTTCCAACTTCTCCTCCACAGTTGAATTGTTGACGGCTATTGAGAATAGCAATCACATTTCTGCGTTAATCTTGGGGAACCAGACAGTTAACGGCGTCACTACCCATCCAGAAATTAACGGAGTCATTGAAGAGTATGATAACCGTGAACATTTATTGATCATGCGAAAAATTCCGCTTGGTCCAAAAATTGAACCGAATCAGCCAGTGGTCACCTCCGGATTGGGCGGTGTAATGCCACGAGGTCTCGTAGTCGGTCGTGTAGTCCGTGTTGAACCTGGGGATTACGGATTGACGCAAACGGCGTATGTGCAACCAAGCGCTGATTTTTCTCAATTGAATGAGGTCATGATTATCGAACGTTCGTTTATCACGACACCGTCAGGAGAGCTTGTACCATCGAATCAAGCAACAGGAACTGGGGGCGGAAAATAATGCCTCGGTTCTTGTTGTCTCTGATGTTACTCGTGATTTTTTTGTTGGAGGGCACTGTATTTCAATTTATTTTGCCGCAAGAAGGGGAAATGTCGTGGACGATGTTGCCCCGTTTTGCTCTTGTCAGCGTTATTATGATCGCTTTATTTCTCGGAAGAAGAGAAGGGCTGATTTATGGCTTTTGCGTCGGATTGTTGCAGGACATCTTATTTGGTCATGTCATCGGGGTCTATACGTTTACGATGATGGTAGCCGGCTATTTTTCCGGGATGATCCTGCTTTTGTTTCATCGCAGTCTGGCGGTTGTGTTTACAACAGTGGCTCTCGTGCTGTTTGGACATGAATGGTTATTGTACAGTATCTACCGCTTGTTTTCTGGTCACTCCTTTGATGTACAATGGACTATAACCAATCAGATTCTGCCCACTGTTGCCGTTAATCTTCTCTTTGCGCTTGTCGTCTACTATCCGATGAATAAAGTATCCAATTCCATTCATTTGCGAAAAGAAATGAAACCGGAATAAGTCCCGCGGTTTTGAAAGGAGGGATAAGGGATGAGCGAGAAACAAACGGAAAAGTCACACATTCCGACAAGATTGAATGTCTTGTTTTTAATCGTATTCCTGTTTTTTGCGGCGATTATCTTGCGGCTTGCCTACGTGCAGTTAGTCGAAGGGGAGCAATACAAGCATGATTTGGAGAAATACAGTACAAGAGAATTGCCAATCCCTGCTCCTAGGGGGCGCATTCTCGACCGTAACGGTGAGGTATTGGTTTCCAATAAGCCTGTATATACTGTGACCTTTGTTGAAGAGCAGAATAAGGATATTAACGAAGATTTAGTAGCGGATAAATTGGCGGGAATTCTCCGAATGGATGATGAAAAGCCAAGTACTGACAAAGATTTATTGAAGAAGGCGCTGGACTTGAAGGCATCTCTTCCTGTCACTTTTGGAGATCAAGAGACCCAGCAGCTCATTGCCAAGATTGCACCGAAAATCATGGCACTCCCACAATTTTCAGCGATTGATACATTATCAGATGGAGATCTAGTCAAAACAGCGATTAGCTTAGGGATGAGAGTCAATGTTCCCATTCCGGCAAAAGATCGTGATGCCTTGCAAAAAGCTTATGTGGCGCAAAATCAAAAAGGTACCAATACCACAGCAACGAATGATATTTCTGATGTGGATCTTTTGAAGTTTGCCTTTCAAACCAATAAGCCTGTGAAACTCACGCTTGATTCAGATGCGCGAGACGACCTGAAAAAGGAGCTTAAAGCCCAAATGCGCACGATTCCAGACCCGGGGGATCTTGCGAAACAGGATGATATGAAGCTGTTAAAGCTCGCTTCGATGTTTGATATTGATGTGCCGTTGCCGCTTACACCTGATCAGCGCGCGTTTCAATGGCGTAAGATGGCGATTCTGAAAGAGATGCGAGCATACGGAATTGCCAGCTACATTCCTCGACGAATCAAGGTGAACATTTCACCTGAAGAAATGTTTCGAATTGAAGAACGACGTACGGAGCTGCCAGGGATTGATGTTATTGTCGAACCGATCAGACAAATTCGCACAGACCCGGATGGAAGCCCGTTTGCTACTCATATTCTGGGCTATATTAACGCCATTCGTCCAGAACAGCTTAATGAGTATATGGCACAAGGCTATAGCCCAACGGAACGTGTTGGTGAAAATGGACTGGAGCGCTACTATGAACGCCAACTGCGCGGAAAAGACGGCGTCATGGATGTACACGTAAATAAAGACTCTCAGACAGTCGAGAAAAAAATGAGTCGCGCTCCAGAGCCGGGCAACGATTTGATTCTGGCATTGGATTGGCGTTTTCAAAGTAAGGTCGAGGATATTTTAAAGAATGCCTTGATTGAAATGCAACATAACCCAGCTACTGCGAACAAAGTAAAAGATGTGCATGCGCTGGTGATGAATCCCAAAACGGGAGAGATTCTTGCGATGGCGAGTGCGCCTGATTACGATTTGAACCTGTACTATGATCGCAAGAAATTTAATGAGGTATATTCGACTCAGATTCTCCCGAACGAGAGCAATAAATTTATCAATGGTTTCTTCGCTCCAGGTTCAACCGCCAAAATGCTATCCGTGATGTTGTCCTTGCAGGAGCATTTGACAACTCCTGATGAGACGATCATGGACCGTGGGGGCTGGCAGGTAGGGAACATGTTCAAGAGAAACTGGAAGCTGAGTGGACACGGTGCTGTTAATGCCCGCCGTGCGCTGCAGGTATCCAACAATACGTATATGTATGCGATGTCCATGCGGTTAGCGGATAGAGGATACTCCAAGTACGGGGACTACAAACCGATGTTTCATTTGATTGACTTCTACAACCAACAGTTTGGTTTAGGAGTCAAAACAGGTGTAGATTTGCCGTTTGAATCGTCCGGTTATTTTTCAAAGGCTGATGAACTTGGCCGTATGGCGGATGCCTTCATCGGACAGTATAATTCATTTACTCCGATGCAATTGGGACAGTATATCTCAACGATTGCCAATGGCGGTTATCGAATTCGTCCGCACTTTGTGGATGAGATTCGCAAAGGTACGATCGACCCGAAACAACTAGGTCAGGTTCTGACCGAAATTGACCCTGAGGTTTTGAATCGTCCACAAATTGATCCACAGTGGATTAAAGTCGTACAGGAAGGGATGCACATGGTTACGCTTCCCGGTGGTACAGCGTATACAACATTCCGTGGTCTTCCGTTTAATGTAGCCGCCAAAACAGGTACGGCTCAAACGGGTGGAGATCAGGATAACGCCTTGATTGCGGGATATGCTCCGTATGAAGATCCTCAGCTTGCTTTCGTTGTCATTGTGCCAAAAGGCGGACACGGTGCTGACTCTTCTGGACCGATTGCGCGACAAATCCTGGACGCCTACAATTCTTTATACCCAGGTGCATTAACCTCAGCAGGGGCTGCGTCTGCGAAATAACGACTTTTTTCGGCAAATTTTGCTTTTTTGCAGGAATATTTTCCTTGCATGGCGAATGGTTACGGTCGAGGTGAAGGAAGTCCATGACGAACAAGAATAAAGTAACCATAAAAGGAACCAAGGATGGACTTGTCTTCTTCATGGACGACACGTGTTCTTTTGAAGTGTTACTGGATGATTTGCGCGAGAAAATTGAACACAGCCATCAACAGATTTTAAGCGGTCCCATCATTCGGGTTTCGATAAAATTGGGCAACCGGTACTGCTCTTTTGAACAACAAGAAGAGTTGACCAAAATCATTCGCCAAAAAGGAAATTTAGTCATTCAAACTATAGACTCCGACGTCATAACCAAAGAGGAAGCGTTTGCCGAACTGCTGAAATCGAGATTTACGATAGAAACCCACACGATTCGTTCAGGTCAGGTAGTCGAGCTTGATGGGGACATTCTGCTTTTGGGTGATGTGAATCCAGGCGGCACCATTCGAAGCACAGGGAGTATTTATGTGCTTGGCAACCTTCGTGGAGTCGCGCATGCGGGGACAAGTGGGGATACCCAAACAATCATCGCATCCGCTGCAATGGCACCCCAGCAACTGCGAATAGCTGAAGTCATTAGCCGACCAGGAGAAGAATGGGTGCAGGTTACCGGTGGCGCAGAATTTGCTTATCTGGAACAAGAGAAGATGGTCGTTGGCAAAATGAATCTCTTGCACCGTGTACGCGCGGAGTTGGGACAGAAGAAAGTGTAAGTGGGCTAAAGGAGGAGAACGACTTGGGGTTAGCAATCGTAGTCACTTCAGGTAAAGGCGGAGTTGGAAAAACAACAACCTCTGCCAACATCGGAACCGCCCTGGCATTAAATGGCCAAAAAGTATGTATGGTTGATACAGATATCGGCCTGCGTAATTTGGACGTTGTCATGGGACTGGAAAACCGAATTATTTATGATCTTGTGGATGTAGTAGAAGGAGCTTGCCGTTTGCAGCAAGCTTTGATTAAGGACAAGCGCTTTGAGAACCTCTCCTTGTTGCCTGCAGCCCAAACGAAGGACAAATCAGCTGTTCAGCCTGAGCAGATGGAAGAGATCGTTACACAGCTTAAACGTGAATTTGACTATGTCATTATTGATTGTCCCGCTGGAATTGAGCAAGGGTTCCGAAATGCGGTAGCCGGAGCTGACCAAGCCATAGTCGTTACGACACCCGAAAAGGCGGCCGTTCGTGATGCTGACCGAATCATCGGATTGTTGGAAAGAGAAAAAGTAGGGATGCCGAAACTGGTGATCAACCGCGTTCGTTCTCATATGGTAAAGAACGGCGAAATGCTGGATGTGGAAGATATATTGGATCTTCTTGCCATTGACTTAGTAGGCGTTGTGCCAGATGATGAATACATCATCAAATCAGCCAATGCCGGGGAACCAGCCGTCATGAATCATGAATCGCGTGCTGCTATCGCTTATCGCAACATAGCTCGCCGATTGCTGGGAGAATCAGTGCCATTGCTTCCTTTGGAAGAGAAGAAAGGCATGTTTTCGAAAGTGAAGAAACTTTTCGGCATGAAATAACCAGAATGTTAGACAATCAAACAGGGGGGGTCTCCTGTTTCTTTTTTTGCTGGGAGCAGAGGTGAATTTAAGTTGGATTTTGAAAAAAGGCATTTGAAGGATTTAGATTGGATCATTATCCTGATTCTCTGTGGACTTGGCGTATTTAGTTACTTGGGTATTTCAGGTTCTGCACAAACTGATTTAGCGGGGAAACAGCTGCTATGGTATCTATTTGGTTTCATCGTGCTCACCGTCTGTCTTCTGTTTGATTATCGGCTCTATCACGGGTTAACCTATATCTTATACGGAATAGGAATAATCTTAATCATCGGTGTTCTGTTTACAACAGAGCGGAATGGCGCAACCAGCTGGTATAAGCTAGGACCGATTTTGTTTCAACCCTCAGAGTTGATGAAAGTGTTCACGATTCTGGCAGGAGCTCGTTATCTCGCGAAAAGAGAAGAAAAAGGTGAACGTTTTGATAAGTTCCATCAGCTCATCCCGTTCTTCGTAATGGTCGGTGTTCCGATGTTGCTCATTTTTATCCAGCCAGACTTGGGTACCGCCATGGTATTTATGGGAATCACGGTAGTCATGTTGATTGTCGGTGGGATGCGGATACGGCATATTGTTTATATGGGTTCTGTTGTTGGAGCATTCCTTGGGATTATGACCTACCTGTATAACTTTAACGATAAGCTGTTTTTTAAACTAATTAAGCCCTATCAGTGGAGGCGAATTGAGTACTGGTTTAATCCGGATTTGGACGCCATGGGTTTTGGATTCCAATTGAAGCAATCACTGATTGCAATCGGCTCTGGGCAATTGTTGGGAAAAGGCGTCCATTCTGCTTCTCAAGCCAGCTATGGTTGGGTACCAGTAGGAGAGAGCGATTTTATCTTTACGGTTATCGGTGAAAAATTAGGCTTCATTGGTGCTGCTATTCTCATGATGCTGTTTTTCATCCTCATTTACCGAATGATACGGATTGCCATGGATGTAAAGGACCCATTTGGCTCGTATTTTGTCTCAGGTGTGGTCGCTGTGTTCACATTCCAAATATTTGAGAATATTGGAATGACCATTCAGTTGATGCCAATCACTGGGCTTACACTGCCTTTTATCAGTTATGGGGGTAGCTCATTGATTACGAACTTCTTGCTCGTCGGGATAGTCCTTAACATCGGAATGAGGAAACAACAGTTACGTTTTGACTAGAAAATTTAATTTCCAATTTTTAACCATTACACACAAAAATACGTGACAAATCTACCCCCATGTGGTAAAATTTTTATCAAGTTAACCATTTTACTTACCTAAGTGATTTGATGGATTGGATGATAAGCCGTACTTGTGAAGAGATACGTCACCATGTGATCAAGTCTCTTTCAAGTATGGCTTTTTTCCGTCTGAAAGTACGATTAGTAAGAGAGCGGTTAACGAATTTTCTTCACCAACAGTTTGGTGGATATTTTTGGGAGGTTTTTTCCATGCAACAAGGTACAGTAAAATGGTTTAATGCAGAAAAAGGTTTCGGTTTCATTCAAGTTGAGGGTGGAGAAGATGTATTCGTACACTACAGTGCAATCCAAACTCAAGGCTTCAAATCTTTAGACGAAGGCCAAAAAGTTGAATTCGAAATCGTTCAAGGCAGCCGTGGACCACAAGCTGCTAACGTTCAAAAAATCTAATTTCAACTTTACAACCCAAAGCAGCTTCCGTAATGGAGGCTGCTTTTTTGCGTTCATAAATCATGTAGACAAGTCATAAGCATAGTACAAATGGACGGGTCATGAGGAGGAACAGTCATGTTTGAAGAAGTGGAACGTGTGAAAGAAAGGCGACGGGAACGCATGGAAAAACTCCGCACACAAACCAGGGATAGTTTCCCTCCTTTTTATCAAGAGATACATGATCCAATCGAAACTCCCTATCATATGGTTGGTAAACTGCCTGATCGATACACACCAGATCAACAGAGGCCTCCAACTCTTCGTCCCGGGCAAGTTTTTGGCGTGCAAGTTTTCTTTTCTTTTCTTTTAATCGGGTTCGCTTATCTCTTGTTTCATTCTTCCTTACCGATCCCGGCTTCGTGGCGTGAAACGGGACAGGAGGTCATGAGCCGTGATTTCAACTTCGATGCGGTAGCCGCCTGGTATGAAAATCGGTTTGGACAGATACCGACGGGTTTGCCAGTCTTAACTCCTCATAAACCTTCTGTACCTGCTTCCACATCAACACAACCGCAATCTTGGAAATTTCCAAAAGATTATAAAGTCGTCAAAGCCTATAATCCGAATAGTGCTAGAATCGTCATCAATGTTGGGGAGACGGGTCAGGTGCTAAACGAAGAAAAAGGAATCGTTACCTATGTGGGGGATAAGAGCGGCTACAATCAAACAGTGATTGTTCAACTGGCTGGAGGCAGGGAAGTCTGGTACGGAAACCTGGAGACTAGCCATGTTCAACTAAATGATTACCTTAAGGTAGGAGATCTGATCGGGATAGCCAAATCGTTTTCTCCGACTGATCGTTATTTGTACCTAGGGTTGAAGAAAGAGGATTCATTTATTGATCCAACGGGTGTGATTTCGTTTGACTGAGCTCTGGCTCTTTCGGGTGCGTATTCGCATACATCTCTTGTTTTGGGCGGTTATTGGATTGTCGATTGCCACGGGTTATTTTATTGAAGTCATCACGTTATTCGTTATTGTCTTGATTCACGAACTGGGCCATGTAGCGGTGGCCAGAGAGGTAGGCTGGAAGATCACAGAGATTCAATTGCTCCCCTTTGGTGGGGTGGCCTCTGTTGAGGATGAAGCTTCCGCCGAACCATTGGACGAGATTGTCGTTGCGCTTGCGGGTCCGTTCATGAATATGGCAATGATTTTTATTTCCTTTCTTTTTTGGTGGAGCGGGCTGTGGACGACTGAATGGACCGCATTTTTTATGAAATCCAATCTGCTTGTGGCCGGATTCAACCTGATTCCGATTTGGCCTTTGGACGGCGGGAGAATTGTCCAGGCCCTTTTGACCTTTGTCTTGCCTTATCGTCAGGCCAGTTATCTCTCACTAGGCTCTAGCTGCCTGTTCTCCGCGCTATTGTTTGGCGTCGGATTAATCGATTGGCAAGTGAATCTGATGACCATTGGTGCTTACTTGGCGATTGTCAACATTCAGGCCTTTCTGAGGTTTCCTTATCAATTCATGCGTTTTCTCATGGGAAAATATTTACGAGAATCCGATCGGTTGAGAATTCAATCCATTCCCGTTGAACCGACGATGAGTACCATTCAGGCAGCCTATCTCATGTACAAAGGGTGCTCTCATCTATTTTTTGTGCGGACGGATAGTGCGGGGGTCTTTATACATGAATCGGAGCTCTTGCACGCCTTGTTAATTGAACAAAGACATCAGGAATCGATCGGAAAAATTTTGTCATGAAGAGGGAAAACTGTATACAATGAAAAGGTCAAAGTACGAGACTTTGGCCTATTCGATGTAGCTAGGAGGCAAGTTGTTGAAGCAGATTGTCGTAACCACTGAAGAGAATCATACACGCATTGCCATTCTGGAGCAAGGCAAGCTGGTGGAATACCATCTGGAATCACATTCGTCTGAGGAATTGATAGGGAATATCTATCGGGCTCGTGTGGAGAATATTATCCCCAATATGCAGGCGGCCTTTGTTGATATTGGACTTGAGAAAAATGCTTTTCTTTACATTGATGATTGCTTACCCGCCGATTGGCAAAAAGAACGCGGGAAGAAGGAGAAGCCAGGCATTCAGGAGCTGGTTCGCAATGGTGAAGAACTGCTGATTCAGGTGAACAAGGAAGCATTCGGTACAAAAGCTCCCCGTGTTACAACGGAAATTAGCATTCCGGGACGCAGTCTGGTGTATCTCCCGTATGGACGCCAAATCTCGATCTCTCGGAAAATCAAGCTGGAATCAGAACGCAAACGTCTCTCCCAAATGGCGAGAGAATGGCTTACAGAAGCGGAAGGGATCATTGTCCGTACGTCTGCGGAAGGAATGGCGGCTGCCCAAATGGAAGCGGAGCTGAATTATCTTCGTTCTGTCTGGAAGGAAGCGCTGGAACGCTCCAAAAATCTGAAACCGCCTGCTCTTCTCTATCAAGATTCGGATTTGCTGATCAGGGTGATCCGGGATTCGTTTACGGAGGAAGTGCAGGAAGTGCTTGTCGACTCGTCTCAACAGCTGCAGCGCATTCAACGGATGGTGAAGGCTTTATATCCGAAGATGGAAAACAGAATCAAAGCGTACATGGGAAAACAACCGATTTTTGAAGCGTTCGGGATCGATCTCGAAATAGATAAACTGCTCTCGCGGCATGTTCCTCTGGCGAATGGGGGATCCATCGTGATTGATCGAACCGAGGCAATGACCGTCATTGATGTCAACTCTGGCAAATTTACCGGAAAAAGCATGCAACGCTTGGAAGAGACTGTTACTCAAACGAATCTGGAAGCAACCAAGGAGATTGCCAGACAGCTCCGTTTACGCGATATTGGTGGTATTGTGGTCATTGATTTTATTGATATGAAGGCAAGTTCCAATCAGGAGCGGGTACTGACCAGCTTGCAGAAGGAATTGGCGAAGGATCACACCCCGACCCACGTGTTCGGAATGACGCAGCTTGGTTTGGTCGAGCTGACGCGCAAAAAGATCAGGCCGAGTGTCCCAGAGATTTTGACAAGACCCTGTCCAACCTGTCAAGAGCGCGGGAGAGTATTGCACGAGCGTGAGGTGCTCGCAAGAATCAGACGAGAAATTCGTGCTGTCGCGAGAAATTCCGCGGCGGAAGCGATAATCCTTGAGGTGTTCCCGCTATTCGTAGGGGAGAGCGATCCATCCACTGAATGGGAGCGCGAGTTAGGGATTCATATATACATAGAAGTGAATACAAGGCTCCCTTACGGATACTATCATGTGAGGTTTGCGGGCTCCGATGAAGAGGCAAAACGTCTCTTAACTACTTCTTGACGAGTATCCCGATTGTGTGATAATCTATTGAAGTTCATACAGATATGCTTGTCACCTCAAGCATGCTGTAACCGCGCGGAACAGGTTCCTAAGTCGAGTTCTTCTTAGAACTTCGCACCTGGTAAGGCGAGTCTGAGTATAGGGAGGTGCATCACATGTACGCTATTATCGAAACTGGTGGCAAACAATACAAAGTAGAAGAAGGTCAAGTACTTTTCATCGAGAAATTGACTGCTTCCGAAGGTGAAGTTGTTACTTTCGACAAAGTATTGTTCGTAAACAAAGACGGCAAAATCGCAGCAGGAACTCCATCTGTAGCTGGAGCAACTGTAACTGGCAAAGTAGAAAAACACGGTAAAGGTGAAAAAGTTATCGTGTACAAATACAAAGCCAAAAAGAACTACCGTCGTAAACAAGGTCATCGTCAACCATTCACTAAAGTTGTGATCGAAAAGATCAACGCGTAAGGTGTTGGAACGATGATTCAGGTTACGGTTAAACGCGGTACTTATGGTGTTCAGGAGATTACGGTTTCTGGTCATGCCAATGCGGCCAAACACGGGCAAGACATTGTCTGCTCTGCTGTTTCCGGCATCAGCTTTGGAATATTGAACTCAGTCCATTCGCTACTGAACATTCAACCTGACGTCCAGCAAGCTGGGCAAGAAGGCGGGTTTCTCCGCTGGCGTGTACATCCACTTGACGATGCTACACTTCATGAGAAACAACAGCTTTTAGCTGAAAGCATGATCCTTTCCCTGTATGCGATCTCGCAGCAATACGGAAAGTTTATTAAAGTTCGTGATCTTACCAAACAAGGAGGTGCAGAACAATGACAATGCTCTTTACAATGGATCTTCAGTTTTTCGCATCCAAGAAAGGGGTAGGTTCCACAAAGAACGGACGTGACTCTATCTCCAAGCGTCTTGGTACAAAGCGCGGTGATGGTCAATTCGTTAAAGCAGGGAACATCCTCGTTCGTCAACGTGGTACTAAGATCTATCCAGGTGCTAACGTAGGCATTGGCGGCGATGACACATTGTTCGCAACAGCGGACGGTATCGTTCGTTTCAAACGCTTGGGTCGTGACCGCAAACAAGTGGTTATCGAACCAGTTGCTGTAGAAGCGTAACTCTGACTTAACAGGTAAACCCAGCCTTAGCGCTGGGTTTTCTTTGTAATAGAGATGGAACGAGTCTTGAATTTGCCTCAAGGATAAATGTCGTTGACAGGCACGACACTTTAGAATAAATCGTATCGGGTGGGGAAACATGAACGATCATTCGAATTTATTTGTCGAAGAAGCCGACATGCTGCTCACAATATTAAATCAACAACGGCATGATTGGCTGAATCATTTTCAAGTACTCTTGGGTTACCTCAAATTAGGCCGGCCAGAAGAGGGAGAAACCTATTTGACACGGGTGACAGAGCTTGCCCGTCAAGAGAGTTTGCTCACTCGGATTAATTGTCCACCCTTATCCAGTTTCTTTTTAACATTTCACGCATTACATAACGATCTTTGTTTGGAAGTTGAATTATATAATGATATCGATCTCTCGAAGGTCCAAAAGGATCAATTGTCTTTGTTTCAATTCATCTATCAACTTATCATGCTCGTAAAAAACAGCTTCCCTAAGGGTTCAATGGAGACAAACAGCCTGCTTGTCACATTGGAGAGCCTTCCGGAAGCGATTCAAATACAACTTGAATTATCAGCGGGTCTCCCAGCATCTGCGCAGCTTGAATTGGAAAAGCTGTTAGAGAGTGAGCTTGCACAGGGAGTAACAATTCAAACCAGGAACCAGAGGGAAGAGGAATGGTGCTTGGAATTAAACCTCCCGTATCGTATGTAAAGAGGTGAAGTAAATGAACATGTTCGTCGATCAAGTGAAAATCTATGTGAAGGGCGGAGACGGCGGCAATGGAGCCGTTTCGTTCCGACGCGAGAAATATGTACCGTTGGGTGGACCTGCGGGTGGAGACGGAGGACGTGGAGCAGACGTTGTCTTTATAGTAGATGAAGGACTGCGTACACTGGTCGATTTCCGCTATCAGCGTCATTTTAAGGCTCCGCGGGGAGAGAACGGACGCAACAAGTCCATGCATGGCGCGGGTTCAGAAGATATGATCGTTCGTGTTCCACCAGGTACTGTTGTGTATGATACCAATACAGGCGAGGTCATCGCCGATTTAACCACTCATGGACAACGTGCCATCATTGCCAAAGGTGGTCGCGGTGGCCGCGGAAATATTCGTTTTGCAACGTCAGCGAACCCGGCTCCGGAAATTGCGGAGAACGGTGAACCGGGACAAGAGCGCGATGTCACGTTGGAATTGAAGCTTTTAGCGGACGTGGGTCTGGTTGGCTATCCGAGTGTGGGTAAATCCACGCTGCTTTCGGTTGTGACAGCTGCGCGCCCTAAGATTGCCGCATATCATTTTACCACGCTGAGTCCGAATCTGGGTGTCGTTGATATGGGCGAGCGTAGCTTTGTTCTTGCCGACTTGCCTGGACTGATTGAGGGAGCTCATGAAGGTATTGGACTAGGTCATCAGTTCTTGCGCCATGTAGAGCGTACCCGAATTATCGTTCATGTCATTGATATGGCAGGAACTGAGGGGCGCGATCCGTATGAAGACTTTTTGCGGATCAACGAGGAATTGAAGATGTACAACGCCAAACTAGAGGATCGCCCTCAAGTGATTGCGGCCAACAAAATGGACATGCCCGAAGCGGAAGAGCATTTGAACAAATTCAAGCAGCATGTTCCTGAGATTCCGATTTACCCTATTTCTGCTTTAACCAGACAAGGGATTCAAGAATTAATGTACGGTTTGGCTGATTTGCTGGATACGCTTCCGGACAAGGTGCAAGTGGAAGAAGTGGCAGAGGTAGAAGAACGTGTCGTGTTCAAAGCGGAACCAGAGGATATCGGTTTCTATGTATCACGAGATAATGAAGTGTATGTAGTGAGTGGAGAGAAGATTGAGAAGCTGGTACGGATGACGAATCTTAACAGCTATGACTCTATTCAACGTTTTGCCCGAATGATGCGCAACATGGGAGTCGACCAGGCGCTTCGTAATAAAGGTGCAAAGGATGGAGATACCGTACGCATTGGAGATTTTGAATTCGAGTTTGTTGAATAGAAAAGAGATGATGCTTAAGCATGTTAGACCCATTTATTCAGGATAAATTACTTCAGCGTGGTCTTACTGTCCGATTTGCCAACTCCCGACTGGTTGGTCCTCCGTTGGATGGTATCATCGAGCATGCAAGCGGCAAATTTTTAGTCATTTCCTTTGAACGTTCAACCCCTACGAGAAGTCTCGTTGGCTCTACTATCCGCATGGATCTGGATACGGTGAATTACACGGTCCAGATCCAGTTGGAGGTAGTGAATGAACAAAACGTTTTACCTGTTCATCTGCTTGGCTTGACTCCGATTCATATCGATCAGGAGATGAAGGTTTCCACCGCTCTTATCAAGCCAGATTACATCATCAATGTGCCGTATAAGGTTATGGGTGCCAAGCCGAACGAAGAACATGGAGAAGGCGTCATACTAGAAATAGCGCCGGATAAGCTTATCATGGGGACAGACGGGTATGTCGCGGTCGGAGATTTTATTAATTTGTCTTTCATCGTACCCAAGAGCAAGGAACAATTCGTGGCAATGGCTCAAGTACTCGAGAAGCGGTTTGAAAATGGTAGTTCGAAAGTTACGCTTCAGTTTATCAATTTGGATGGCCATCACGGTAAATTAATCGAACAATACTATAATAGAACCCGTAAAAAGTAACATCCTCCTTTTTATACTAGGTAGGATGTCTTATTTTTTGCTGGAAAGGTTTTCCCTCGCTTTTATTCAGGGTAATATCTCCTTAGGCTGTCAAATCGCTACAGATGGAGGAGACCTACACATGAGAAAATGGTCAATATTACTGCTTTGTTTTGTACTTCTATTTACATTTGGCTCAGCAACCTTCGCAAAAACGGTGGATAAACAAAAGGAAAAAACAGTAAGAGTAAGTGGGGCTATAACAGCCGTAGACCCTCAAGCCAGCACAATTACTGTTCAGGCTAAAGGCGGCACGATTCTACTTACCATCGATCGTTCATCCAAAGTAAGAGTAACAGAATTCAAAAATCCAACGCTTGCCGATATCTGGGTAGGCGACCAAGCGACAGCTACATACGTTCAAAAAGACGATTTGAATACCCTAAAAGAAATCCAGGTCTTCAAGAAGAGAGGGTATGTCAGAGGGGCAGTGGATTCCGTTGATACTGAGGGTCAGACCCTATCAGTAGCGGGCGGTAAAAAAATCGCGGTTTCCGATAAAACGGTTATCCGAATGAAAAAAGATAAGTTAACGTTGGCAGATCTTATAGCAGGGGATCAAATCGAGGCAAGCGGATTTCTTAAAGAGGGAGTTCTTCAAGCCGCTCAGATCGAGGTAAAACGTACCATAGCAACGGTTAGAGGCAAGATTGAATCCATTCAAGCAGACAAAAATCAGCTCGTTGTCGCTGGTATGACAGTAAATGTTAAATCCAGTACAAAGCTTCGTCTGATGGAGTTCAATGCCAAGTTTGCTGACTTGCTCGTTGGGGATCAAGTAGTCGTTGTTGGCACGAAAAAATTGGACACCCTTGATGCGACTACGATCAATGTAAACCGAAAAGTAGAAACGCTTGAGGGGAAAGTCACAGGCATAGATACAAATAACCATACCATTTCCCTTGGAGACAAACTCATCACCATTTCTGATCAGACCAAGATTGTTAAAGATGGCAAATACATCTCTTTGGAAAAGATTCAGGTCGGAACCGATGTAGAAGCAAAAGGGTACATCGCTGGGGACAAGATGATTGCTTTGAGAGTGAATGTGAAAAAACAAGAGGATAGCAAAGACGTAAGTGTAACAGGAAGCATTGACCAAATCAACTTCACTGCCAAGACCATGGTAGTTGCAGGTAAATCTGTGTTGATTACAGATTCAATGGTGGTGACCGATGACAAGGACCAAAAAATTGCCTTGACTGATCTAAAAACGGGTCTAACCGTAGAAGTAACCGGAGAATGGAAGGATAACAAGATCAAGGCAAAGAAAATCAAGGTTCAAGCTCAAGCGCCAGTCGTACCACAACCATAACAATATGTTAAAAAAGCCAGGGAGAAGCTCCCTGGCTTTTTTAAATGAATAGAAAGTATAAATTTTTTTCGGTAGGAAAGAAATTTATACTTTCCTTCCTTTCACTAAGAAAAGAGTTTCGTCCACTTCTAGTCTCCTTGGAAGTGACGCCCAGGGAACGAACGGAGAAAGGGATCCGAGCCGCCACCCAACCCCAAAGGGGCGCGAAGCGTTTGGCGGCTCCCCTTTCGGAGGTAGTGAGCGTGCTATTTAACATCCATGCGAACTTCCACAGAGCGCGTTTCGGCCCCCCGATGAGAGGGGGTAAAGGGACGAAGCTCTTTTCTCCCTACCCAATCCCAGGATGATGTTTTTTGCTATTTCCTCCGCCAACATCTGGATCGACTGGCTTACGATCTCGGGTTTCGGCACCGAATTGGTCCAAGTCACTTGGTTTACCAGGAGGATGGTTGTTACGGCTCTCGCTTTTGTCAAATTTTCTTCGTCCACCCATCACTAATCACTCCCTTGTGGTGAAGGATTCGTTCGAGACTATTGTGCGCAATAAGCAAGTCGTTCATGTATGTTCAACCTCAATTGCTAAACAATTTCTACAACTATAAGAATTTGGGCTTGTAACGGGAAGATTACTCTTATATAATGTCTCCTATGGGTAAACATTTGTATCCTTATGGAGGACATATGACGAAACGTGAAGAGAAGTTTTATCTTATTCGTGCCGATATCCTTCCGGAGTCGATTCTCAAGACCATCGAAGTAAAAAAATTGTTGGAATCGGGCGAAGCAGACACGGTTAATGAAGCAGTTGAGCGCATTGGCTTAAGTCGAAGTGCTTTCTATAAATACAAGGATGGTATTTTTGCGTTCAACGCCATGATGAGTGAAGAGATAATCACGGTTAATTTGACCTTGGAGCATCGGGCAGGTGTCTTGTCCAAGGTTCTGCAGTTTGTTGCTGAAAAAGGTGGTAACGTCTTGACGATCAATCAGACTATTCCGCTTCAAGGAATAGCCAATGTGGCCATGTCTGTTGATTTGGCGCATTTGTTGATCCCAAGCACAGAATTATTAGATTCGCTCCAACAGATGATTGGTGTTCGCAAAGCGATGATTGTTGGGCGAGGATAGACGAGAAGGATAGAGAATCGGTGGAGAGGGTGGATGTTACATGAAGCAAACAGTGAAGATTGGGTTAATGGGATTTGGAACAGTTGGTACTGGAGTGGTGCGTATTATCCAAGGCCACCAAGAGGATTTATTGATTCAAACAGGTCTTGGCATTGAAATTCATAAAATTCTCGTGCAGGACAAAGTAAAGGCGAGAAGCCTGAATACTGTCCAACATTTGATTTCCACTGAACCGAATGACCTATTGCTTGATCCAGAAATTGACGTAATCGTTGAAGTAATTGGCGGGATCCATCCGACCAAGGAATACATTCTAACCGCGTTGGAGCATGGCAAGCATGTCGTCACCGCCAACAAGGATCTCATGGCGCTACACGGCGGAGAAATTCTCAAAAAGGCTCAAGAAAACAATTGTGACGTGTTCTATGAAGCGAGCGTAGCAGGTGGAATTCCAATTCTGCGTGCTCTGGTAGAAGGCTTCTCATCCGATCGCATCACCAAAATGATGGGTATCGTCAATGGAACCACTAACTATATTTTGACCAAGATGAGTCAGGAAGGTGCCGAATACGCTGACGTCCTGAAGGAAGCGCAGGCCCTTGGCTATGCCGAAGCAAATCCAACCTCCGATGTGGAGGGGCTGGATGCTGCCCGCAAAATGGCCATTCTCGCAACGCTTGGCTTCCGCGTCGCGATGAATCTGGATGAAGTGGATGTCAAAGGGATTAGCAAAGTAAGCAAGGAAGACATCTCCTATGGTAAAAAGCTTGGCTATGAAGTGAAATTGTTAGGCTTGGCTAAGCGCGACAATGAAGAGATCGAGGTTAGTGTACAGCCAACCATGATTCACAAGTCTCACCCGTTGGCTTCCGTGAATGGCGTATTCAATGCGGTGTATGTTCACGGAGAAGCGGTGGGTGAAACCATGTTCTATGGCCCTGGCGCCGGTGAGCTTCCTACGGCAACCGCTGTTGTTTCCGACTTGGTGACCGTTGTCAAAAACATGAAGCTTGGTGTCAATGGACGAGGAATGGTCGCTCCTTACAAAGAAAAGAAATTAAAAACAGATGATAAGATCATGTCCAAGTATTTTATTCGGATTATTGTGGCAGATAGACGCGGTGTGCTTGCTCAAATTACTCAGTTGATGGCTGACAAGGATATCAGCCTCGATCAAGTCCTTCAACAACCGTACAACTCCGGCAAGCAGTCTGAAATTACCATGGTGACGCATACGGCCTCGAAGAAGAATATGGACGACGTGCTGATGATCATGAGTGACATGGAGATCGTAGAAGAAGTGAAAAGCTGCTATCGTGTGGAAGGGGGAGAATAAACATGTCTAGACAAGAAGGAATCATTGAGCGTTACCGTGAGTTCTTGGCTGTCACTGACAAGACTCCCGCTTTGTCTCTTCATGAAGGGAGCACTCCCCTCATTCACGCAAGCAATTTATCCAAACAACTGGGTGTCGAGCTGTACCTGAAGTATGAAGGTCTGAATCCAACTGGATCATTCAAGGACCGGGGAATGGTCATGGCTGTTGCTAAAGCGCTTGAGGAGGGAAGCAACACGATTATGTGCGCTTCCACAGGTAATACCTCAGCAGCCGCAGCCGCATATGCCGCAAGAGCCAATATGCGTTGTATTGTGTTGATTCCCAACGGCAATATTTCATTAGGGAAACTGGCGCAAGCATTCGTGTATGGTGCGGAAGTGATCGCGATTGACGGCAACTTTGATGATGCGCTGACAATTGTTCGAGAGATTACGGCTGATGAACCAATTACACTGGTGAACTCCGTGAATCCTTACCGAATCGAAGGACAAAAAACAGCTTCATTCGAGATTTGTGAAGCCCTCGGGAAAGCCCCTGACATTCTGACGATTCCAGTTGGGAATGCGGGCAATATTACGGCGTATTGGAAAGGGTTCAAGGAATTCCATCAAGCAGGTCGTGTAGACAATCTACCGCGGATGTATGGCTTTCAGGCAGCAGGTGCGGCACCTCTGGTTCGTGGAGAGACAGTTACCAATCCTGAGACGATTGCGACGGCAATTCGGATCGGAAATCCAGCCAGCAAAGAAGGGGCACTAAATGCCCTTCGCGAATCTGACGGTCATATCGACGCCGTTACCGATGATGAGATCCTTGAAGCCTACAAGCTTTTGGCTAGTCAAGAAGGGGTATTCTGTGAACCTGCTTCCGCCGCATCCGTAGCGGGTGTGATTAAGCTCAAGCGTGCCGGCGAACTCCCTGAAGGAATTACGATTGCTTGTGTCCTTACAGGTAATGGTCTCAAAGACCCGAATATTGCCTTAAAAGCTGTAGCGGCTGAACCTCGCGTTGTATCGGCCACCAGAGAAGCGGTCATGAGCGTGATACGCGAGAAAAAAGCAGGTGAGTAAAAAGTGAATAACCGAACCGTCCGGGTAAAAATCCCAGCGAGTACCGCCAATCTGGGATCTGGCTTTGACGCGGTAGGGATGGCGTTTCAATTATATACCACCATCCTGATGCGAGAAGCCGAGGTAACAAGCATTCATTTACATGGGAAAGAAATGGAAGGGGTCCCTCTGGATAAAAGCAACCTGCTGTATCAGGTGGCTCAATCCCTCTACCGTGAAGCAGGTCTGGCTGACCCTGAATTATATATGGAGGTTCAGACCGACGTTCCATTGACGCGCGGACTTGGAAGCAGTGCCACAGCTATTGTGGGGGCTCTGGTTGCGGCCAATGCGTTAGCGGGCGAACCTTTTACCAAAGAGCAATTGTTCTACATGGCCAGCAAATGGGAAGGACATCCAGATAATGTGGGGGCATCCTTATTTGGTGGAATTATTGTGGCGACCATGCCAGAGGAAGATGAGGGCAAGGAAATCCCTTATGTGCGTCTTGATGCGCCTGAAGGTCTCAAAACCTTAGTGGTCATCCCGCAATATCATCTGTCCACGGAAAAAGCCAGGCATGTGCTTCCTGAAACGTATGAGAAGAAGGACATGGTTTACTCCATCGGCAGGAGCGCTTTATTGATCGCATCATTAGCCAGTGGCAAGTTGGAGGTTTTAACACAAGCGATGAGGGATCGCATGCATCAGCCTTACCGCAGCCAATTAGTACCTGGTTTGAGTGAAATGCTAAGCGATGCCTATTTACATGGAGCCATCGGGACTGCTTTAAGCGGGGCGGGTCCCACTGTGCTTTTCTTTTACAAGGAAGATTCGGCTAAAGAAAAATTGCTATCCTTCGTGGATCACCTGATGAGCCATCATAAAATTGCTTACGAAACTTTGGAACTTCTCGTAGATGAAACAGGAGTAGAGGTTGACGTCTTGTCATCGATTGGCTCATAATACAAGGAAACTTTTAGAATAGAAGAGAATAGGAAGCCAGGAGAGAGAGCCATGACGAAAAAAATTGGATTTTTGGGTCCATACGGCACGTTTGCTGAGGAAGCAGCCCGTGCCTTTCCGTTTAATGAGCCAGTGTCTTATAAGCCGTATGGGAGCATTATGGATGTGTTATCAGCAGTCGGCCGTAATGATGTGGAGTACGGAGTCGTGCCGATGGAAAACTCCATTGAGGGTTCTGTCAATTCTACGCTTGACTGGTTAATTCATGAAGTGGAATTGCCGATCAGCGCAGAGCTGGCACTTCCGATTTCTCAGCATTTATTGGTTGCAAATCGCGATACCAAACTTCCGTTGACTTCGATTACTAAAGTGTTGTCTCATCCGCATGCGGTAGCCCAATGTCACAAGTTTATTCAGGACAAATTACCGCATGCCGAAATCGAATACACCAACAGTACGGCCCTTGCTGCCCAAATGGTGAGCGCGCAACCGGATCAACCATGGGCTGCCATCGCACCCAGACTGTCAGCCAGTGTTTATCCGCTGATGTTCGCGGAAGAAAATATTCAGGATTATACGAACAACTACACCAAGTTCGTCCTGGTTAGCAAACAGGTTGTGCCGATGCCAGATTCTGAAACAGAGAAGACCACGACTCTGGTTACACTTCCTGAGGATTTTCCAGGTGCGCTTTATCAGGTCTTGGCCGCGTTTGCTTGGCGCAAAATCAACTTGTCACGAATCGAATCACGCCCGACTAAAAAAGGCTTGGGCAGTTACCATTTCGTCATTGATATTGAACAGCGGATGGATGAGGTATTGCTTCCAGGGGCTTTTGCAGAAATTGAAGCGTTAGGCTGTCAACTTCGCCAATTAGGCACCTATCCGTTTTATGTGTTGAAAGAGAGCATAGCGGCAGGGAAGTCCTGAATCGTATAGACAATTCAGTTAATAATGGGGGAAAGTCATTGACGGACAGATTCCCCCGTTTTATAATCGAGTCCATAGTCAGAAAGTTGTGCGAATTGGATAAGTTTGGAATTGCAGTAAGGAAGAAAAAGAGATGGACAGATATGGAGGGAAACCAAATGAGTGAGCAATGGATTTATCTGAACGGAGAAATGGTAACCAAAGAGAATGCCAAGGTATCTGTATATGATCACGGATTTTTGTATGGAGATGGTGTTTTTGAAGGAATTCGTGTATACAACGGCAATGTTTTCAGATTAGAAGAGCATATCGAGCGCTTGTATGAATCCGCTTTGTCTATCTTGTTACATATTCCTATGACCCCGGAAGAGATGATTCAAGCCCTGTTAGAGACTATTCGTAAAAATGAACTGCGCGACGCCTATATTCGATTGATTGTTTCCCGTGGTAACGGTAATTTGGGTCTGGATCCACGAAGCTGTGTGGCCCCAAATGTTATCATTATTGCAGAACAACTTCAGCTGTTCCCGAAAGAATTGTACGAAACCGGGATGAAAATCATTACTGTAGCAACTAGACGGATTAAACCAGATGCCCTTAATCCCAAAATCAAGTCTCTTAATTATTTGAACAACATTTTGGTAAGAATAGAAGCACACCAGGCTGGAGTAAGCGAAGCCTTGATGCTGAATAGTGAAGGGTATGTTGCGGAGGGGTCCGGTGACAACGTATTCCTCGTGAAAAAAGGAGTGCTCTATACGCCTCCTTGCTATCTAGGTGCTCTGCAAGGAATTACCCGTCAAGCGATCCTCGATATCGCGGAAAGCTTGGGATATAAGGTGAAAGAGGAGCCTTTCACGCGTCATGATGTGTATGTAGCCGACGAAGTATTCTTGACAGGTACGGCTGCTGAGGTAATATCCGTTGTCGAGGTGGATGGCCGTCAAATTAAAGATGGCAAGCCAGGACCTGTGACGAACCATTTGTTAACAGAATTTAGACGCTTTGTTGAAAATGAAGGCGTAAAGGTATACGAATAACGAATTCACACCCAAAACGACAGTTGAGATTGCTCAACTGTCGTTTTTTTGTGTTCCAAAACAGTTCCATTCATAAACGTATTTTTTCCACAGGAGCAATTTGCCCATGGGTGCATACCATGGTAGGGAGTTTTGACGAGGGAGGAGAACATCAGCGTGAAAATCCACACCGTACAAAAAGGCGATACGTTATGGAAAATCGCCAAGCAATATAATGTTGATTTCAAAGAATTACTTCGTGCCAACACTCATATTAAGAACCCGGATCGATTAGTGGTTGGAATGAAGGTTAGAATTCCCGTTGCTCACGTTCCGCTGCGTCAAAAAGAAGAACATGGACACCATCACGTACCGAAAAAAGAAGCTCCAATCCCGAATAAAGAAATTCCAATTCCTCAGAAGGAAGTCCCGATTCCTCCTCGGATTGAGGTGGAGGAAGAGCGCCCGCCGATACCAATCCCAACTCCGCTGCCAGCACCAGCACCAGCACCAGAAGTCCCGGCTCCACCACCAGCACCAATCCCAACACCGTTGCCAGCACCGGCACCAGAAGTCCCGGCTCCACCACAATTACCAGTCCCAACTCCGCTGCCAGCACCAATGCCACCAGCGCCAGCGCCTACACCTCCGCCACCAATCCCAACACCGTTGCCAGCACCAGCACCAGTTCCAGTTCCAACCCCGTATCCAGTACCAGTTCCAACTCCATACCCAGTACCACCACAAATTATACAAGTTCCTAAACCTGTACCCATTCCCGTTCCGATCATGCCGAAGCCTCAACCGCCTAGGTTTGTGCCGTTTCCGGTTCCTTGTTATCCGCGGGTACAAGTACCTTGTTGTCCTCAAAGGCCGTGTCCGTCCATTCCACAACCGGTTCCACCTAAATGTCCGCAATATATGCCATCCACACAGCCTATGGCATCACCATCTTACCCGTCATCTACTTGTCCTGGATCATCGCAATTTCCAGTACAATCATCACAGGGATATCCTTTACAAGACCAAATATCGTCCTCTTTCCAAGCATCTCGACAATCGTACCAATCCTTCCAGTCCTATCAACCGTACCAGTCATCACAGATGGATCAATCCTTCCAGTCCTATCAACCGTACCAGTCATCACAGATGGATCAATCCTTCCAGTCCTATCAACCGTACCAGTCATCACAGATGGATCAATCCTTC